>CAIQNN010000001.1 GCA_903873185.1 uncultured Actinomycetes bacterium
ATTACAACGCGGCGATTTATCAGGATCGAAAATTTATCGGTTAGGACTCGCAGGTCATCATCGTCGGCAATCTTGCCCTCCAGAAGTGCGCGCAATCTACCTTCGGGAATGACATCCGAAATTTGCTTACCAATCACATTAGTTGTGAGGTCCAGCAGGCGAATCGCTTCATCATTGATCAAGGTGATCTTTTGTTCTGCGTTTAAAGTAATTACACCTTCGCGAATGGCGTGCAACATGGCATCGCGCTCTTGAAATTGAGTGGTGATATCTTCTAACTCTTCGGCGAGCCTTCGATTGCGAGCTAGACGAATAAAGAATTCAGATAAGACCAGACCGGCGAAGAGAAAGCCGAGACCGTAGATAAGGAAGCCATGCAGGAGGTAGCTGCCTTCAGTTGAAAGTTGGCTTACCAAGATTCCCGCTGAGACTAGACCCACGATTTTGCCGGCATTGTTATAGATCGGGGTCTTACCGTTTACCGATCTTCCCAAAGTACCTTCGTTGATGGTGGTGTAGGACTTGCCCTGCAGCGCCAACAGTTGGCCATCAATCTTTTGCCCGATCATTGCGGGATTGGGATGCGAGAAGCGAATACCGTGATCATTGGCGATAACTACATAAGAAGCGTTGGTGTTCTTTCGGATCGTTTCAGCGATCTCGGAGATGCGGTGAGCTGGATCGCCAGTGGTCAACATTTCCGGAAGGTCAGGGATTGCGGCAGTAGCCTTGGCGATCGCCAGGGCGCGCATCTCGTATTGATTGTCTTGGGCAGAGCGAGCGGCGTTATAAGCAAGCGTTAAACCAATTACGCCAGCTATGAGGACGACGATTAGGCGATTGCCTGCAACGCGCACCAGCAAATTGCGATTCCGAGCCAAATCGATCACCCCCTAATGAGGGCTAATTCTCTCCATTGCTAATGGCTTTGTCTGCCCCCGCGCTCTTGAGATTAATGAGCAAAACGCCGAAAAATGAGTTAATTCACCAGTTTTAAGAAGAAGCATTGTTTTGGAAGGGTTGGGAAATAACCTCCATCCATGAATTCTGGCAGCGCAGTTAAATTCGAAAAGGTTTCAAAGCGTTTTAGAACGCCTAAAGGGACTTGGTATCAGGCACTTGCGAACTTGGAGTTCGAAGTTGAAGCCGGGCAATTCGTAGCTTTGGTCGGGCCGACCGGTTGCGGAAAGTCAACAGCCTTGACGTTGCTGGCGGGGTTAGAGCAACCAAGCATTGGCAAGGTCACGGTAAATGGTCAAGAAGTTCATGACATCGATACTTCGACTGGCTTTGTCTTTCAGCACGATGCGACTTTCCCGTGGATGAATGTTTACAGCAACATTGCCGCGGGACCAAAGTTTCGCAAAGTAAAGGATCACGATGCGTTGGTTAAGTCGTGGATTGCAAAGGTTGGCTTAACTGGATTTGAGAATAACTATCCGCATCAACTTTCCGGCGGAATGAAGAAGCGCGTTGCACTGGCACAGTCACTGATTAATGAGCCATCGCTGTTGCTGATGGATGAACCGTTTAGCGCTTTGGATGTTCAGACTCGAAGCATCATGACCGATGAACTCATGGGCTTGTGGGAGCAAACTAAATCAACAGTTCTCTTTGTGACTCACGATCTGGAAGAGGCAATTGCTTTGGCTGACCGGGTAATTGTTTTAACGGCTGGTCCGGCGCAAGTTAAAGCAGATTTCAAAATTGACTTGCCGCGGCCACGAAAAGCCCGCGATATTCGGTTCACGCCTGAGTTTTTGGCGATCTATCACAAGATCTGGAATGTCCTTCGCGATGAAGTGGATCTGGCTTACCAACGTCAATTAATCGCCCCTTCAGGAAAGAAGTAAAAATGGCCGAAGAGTATCTTTCCGATCAAGAGATCAAGCGACGTAACACAACCCACCGGATCAAGGTTCACTCGTTGCAACTTGGTTTTGCGGTTTTGCTTATGGGCACTTGGCAGATCCTTGCTGATAAGAAAATTTTAGATCCCTTCTTTTATGGCCGCCCAACGGGTGTCCTTCATCAGCTCAAAGTTTGGGTCCAGAATGGGACTTCTATCGGATCGCTTTGGGTGAATGCCTGGGTGACGTTCTATGAAGCGACTTATGGTTTCTTTGCAGGCGTCATCCTGGGCATTATTTTCGGTGTCTTCCTGGCCCGTAACAAGACTGCGGCCGAAATCTTTGCGCCGTACATCAAAGTATCGAACTCAATTCCCCGGGTAGTTCTTGGGTCGATCTTCGTGCTTTGGTTGGGTTTGGGTTCAATCTCAAAAGTTGCGCTGGCCTTCGTGCTGGTCTTCTTCCCGGTCTTCTTCAATGCATTCCAGGGAACCAGAGAAGCTGACAATAAATTGATTTCGAATGCTCGGCTATTGGGTGCTTCGAAGCGAGATGTCCTTCGACGAGTGATTTTCCCATCAGCACTTTCGTGGATCACCGCAAGTATGCACGTGAGCTTTGGTTTCGCATTGATCGGTGCGATCGTCGGTGAATTCCTTGGCGCTCAACGTGGCCTGGGACTGTTGATCGCAACTGCTCAAGGAAACTTCAATCCAAATGGCGTTTATGCCGCGATGGTCTTGATCGCGATCATGGCACTTTCGGCCGAATTCCTAATAACCAAATTAGAAGATCGTCTTCTTAATTGGCGCCCAACACAGGTTTCTGGATCAGAACTCTAAACAATCCAGGAAAAGGAGAAAAATGAGAAAAGTTAATCGACGGCTTGCACTCGTCAGTGCGATTGCTATGAGCCTCGCAATGGTCGTTGTTGCTCCTGCAAAGGCAGCACTTCCAACAGTACGTATCGAGGTCGGTGGCTTGTCCAAGCAGATTTACATTCATGCGATGCTTGCACAGCAACTTGGCTACTACAAGAAGTACGGTATTAACGTAGTTCTGACAGATGAGGCAGCGGGAGCCAGCGCAGAGGATGACATGCTCACCGGTTCGGTTGATTTCGTTCTAGGTTTCTACGATCACAATATCGATCTTCGAATCAAGGGTAAGAACACCATTAACGTTGCAACTTTGTTGCAATCTCCAGGTGAAGTCGAACTTTGTCGCTCCGATCTAAAGGGCACGATCAATAGTCCTGCCGACTGGGCAAATCAAAAGGGCGGCGTTAGCTTGGGTGTTACCGGACTTGGTTCATCCACTAACTTCTTGACCCTTTCATTGGGTGCAAAAGCAGGCGTTCCACAATCAGCGATGCACTCTTATGTTGCTGGCGCTGGAACAACATTCATTGCAGCTATGAAGAACAAGGCAATTGACTGCGGAATGACAACAGAGCCAACAATCTCTGCTGTTCTTGGTCAAGGCATTGGCTATGTTTTGGTAGATATGCGCTACGGCTCATTGACCAAGGCAGCTCTTGGTGGACCATTCCCAGCAACTTGCGTCTATGGCCGCGAAGACTGGGTTACAACTCACCCAGATCTAACTCAGCGCGTTGTTGATGCCATGATGGATACAACACGATTCATCGAGTCTCACACTGCAGCTCAGATCGCAGCAAAGATTCCTGCCGATTACTACGCCGGTACTGGTATCGACACATATATTAAGGCGCTGAACGACGAGCTCGTTATGTACAACCCAACTGGAAAGATGCCTTCCCTTGGACCACGCTCGGTACTTACGATCGATGGCCGAGGCAAGCTCGCTTCTGGAGCTTGGACCGTTGCTGACATGAAGAATGTAAACCTTCGTGCCACTTACACCGATTCCTATGTCGCGGCTTCAGCCCGTGACTTGGCAAAGGCAGATAAGTATCCAAACTACTTCTCTACCGGAGCAGGCGCACTAAAGTCCTAATCAGCTAAAAGGAATTACCCTCTCTTGCGGCCGTCGAGGGCGACCGCAGGGAGGGTAATTTTGGTTATGTGCATACACTAAAGACATGTCCCGAATAGTTATTGCCCC
Organism: uncultured Actinomycetes bacterium; assembly: GCA_903873185.1. Lineage (GTDB taxonomy): Bacteria > Actinomycetota > Actinomycetes > Nanopelagicales > Nanopelagicaceae > CAIMZW01. Next base: position 3,939 of record CAIQNN010000001.1, read on the forward strand.
CGATTCGTTTAAAGGCTCGGCAACTAACAGCGATGTGGCTCAGTGGCTGGCCGAAGGTTGGCTAGAAGTCCGACCAAATGATCAACTGATCTTGATCCCAATGGCCGATGGCGGCGAGGGAACTTTGGAAGCGATCGCGGCCGCGCGGGATGATGTTGAAAAGTCGACGCTTTCGGTAATTGGGGCAGATGGTCGTACTAATCGAGCCCATTGGTTATTGCTCGATGAGGGCAGCGCGATTGTGGAGTTGGCTAGTGCTTCGGGAATCACCATGATGGAGAAGCTAGAACCGTTAACGGCTCACACCTATGGCTTGGGTCAAGTATTGAATGAGGTCCGTCGCCATCCCGATGTGGAACGGATTTATGTCGCGCTTGGTGGCTCTGGAAGTACCGATGGCGGCAGCGGCGCGCTACGAGCGCTCGGGTTCTCATTCTTGGATTCGATGGGCGATGAAATCGCACTGGGCGGCGCCGGATTAAACGACTTGGCCGAGATTGATAGCTCCAATTTTCTCCATCCGCCAAAGGGTGGGGTGATCTGCTTGGTCGATGTCTCAAATCCCATGCTCGGCGAGATGGGCGCAGCTGCGGTCTTCGGACCCCAGAAAGGTGCGACCGAGGCGGATATTGCGGTGTTGGAAAGTGGCCTGCGAAAGTTTTCCCAAATCTGCAAAGTCACCGACTCGGCGGGCAGCGGTTCGGCAGGTGGAACTTCTTATGGCTTGCGAGCGGGCTGGGGAGCCAAATATGTCTCTGGTTCAGCGGCAGTTGGAAAGATTGTTGGCGTGGCCGAAGCAATTGCTGAAGCAGATTTGGTTATCACCGGTGAAGGTCGACTAGATTCGCAAAGCTGGAGCGGCAAGGTGGTTGGCTACATTAGACAAGTTGCGACCTCGTTGGATCGACCGGTTGCCTATTGCGTGGGCTCAAAAGCCATAGATTTTCCAGAAGATGCCGAAATGGGAATCACGCTCGTTGATCTTGCTGGTTCTGGCGAGGCCGCCATGGATGACACCAAGCGATGGGTGGTTGAATCCGGCAAACGATTTGCAACAGTTTGGATGCCTAGGGGATAGCGCTCACGCTCGCATTAATACCTTGTGCCTCACCTCACTCTTTCGCTCACGATTAAATGGAAACTTGATGTAGCCACCGTGTGGCAAGATTCCGACAACTTAATTCCCCAAAATTAAATAACGCCCCCGTAATTTTCGTATCGAGAATTAGGAGATTTGCAACGATGCAAACCAGAGTATTTCCATTTAGTTTCGGCGATCGAAATATGGGCGACCTATTAGGTGGCAAAGGTGCGAACTTGGCCGAGATGGTCAAGTTACAAATTCCAGTCCCAGATGGTTTTACTATCTCCACGAGAGCGTGTCAGGATTTTTTGATTACTGGCGTCGTCTCGCTTGATTTACTTGAAGAAGTTGATTTGGCGGTCGCTCATCTAGAAGAGTCAACCGGAAAGAAATTCGGGGATCCAACAAAGCCACTTTTAGTTTCAGTCCGATCTGGCGCAAAATTCTCGATGCCGGGAATGATGGAGACCGTTCTAAATGTTGGAATTTCCCCCGCAATCGCAACCGCGTTAGCAGAGTTAACGGGAGATGATCGCTTCGCTTGGGATTCCTATCGCCGATTTATTGATATGTATGGCCGCATTGTTTATGGGATCTCTAATGAACGCTTTGAAGTAGTTCGCCAAGCGGTAATGGATCGACATGGCGTGGCAAATATCGCGGAATTGACGCCAGTTGCTTTGCGCGAATTAGGCGATGCCCACATTGCGTTTATCGAGAAGGAGACTGGTGAAACATTCCCGTTCGATGCGCAAACTCAACTGCGCCGGGCGATTGAAGCAGTATTTCACTCCTGGAATTCCGACCGGGCACAGCTATATCGCCGCCGAGAGCGAATCTCCAATGATTTGGGCACGGCGGTAAATGTGCAGATGATGGTATTTGGCAACATCGGCGAAACTTCAGGTACCGGAGTTTGCTTTACCCGCAATCCTTCAACCGGTGAGACCGGCGCTTATGGCGATTACTTGCCCATGGCCCAAGGCGAAGATGTAGTTGCTGGAATTCGAAATTCGCTCCCACTTTCTGAGCTAGAAGAGATAGATAACAAATCCTTTAATGAGTTGCAAAATATTATGCGAAAGTTGGAATCGCATTACCGGGATATGTGCGACATTGAATTTACGATTGAATCTGGCAAGTTGTGGATCCTTCAAACCCGCGTGGGTAAGCGAACTGCCGAGGCAGCCTTTCGAATCGCCTCACATTTGGTAGGCGAAGGCATGATCACTATGGATCAAGCGATTAGCCGGGTGAGCGGGGAGCACTTAAGCCAATTGATGTTTCCACAATTTGATAAGACCGTGGCGAAGCGCGAAATTGCTCGTGGAATCGCCGCCTCTCCAGGCGCCGCTGTAGGAAAGGTAGTTTTTGAATCCAGCCGAGCTGCCGATATGGCACTTGCGGGTGAGAAAGTAATTTTGGTTCGTCGCGAAACCAGTCCGGAAGATTTGGCTGGCATGGTTGCGGCGCAAGGCATTCTGACTAGCCGCGGTGGCAAGACTTCGCATGCTGCGGTGGTTGCCCGCGGAATGGGTCGCGCTGCAGTTTGCGGGGCTGAAGCTATTGAAGTTAATAATGAAGAGAAGTTATTTCGGGTGGGCGAGCTAGTTGTTCACGAGGGCGAGATTATTTCCATCGATGGAACTACTGGTGTTATTTACGCCGGTGCGGTTCCAGTAGTTCCCTCACCTGTAACCACATACTTGCAAGGCAACTTGAAAGCTTCGGAATATTCTCCGGTGATTTACGCGGTGGATCAATTCTTGCGCTATGCCGATGCCGTACGTGTTATGGGTGTGCGTACCAATGCCGATACACCAGAAGATGCGGCCACTGCCCGTCGGTTGGGCGCAGAAGGTATTGGTCTGACTCGAACCGAGCACATGTTCTTGGGGGAGCGCCGTTCTTTGGTTGAGGCGCTGGTGCTGACCGATGAAGAGTCAGAACGTCGAGAGATCATCGCCGAGATGGAGAAATTGCAATTTGCCGACTTCTTGGGAATTTTCAAAGCGATGGATGGTTTGCCGGTAACCATTCGGCTATTAGATCCACCTCTGCATGAGTTCTTAACGGACAGAACAACTTTGGCCGTGAATATCGCCACCAAAGAGGCGAAGGGTCAGGTGCCAACCGAGCGCGAAATCGCTATGTATCGCGCGGTTAATCGCTGGCATGAATCAAATCCCATGATGGGTCTTCGCGGTGTTCGCCTGGGTGTTTTAATTCCTGAGCTCTTCACCATGCAGGTTCGAGCAATTACCTTGGCGGCGCTAGAAGCGCAGCGCGGCGGCACCATTGTGAGACCAGAGATCATGATTCCGTTAGTGGCCAGTCAACGCGAGCTCTTGTACTTCCGCTCTACGTTGGAAGCGGAAATTGCTCGAGTACTGACCGCTAATGACAGCAGTTTGGATATCAAGATCGGTTCGATGATCGAGACGCCACGTGCCGCAATTACCGCTGCGAAGTTAGCCGATTATTCGGACTTCTTCTCCTTTGGTACCAATGACTTAACTCAGCTAACTTGGGCATTTAGTCGCGATGACGCCGAGTCTTCCTTCTTGCCACGGTACTTAGATCTGGAGCTGTTGCCTTTTAGTCCATTTGAATCGCTCGACCAAGATGGCGTCGGGTTATTGGTAAAGATTGCGGTCGAAGAAATTCGCAAGGTAAAACCAAAGTTGAAGTTGGGCGTCTGCGGTGAACATGGTGGCGATCCACTTAGCATTCACTTCTTCCAGAGCCTGGATTTAGATTATGTATCCTGCTCGCCATTTCGGGTACCGATTGCGCGCTTAGAAGCCGGCCGCGCCTTTGTATTACAAAGTGCGAAGACCGGAAACTTTAATTCGAATAACGCCTAGAAGGTTCGATCCAGCAGGGCATTGATTTCGTTGGCCACATTTTGTTGCGCCATTTCAGCATCTGGCGTGATTGAAGCCAGGACCATGAAACCGTGGATCTGACCTTCGTATTCGCGGTAGATAGTTTGCACGCCATCGCGCTTTAAAAGCTCGGCATAGTTGGCACCATCATCAACCAGCGGATCGAATTCAGCGGTGACAATAATTGCCGGCGGCAGATGAGCAAAGCTCTTGGCTAGGACTGGTACGGCGTAAGGATTCTTGCGATCCTCTTCACGCTGTAAATATGCGTTCCAGAACCAGCGCATCGATTTTGTAGTCAATCCAAGACCGGTGCCGTTCTTTGTCGATGATTCGTAATCCATTTCAAAGCTATTGCATGGATAGATAAGCAATTGGAAGGCGAGGGTAATGTCCCCTTCATCTCGGGCTTTAAGCGCAACGCCGGAAGCCAAATTGGCACCAGCGCTATCGCCACCGACGCCGATCAAATTTTGATCAATTCCAAGACGATCGGCGCTCTTATAGGCCCACTCGAGCGTTGTATAGCAATCATCAAAAGGGATTGGGAATGGATGTTCCGGCGCCTTTTGATAGGCCACCGCAATAATTATGATCTGGGCTTTATTGGCTATTGAGCGCAGGCTCTGTTCGTACATATCCAGGGTATTGACTGACCAACCACCACCATGGAAATAGATCATCGCCGGCAGCGGACCTTTGGCGCTTGGGCGAAAAATTCGAATCGGCAAATCTGAAGTAAGTCCTGGGATAAAGCGATGCTCCGCTTCATAAATTGGTTCTGGGGTTCCAGCAATCGCAACTCGACCGACCCTATTTTTGCGTTGCACAGACATTGGGGCTTCCCAAAGTTCCGGGGCAACTACTTTTGACATCGCTTCTAAGTAAGTTGCAATTTCTGGCTTAAGACTCATTATTTCTTCTCTCTTGTAGTAGCTACCAGGTAACGGTTTGGTCGCGAAGTTTGCGATATTGAATTAAAACTTCAGGAGAGGGTTTTGAGTTATAAGAAAGAGTTTCGCCACCGTTCCAGTGTGGTGGTTCTTCGCCACCTAACAGTGCCCACGCTGCTTGCTTGGCCGCGCCATCAGCGACATATTCGCCAGCCGGGGGAAGTACCACAGTACGACCAAAGAGGGCCGAGGCGATTTCCCCGACTGCGGGATTCTTTGCAGCACCACCGATTAAAAGAATTCGTTGCACATCAACCCCGAGATTTATCAATGATTCAACGGCATCGGCCAACCCGCACAACATTCCTTCGACCATTGCCCGAGCAAAATTTTCGCGATGCGAATTGGCTAAATTCATCCCAGCGAAAACGCCAGTAGCGTCTGGGCGGTTTGGGGTTCGCTCACCTTCAAAATAAGGCAGCAGAGTTAAGCCTTGCGCGCCAGGCACGCAGGCAAGTGCAAGTTCGCCTAAGCGATCATGATCGACGCCCAGAATTCGAGCGGCCGCATCCAATATTCGTGCTGCATTCAAGGTGCAGACCAAAGGCAAGAAATTTCCAGCGGCATCGGCAAAGCCGGCAACTTCACCGGAGGCATCGTGAGTGGAAGTTTTCGAAACTGCGAAGGCGGTTCCGCTGGTACCTAACGAGACAACGACATCGCCGGGCTTGGCTTGAACTCCCAAAGCTGCTGCAGCGTTGTCGCCAGCACCAGCTGCAATCGGAATTCCAGTTAGAGTCTTGGTTGCAAATTGATTAGGGGCGATGATGCGCGGCAAAATTATTGGGCGATCAGAACGAAGCGCCATCGCCAAAATATCGCGGCGGTATGTGGAGCTAACCGAATCAAAATAGCCAGTGCCTGAAGCATCGCTGCGATCGGTAGTTAGATCTTCCAAATTAGTTGAGCCAGAAAGTTTCCAAGTCAGCCAATCGTGGGGCAGGGCGATCGCCGCTACTCGGGCGGCATTTGCGGGCTCGGCGTCGGCCAGCCATCTAACTTTGCTGGCGGTAAAAGAGGCGACCAAAACTGAGCCAACGGCCGTGGCCATAGCGGCTGGGCCACCAATTTCGGCATTGAGAGCGGCAGCAGCAGCGGCAGAGCGAGTGTCATTCCAAAGCAGGGCGGGGCGAATAACGGCGCCATCACTATCTAAGACGACCATGCCATGTTGCTGACCGCCCACTGAAATTGCGGCCACATCATCGAAGCCACCGGCATCGGCGATGGCGGCCTGAAGGGCTACCCACCAGTGCGCCGGATCAACTTCGGTGCCATCTGGGTGGCTGGCGCGACCCTGGCGAATCAGTTGGCCGGTTTCAGCGTCGCGAATTACGACTTTTACCGACTGGGTTGAGGAGTCAATGCCCGCTACTAGTGCCATATGTCGCAGGGTAGACTTACGGAGTCATCGTTGACCATTCCAAACCTCATTTTTTCATTTCGATCTGGAGTTAATTATGCGTATTGGTGTTCTCACTGGCGGTGGCGATTGCCCCGGCTTGAACGCGGTCATTCGGGCCGTAGTTCGCAAGGGCGTTAAAGAGTATGGCTATGAATTTGTTGGCTTCAGGGATGGCTGGAAGGGACCGCTAGAGGGTCTCACCATGCCGCTAGATCTAGCAGCAACCCGGGGAATTCTGCCCCGCGGCGGCACCATTTTGGGCTCTTCCCGAACCAACCCGTTCAAAATTGAAGGCGGCGTTGAGCGAATCAAAGAGAATTTAGCGGCAATGAATATTGATGCCCTGATTGCAATTGGTGGCGAAGATACTTTGGGCGTAGCTACAAAACTTGATGCCTTGGGCGTCCATGTAGTTGGCGTTCCAAAGACCATTGATAACGATCTCAATAACACCGATTACACCTTTGGTTTTGATACTTCAGTAAATATTGCGGTCGAAGCGATTGATCGCCTACACACCACTGCTGAATCTCATCATCGCGCCTTGATCGTTGAAGTTATGGGTCGCCATGCTGGTTGGATCGCACTTCATGCCGGTATCGCTGGCGGGGCAGCTTGTATTTTGATTCCAGAAGTTAAATTCTCAGTTGATCAGGTCTGCAAGTGGGTGGAATCTCGTTTCGAATCCTCTTACGCGCCAATCATTGTTATTGCTGAAGGTGCCATTCCACAAGATGGCGATATGAAGACCAAGGATCAGACCTTAGATTCCTTTGGCCATGTAAAACTTGCAGGTATTGGCGAATGGCTGGCTGGACAGATTGAAGAGCGCACCGGCAAAG
>CAIQNN010000002.1 GCA_903873185.1 uncultured Actinomycetes bacterium
CACAATCAACTCCGTTTCAGGTGCGACGACAATCTCGACTTCTTGGATCACTTCATTGAAGGACGCGATTGCACAAGCAGCTACTGCTGGTCACACAGTTGGAGCTGCCTTGGTGGTTACACCAACTCCAACTCCAACTCCAACTCCAACCGTGACAACTCCGGTACCAACCGTTACTCCTACCCCTACGCCAACACCGACGGTAACTTCAACTAGAACCGCGACGCCGACTCCAACGCCAACTAGAACCGCGACGCCGACGCCGACACCGACTCCAACTCCAACTCCAACAGTGACAACTCCGCCACCAGTGGTTGTGCCGACACCAACACCTCCGCCAGTGGTTGTGCCGACACCAACACCTCCGCCAGTGCCAACTACTCCTGCGCCTACTACAACTGTCGGCTCCACGGCCGTGGCACCACCCTTCGTACCAGGCGCTACCACAGTTCACCAAAGCACAACTTTCACACCACCTCCTTCTGTAATACCTGCATCACTCGTGGCGCCGATTAACTTCAATCCACTTAATCTCCCCACTTTTGCGCCCGCAGCACCGATTCCGAATTTAAGCAATTATTTATCAGGTATATCCAGCGCAATTTCTCAGTTAGCCCAGGGCGGGGTAGCTTCTATTGGTGCAAAAAACTCACTCATCTTTCTTCAAACGCAAATACAGGGCGACTTAAATACTTCGCTATCTTTCCCGAGTTCGATTGCAAGTTACCTCTACGATTTGAATTCGCAATTAGGACAATTGATTGCGCAAACAAACCAAGCAATAGCGGATCATTTTGCTCAAAATGTTGCAGCGCAAAATAAACTTTATACGGATGCGCAGGCTGCAGCCGCCGCGTTAATGCCAAAACCGGCGCCCACCGTAACGGTGACCGCTTATGCAACTGTTACCGCGACACCAGAGCCAGTTACGACACAAGCTCCAGCCATCACCCAAGTCGCTGGTTCGCCGATTATCAAGACTGGTGGAATTATCAAGAAGTCAATCACTTGCGTTAAGACCGTGGGAGGCAAGACAACAACCAAGGTCGTGAAAGGGTTTATTGTTAAGTGCCCTACTGGGTTTGCGCTGCCAAAGGCTTTGAACAGCTTCGCATTAGTGAAGAAGCCGTGAATACCATGATAAAAATGACTTTCGTTTTGCATTTCGTTTCCCCAGCGAATGGAGTCCTCTGTGGCATCGACATTTAGGAAAGTAGTTGGCACATCCGCCATTGGTGCGATCTCTGTGCTTGAGATGATTAACTTACAACAGGCTTCTGCTACCCCGGCTAATTTCACGGGTTCTAGCGTTAATTACACACCACCATCTTCTCTCGCTGGTGTAGCTCCAACCCCCGATAAAGTTCAAGTTGCGATCACTGTAGACGGTGCCAGTGGTGTATACCGGATCACGAATATTTCCACTCCGGTGCAACCAAGTGCAGCAAACGCTGCCTACGGATCATTCTCTATTCCCACTCTGACTTCTTCGGCTTTGGCTGCCCAAAGTGCCAACATTCAAAGTGTTAGCAGTGCAACACTCGTCTCGGTTGCTTGGAAATCTTCACTTTCATCAGCCATCAGTGCTGCGGCGGCAGCAGGTCAGACGATTGGTATGACTGTCCCGGCTCCAACTCCTGGCGTGACAACTCCCGCCGCTACTTCTCAAACAGTAATCGTCGCTCAGGCGGCGCCCGTTGTGCTTGGAGCGGGTGGCGTGGCGGCCGCAGAAGGAGTTCCTCTCACTTTTAGCCCAGTAACCATGCCGGCTTATGTTCCACCACTTTCGGTTCCTACGCTCAATAGTTACCTTGGCCAAATCTCAAGTGCGATTGCTCAGTTACCCGCCACCAGCGGAGCTCGTGGTGTTCTTACCATGGTTCAAGCGAACTTAAAGGCAGACATAACTCAGTCTCAAGCCTTCCCTGGTTCAGCCACGACTTATGTCACTTATGTGGATTCACAATTAGCGTCCTTAATTACTCAAGCAAATAAAGCTGTAGATGACTACAACGCGCAAGTTCAGGCGGCCATTGTTAAGTTAAACGCAGATGCAAAAGTATCAGCCGCAGCTTTGATGGCATCACCCGCCCCTACCCCGACGGTAACAGTCACGGTAACAGTCACGGTAACCCCAACTCCGACAGCAAAAGTTGCCCAGGGTGCGGCCATTGTGATCAATAAAACCAGCAGCGTGATAAGTAAATCCCTTACGTGTGTAAAGACCGTAGGCGGAAAGACCACAACGAAAATCGTTTCTGGATTGATCGCCAAATGTCCTACAGGCTTTACTTTGCAAAAGAAGTAGTTGAACCAAAGTTGTGTAAATGCTGAGTACGAAGGTGAATTAGAGATGAACAAAATAATAAGAGGAATTTGCGAATCGCAATCTATCTAAAAGCGACCTTTACAAACTAACTTGTGTGATCTGCGGATTCAAAAAGTGCGCAGAACTTTTTAGAAGTTTATTTGTTTTGCGCAACGATGTAATTATTTTACATATTTTACGCTTTACAAGTAGGTTCCCCAACGAATGGAGTGCGTCATGACGTCAAAGTTTCAGAAGGTAGTTGGAGTGTCAGCTGTAGGAGCAGTTTCAGTTCTAGAATTATTGAATTTGCAGCCAGCTACTGCTGCTCCGGTCAATTTCCTTGGAAATTCAGTTAGCTACACCGCTCCTGGGGGCACGAGCACAGTTCAAGTTCAAATTACTGTCGATGTGGTTGGCGGAATCTACAAGATGACCGCTATCACGACCCCAGTTCAACCAAGTGGCGGAAATGCATCGTTTGGAGCATTCGCGATCCCGCCATTGACGACTGCTGCGCTTAACGCACAAAGCGCCAATATCAATGTTAAAAACACCGTTTCGGGGGCAACTCTCGTGGGTAATGCGTGGGTGTCTTCTCTAAGTTCGGCCATCGCTAAAGCTGCCGCAGCCGGCGAGACCATCGGAACAGCGGTGACTGGTAATACTCCAACTCCCACTCCCGCCCCTTCAGGCACCCCAACAGTTACTCCAACGCCAACTCCCACACCAAAACCTTCCCCAACAACTTCGGGAACTAAGCACCGCAGTTACGGCGAAAAGCGGGAGGATTCACATTCTAAATCTGTTAAGGGTCGATCTCATTCGGAAGATGGAATGAGCTCAAACCATTCCACTATTGAAAGTGACTAATTTTTAGCAAGGTTCGAAACTGTAATTACTTTGGACTAATAGAAAACCCCGAAAGCTATTCTGGGGTTTTCTTATTTAAGCGCGAGCGTGTGCCTGAGCTCTTGATTCAAGATAAAGGATCCATCACTCTCTAGATAATTAGATAGCAGCGCTTCCGCTTTGGCACGAAGAACTGGGCGCTCTTCTTGCGGAACCCGCAGCCACATTGCTCGCTGGCCAGTGGACCAAGAGAAGTCGTACCACTTACTGATGTTCTGGAACTTTACGGGCAAGAGGCTCGTAACCGTCCGTACTTCACCGTAACCAGCATCGCGCATCAGTGATTCCATACCTTGGTCGCTTGCAAATGGCCCCTTAATTCCGCTGGCGCGGGCATCGAGCATTTCGGTGGGTAAGTGAGCATCAAATAACTGGTCTACTTGCCGCCATCGCGGGTCATTCTCGCCAAAGGTGGTTACTCCAATGCGCCCAGTGCTCTTGAGGAAAGGACGCCAGTTCTTCAAAGCAGCAAGTGGATCCGGAAGGAAGAAGAGCACTAGGCAAGAAGAGATTGCGTCGAATTCGCCAGAAATCTTTGTTGGATTTTGGGCATCATCAACAAATAAATCAACATTTGTTAGATTGTGTCTAGCAGCCATGGTTTTTGCGTTTTCGATCATGCGTGCCGAAATATCAAAGCCAAGCAAGCTCCCGTTAGCACCCAATATGGTTGCAACATTCTCCGCCACCGCGCCACGACCACAGCCAATATCAAGCCAAGATTCTCCCGAAGAAGGATTAAGGGCATTAACTAAATCCGAAGCAATTGGCTGAAAGAAGTCAACGCCCGCGTTGTCATACGAATCGGAAATAGCGTCGAATAGTTTTGCAATCTTAGTTATTTGCTCGGGAGTTTCGCTCATGCCAAATTATCAGGGTTAATGTTCTTATGGTCTAGTTCATTTGCACAAACTTTACAAAGATATTCCGCCATTGGGCCACTAATTTTCCGCATTCACTTTAAACTTTAACAATGAAAAACCTCGCGAAACGCAGTTCTATTGTGGCCCTCTTGTTAATAATTACCACAATTCAACCTGTCATTTGGTCGACATCTGCGCGTGCGGCGCTGCCTGACACTGTCCACCTCACTATTCATTATCAACGCCCTGCCGGAGATTATAAGAATTGGAATGCTTATCTTTGGCGTGACCTTCCAGGTTCTGCGAGCGATAAAGAGGTTAGTGCAACCGGAATCGCATTCGATGGAAAAGATGATTTTGGAGTTATTGCCAAGACTGATGTAACCGGGCTGGCAAATTTCGATCAACTGGGAATCATCATTCGCCTTGGCGCTTGGCTTGAGAAGGATGGGGGCATTGATCGATTTATTACTTCGATTGATGCCAACGGAAATGCCGAAGTGTGGATTCGACAAGGTGATAAGACGATTTACACGGCGCCGCCAACTGGCGCTGTTCCAACAAACCCAGCAGTGACTCAAGCAAAGATTTTTGACTCGGCAGAGTTTGCCGCGAAATATACCTACACTGGAAATGACTTAGGAAACACTTATTCAAAAGCTGAATCTAAATTTCGTGTGTGGGCACCAACTGCAAGCAAAGTTTCACTACTAACTTTCCCTTCCCTAAGCGCCAGCGGTATTGAAGCGAAAGAATCCCCTATGTTTGCCGATGTAAACGGCACTTGGGTGGCGACGCTTCCGGGCGATCAAAATGGCGTGGCATATATGTATCGGGTGACGGTCGATGCCAACACAAACGATGCGGTTGATCCATACGTCAGAGCAACGACAATAAATGGCTTGCGCGGCGTTGTAGTGGATTCATCGCAAACCAACCCGGCTGGTTGGAATAATACGAAACCAAAGTTTTCCGGCAATCCGACCGATGCCTCGATTTACGAACTGCACGTTAGGGACCTCTCGATTGATCCAAGCAGTGGGGTACCTGCAGCTCATCAGGGTAAGTACCTGGCATTCACAGATGTGAAAACGGCGTACAAAGGTTTGCCTACTGGAATTGCTCATATAAAGAGTCTGGGTGTTACTCACGTTGAGCTGCTGCCGGTCTTTGATTTTCAATCAGTTGATGAATCTGCCCCCAGTTTCAACTGGGGTTATGACCCACAAAACTTCAATGTTCCAGAAGGCTCATATTCTTCGGATCCAGCGAATCCAACCACCCGAATTATCGAACTCAAGAGTGCTATTCAATCGATGCATAACCAAGGCTTGCGCGTCTTGATGGATGTGGTTTATCACCACGTATTTAACGCCAATACCTATAGCGAAAGCTTGATCGTGCCCGGATACTTCTTCCGGACCGACTCCAGCGGTGAGCTCACGAATGGAAGTGGTTGCGGCAATGATGTAGCCGATGAGCGATCGATGGCTGCCAAATTCATTAATGACTCTTTCAAATATTGGGCGACGGAATATCACGTGGATGGCTTCAGAATTGATCAAATGGGTCAGATGAGTATTAATACGATCAACCAGGTTCGCAAGAACTTAACTGCAATCGACCCAACGATCTTGATGTTAGGTGAGGGTTGGTATGGTCAAAGCTCCCTGCCAAGTTCGGCAGCGGCAACTCAGGGAAATATTGCTCAACTTCCTGGCGTGGCTGCCTTTAATGATCAGATCCGAGATGGCGCTAAAGGTTCAGTTTTCAACTCCAGCGAAGCGGGTTTCGTATCAGGCAAATTCATAAGAGCCCTGGATATCAAAGTTGGAGTAGTCGGAAATACCGCTTATAACGGAACGCTCTCGAATGCTTGGACGACTGGATCTCCGGGACAATCCATAAACTATGTCGAGTCCCATGATAATCAGACTCTTTTCGACAAATTGACCGCCAGCACAAACAATTCATCCGCGGCAACGATTGTGAAAATGGATCGGATGAGCGCAGCAATTGTTTATCTTTCGCAAGGAGTTCCATATATTCAAGCTGGCCAAGAATTCCTTCGCACAAAGGGCGGCAACGGAAACAGTTATAACTCCAGCGATGCGGTGAACTCGCTGAAATGGGGCACATTACAAGCAAATATCAACACGAATAATTACTACCAAGGTTTGATGGCACTTCGAAAGGCGCACCCCGCATTTCGATTGACTACCGCAGCGGCGATCAAATCCAATCTCTCATTCTTGCCAACCCTGGATGGCGTTGTCGCCTTTGCTCTGGATGGATCAAAGAGTAAGGACACATGGAAGAAGATCGTCGTAGCCTTAAATGCCACAACTGTTCCCCAGTCGGTTCAATTGCCGTCAAGCGGTACTTGGAATTTGGTGGTGAACGGCAATAACGCTGGAACGAAGGTCCTCTCGAGCATCAAGGGAGCTAAGCTGACAATTCCGGCCCAAACTTCAATCGTTCTTGAACGGTGATATTTAGGCTTTCAGTAACAGAACTTGGGATAGCTTTTCCCAGCGCGCTATTTGGCAACCATCGGTTCGGGAAAATGTTGATCGGAATTTCTTTCCTGACCAGGTTCCAGAAAGTGTCGCTTTCTCTGGTCCCCCATAGATTTGGCTGCAGGCGTAGCCCGCTGGAGTTGGAGATAGGGCCTTAATTCCCAATTTCAATAACTGTAAACAAGCTGCGTTCCGATTCGGATGAGATCCGCTATTAGGTTGGCAATTTAACGTCCAGGACTTCGTCGTTCCGATGCCATCGTTAATGACTTCGATTAGTTGGATCTTAGGTTTTACTGTTGCAGCGCTGGCGCTGAGATTTGGAGTCATCAGTATGGTGAAAGAAAGCAGCAGGCCAAAATAGATTCTCATTTTCACCTTTCCCCGAGTAACTCGATTTTATCCGCTAAACCAGTGTTCAGTATAGGAAATTACTACTGAACTCAGCGGATAGGCTTTACTTATGATCAAGCAGCGCAAACTCGGCCCTTTCACAGTTTCGGCAATCGGTATGGGGTGCATGCCGCTCTCGTTCCCCCATGATCGAGACCCGAACCTTGTCAACGAACCAGATCGGGCAATTGCAGTTATTCACGCTGCACTAGATGCCGGTATTACCTTGATTGATACCGCTGATATTTATGCCCCCTCTTGGAACACCATGGGTCATAACGAAGTTTTAGTTGGTCGGGCTTTCCACAGTTGGACGGGAACCGCCGAACAAAAGGCAAAGGTAGTGCTGACAACAAAGGCTGGGATCACACGAGAAAAAGATGGCTCGATGTTTGGCATATCTGGAAGAAATGCCTCGAAGCATTACCTCTTCCGCGCGGTTGAAGCATCCGCCTACAAGATGGGGCTTGCCAAAATCCCGTTGTGGCAACATCACCGAACTGATCCATCAATCTCCTACGAGGATCAATTCGATAATCTGATGTCCTTGAAAGAGCATGGCTACGTCGCTGAAATTGGTTTGAGCAATGTGAGTGCCGAGATGTTGCGTCACGCGATTAAAGCAGGCGGAACTCCTGCCGAAGGTGGAATCATCTCTGTTCAGAATGAGTACAGCCCAAACTATCGTCATTGGGGTGAAGTCATTGATATCTGCACTGAACATGGGATTGCATTTCTTCCTTGGTCACCGCTCGGTGGCGGTCGAAACTTCAAGCGACTTGGGAGCGGTGAGATCGGCGCCTTCAAATCAATGGCAGACAATAAGAACGTCTCGCCATTCGCTCTGACAATTGCTTGGCATTTGGCTCAATTTCCAACATCGATTCCCATTCCTGGGGCATCAAAAGCTAGTTCAATTTTGGATTCGCTCGAGGGAACGAAGATCGAACTCACTGCTGCCGAGATTGCCGAACTCAATGCGAGTTGCCCAACAGATACTGCAATCAACTCGGAACTGCTTGATATCGCAAAGGTTGGAAAGTAAGTAACCGACCGCTTTTCCCCTAAAGTACGCTCGAAATGAGTGACTGAGACCCAATCTTGATGAGATTGCTCGGGAAATGTGGAGAATCTTCACGCCTGCAGTTCTAGCCTTAACTTCTACTTCTGGAGGAGTTATGGCGCAATTATTGATTTCGCAAGTAATTAATGCACCGGTTGAAAAAGTTTGGCCGCTTATTTCCGATCTAACAAAACATCCATTGTGGTCACCAAAGCCATATACCATCGAACTTATTTCGGGCACTTCAGGTGCTGTGGGCAGTCGTTATAAATCAGTTGGTGAGGTCCCACCAGCTGACAAGCATCACAAAAACGAGGTCGCCATAACTGAAGTAGTTCCCAACTCTAAATTTGTCTTTGAGGCCTACGATGAAAATGGAACTTTCGTTAATACCTTCACTCTAGAAGCTGTTGGTGGGGGAACAAAAGTCACCTTCCAACATGACTTCCCAAAAATGGTCGGCATGGGACGAATCCTGCTTCCACTACTTCTGCCGATCGTCGGTAAGCGAGATGGCATGGTCAGGCTCGGACAGTTGAAAGCTAAGGCAGAAGAGAAGTAAATCTTTTAGAGGGAATCCACCGCTTTACTTGCAAATGGGTTCTGTGCTGCTGTTAATCCATAACCGATACTGGCCGGCAAGGTTTCGCCAGACTTTAACCAACTGGTTTCTAAGTATTTAGCAGCGAAAGATTTAACAACTTCAGGCGTGAACAGTGAAGGCGAAATTTGAATATTGTTTGAGATTAGATTGAAGTGCACATGCGTACCGCCGGACGAACTTGGAGGAATGTACATATAGGCCAGAATGTCACCCTTCTTAACTTTCTGTCCTTGTTTTACCTTGATAAAAGCTTCATAAAAGTGAGGTGCCGGCTCCATCACCAAAGGTTCCAAACTGTAATCGGCCAACATCGGTTTCCCGTCTAAAGCGCGAGCGAAAGCCAACACAACACCATATTTTTGGTGACCATCTCCGTTACCTGTTTGCATAGTGAACAAAGGTGTTACTAAATCAACCACGCCATCTTCAAAAGCGCGGACCACCGGATAGCCGGTCACATTCTCTTTGCCGCCGGTGTTAGTCCATATGCCGTCGGCATTGCTCCAATGAACATGCAGGCCAGAATGTGGAGCTTTTGAATTCGCCCCGAGAAATGGAATCGTGATGACGGCTTTACTGAAATCGACTGGGAAAACGGAAGTTAAATTCTTTTGAAAAGTGGTTATCGAAGGAAGATCCGCATATGGATTAATTATTCCTTGTTGTTGATTTTGCGGCGGATTTGGGCTGCTGGTTGTTGGCGACTTGATCCAAACCAACTTCTTATTCTTCAAGGCACAGACCATTTTCTTGGCGCCGGAGCCGTATTGATTTCCTACCGGACCACATTTACCACCCAAGACCGGGCTGGCAGCGTTGGCATAACTCATGGCGGAAGTGAGAGTTAGAGCCACAACGACTGCGGCAATCTTGCGCATTAAGAGCTTCTTTCCAGACGTTTGCAAAGAAGATATACCTATGTCGGGATATTGGGCTCAGTGCCGGCACTCATTCCGTTTGCACATTTCACACGTGGATCAGTAGCGTGGCGGAATGGCCACTGACAACCCACTTCATGGTGTTCGAGTAGCTACAGAATCAGATATCGACGGGATCGTCGAAACCTTCACCTCTGCCTTTTTCAATGATCCGTTATGGGGACCCACTTTTCCAGATGCCACTCTGCGACCCACACAGGTAGCCGCGTTCTGGCGACTATTTACCACTTCTGCGATCCGGTATCCCTGGACGTTTGTAACTGAACACTGCGAATCTGCTTCACTGTGGATTCCGGCAGGTGGTGAAGACCTCACTCGTGAAGAGGAAGACTCTTTCGAAGAGTTCCTAGTGGATATCGCAGATCGTCAGATTGCCGACAATATTCTTTCGATCACTGGGCTTTTCGCAGCAGCTCGACCGACTGAACCGCATTACTACTTGAGCTTGTTCGGCACGCACAAGGATCACCGCGGCCAGGGATCGGGCATGGCTCTATTGCGCGAGAACCTTGCACGCATCGATGCTCTGAACGCACCGGCATACCTCGAGTCCACCAATCCAATTAATATCAAACGCTACGAGAGCGTTGGTTTCCAACGCCATGGTGGTTTCACTGCCCCTTCGGGCCATGTAGTCACCACATTGTGGCGACCCGCTAACTTGTGAGGACTACACTGAAATAGTGACCGAGCGCCAGAAGTATAAAGTCCTTCAAAAATATGAACATTTCGAACTTCGCACTTATGAGGCATGTGTCGTTGCTCAAATTGCGATGGCGGTGAATTACAGCTCAGCGACTAGCGGTGCCTTTCGATACCTTTTCAATTACATATCCAAAGGGAATCAAACTTCGACCCCAATCGCCATGACCGCCCCAGTAATTGCTGCCACCGAAGGTTCGCTTGATTCTCAGGAGTGGAGTATTTCTTTTGTTATGCCCGCAGACTCTGATATCAAGGGTTTGCCTATCCCGGTCGATTCAAAGGTTGTGCTGCATGAAGTTCCAAAACAGGATTGTGTCGCCTTAAGTTTCAGAGGTTGGGCCACAATCGGTCTGAGTAAAAGAAAAGAAGTAGAGCTCCGTAACCATGCTCAAAAAGAACACTTTTCTTTGTCGAAGGAAACAAGAATTTGCCGATTTGATCCGCCGTTTAAACCGGGCTTTCTTCAATACAACGAGATCGTAATCCCACTACAGGTTTAAGGAGTTGGTTTCCCCCTAGGGTTGAAGGTCCTGCGCCCGGGGAGCTTTTTCTACTATCTAAGCAAAAGCCAAGTTGCCAGCACTAAACCCGAAATAGCGGTAATGATTTTCAGGTACTTCTGATTCATTCTTCGTACGATGATTGGTCCAGTTCTTCCGCCTATGTAGCATCCGATTGCTAGAGGTATTGCCACCAACCAATGTACGTGGCCGGAAAATATGAAGGCAACAGCCGCCACCCCATTTGCGATTCCGATTAGCAGATTTTTCATTGCTTGGGCGACTTTTATTTCAAGGCTTAAAAGCTGCATCAATATGACGATTGTCATGCTGCCAGAACCCGCGCCAAAATAGCCGCAATAGATACCGATCACTCCAGCGATCAATGTGACAAAAATGTACCTCTTTCTAGTTACCTCACCTGAGGATGATTTGCGGGGAACAAGGACTGCAATAGAAGAAAAAATGAGTAGGTAGGGGATAATTATTTTCAAGCTGGTGACAGGAGTGCTAAGCAATAGCAGGGCTCCACAAATTCCACCAATGAAGGTTGCTGGCGCCATCTTCATCAAGAGCTTCTTTTTTGGGAGCCACTCCGGCTTGGAGCCGATGACTGCTCCGATACTTACGAAAGTCAGACTTACGGAATTTGTGACATTCGCATCTAATGGGTTTAGTCCAACGAGCAGAAGTGCCGGATAGCTATAGATAGAGCCAATTCCAGCTACTGAGCCACCTAGTCCGGCGCAGATACCTGCGATGAGAAGAAATAGACCCTGGCCAATCATGTTCGGGATCATTCCAGCAACTTTAAGTGAAACTTAATTTCATACTGATTGCTCTCAAATATCGAGATTGTGCGCTTGAAGGGATTCGAACCCCCAACCTTCTGATCCGTAGTCAGATGCTCTATCCGTTGAGCTACAAGCGCGTGTTGAGAAGGTGAATACTACCTGTTTACTAATTAAGCCCCAAACGAGCCAAATTATTGGTTATTTGCCCCAAGATTCGACCGAAGTTTGCACTGAAGTGCCCATTTGAAGGGACTTTTCGAGCGCCATTGAAATGAGAAAATCTTGGCTGGCTTCAGCCAAGGAATAAGGTTCCGGGCCGGAATTCAACGCCCATGCTGCGGTTTTGCGCATCAAGGTTGCAATGGCAATTTCTTCATCCATCAATCGCAGACCTACAAATGGGTTTTGATAAATTACTTCCCCGTTCAGGGAAATATGTTCTGTGTCATGGCCATCAAGATTTAGATCATGACCTAATTGATAGCGATGGAATTTTGATTCAACGATTGCGGTTGGACTTCGAAGCGAGATTAGATCGTTATCGACAATCTCGCCTTTGCTGCCGCGAATAATGATTCTGCGATGCCTTAATTGGTTGTGCCACTGGTTGTCGGTGAAGTCGTAGAGCCCAGATAAGCCATCGCCGAAATCGATTGTTGCAAGAACTGTTTTAGCCAATTTTTCAGATTGATCAGCATTCCATGCATCTCTGATCAACGGATCTACTAGAGGAGCCATGAATTGGGAAGCGTTGATGGTTGCTGTGCCAAATCCAGCGCCTAACATGCCACGCATGATTGAAACAGCATGGTAATCGTGAGTTGAAGAAACTTGCACTGAAGTGGGAGTCCCGATAACTCCAGTTTTGATTGCGCTCAACCTGGCAGCGTGACCCGGTAAGAGCAGATATTGCTCAGCGACTTGAACCAGTTGAGATGAGCCAACTTCTTGCCAAAGTTTTCGCAATCCATCTAAGTCGGCGGCCGGCGGCGTTTCGCAGAGAACTTTGATATCTGCGGCGACTAACTCCGAAACAATTTTGGGGTTTACCTCGCGCGGTACCGCGACAATTACAAAATCTGGCTTTACTGCAGCCAACAATTCTTTGATTGATAAAAAGGTTGGCACGTTCCATTCTTGTTGAATCGCGGAAACTTTAGCTGGGTCGCGAAGAACGATGCCGACTAGTTCAAATTCATCAGGAAGCAACTGCGCTAGCCGAAGATAGAACTCCGATCGCCAACCAGTTCCGACAACCGCGATCTTTGCCGGGTTGCCATTAGGCAAGCAGGTTACCTAGTTTCAGAAGCTCTTCGCGCGAAACTGCCTTAACCCGTGGCTTTCCAAGAGGCTCTCCCGCAGCAACTTCGGCAGCGTTTATGGCCTCCCAAGTAAGTTGGGTGACAACGGGGTGGCCAGACATCATTAGCTCGGTAATGTCCGAAGAGACTTTGGGAGCAGTCAGATCTTCAACAACTAGTTTCACCACATCGGTGGCATCGCTCTTGTTAGTACCAATTACTCCTGATGGGCCACGTTTTGCCCAACCAACGGTATAAATATTGGTGCCAAGGACTCGTCCTTCGACGTTGTCAATCTTTCCTTTTACATAACTAACGCCATCAATGGGAAGCGCTTCGTAGCCGATGGCGGTGATGACTAGACCGCACTTGATGGAATAAGTAGCGCCAGTATCAACAACTTTGCCATCGCGAATTTCGTTTATTCCAAAGAGGATCTCTTCAACTTTGCCATCTCCCAAAATTTCCTTAGGAGCAGAAAGGAAACGGAATGTTAGGGAACGATCATTCCCAGCCTTTTCAGCTTCGGCCACGACTCGCATCGCTTCCAGGTTATTGCGAATATCTTTTTCAAGTTCGCCATCAATTGCCTCTGCTGTTGCCCTGGCAAGCGCTTCTTCAATTGCCGTGGCATCCATGAAGACATCGGTGTGTTCCAGCTTTGGCAGGTCGCGAAGTTCTGGGGCGGTGAAGGCAGCATGTTCTGGACCACGACGGCCAGTGATGTAAACCTGGCGAATATGACTGGAGTGCAACTTGGCGAGCGCGTGATCGGCGGTGTCGGTGGTATCTAATTCAGCTGGATTCAAGGCCAAAATTCGACCGCAATCCATAGCAACATTTCCGGCGCCAATAATTACCGCTGCTTCAATACCGAGATCAACATCAACGTGAACATAATCAGGGTGACCGTTGTACCAAGTAACAAAGTCGGCCGCTGAGACAGAACCAGGTAGGTCCTCGCCTGGAATTCCTAGCCTCTTTCCAATATTGGAACCAGTACACATAATTACCGCGTCATAGCGCGCAGTTAAGTCGGCTAATTGAATATCGGTCCCAAGCTCAACATTTCCAAATAGGCGAAAATTTGGGTGGCTGGCAATCTTTTCGAAGACCTTTGAAACGGTCTTAATCTTTGGATGATCAGGTGCTACACCGGAGCGAACTAAGCCCCAAGGAGTTGGCAGGCGCTCAATTAAATCGATGGCAAAAGTAAGGTCTTCGGTTTCGGAGTTTTGCAAGGCTTGAGCGCTGAAGTATCCAGCCGGGCCAGCACCAACGATTGCGATCTTATAGCGGGCCATGAGCTCTCCCTTGGGTCAGGTAGTTATAGTTTCACAAATTGCGAAAACGCGCCCCGGTCTGACGGACTTCCGCAAGATTGCGATTACCTGACAATGCCATAGTGTTCACGAATTCCCTACGTAAAATCTCTATCGCCTTCGCCACACCTCGTTCGCCATCAGCCATGACACCGTATAAATAGGCCCGGCCAATCAGAACCCCTTTGGCTCCCAAAGCCACTGCCGCATAGGCATCTTGGCCACTCATGACGCCACCATCGATATAAACATCCATCCGCTTGCCAACGGCATCAAGGATTTCGGGCAAAATTTCGAGGGGAACTGGTCCGCGGTCCAACTGCCGGCCACCATGATTCGAAAGTACAATTCCTTCAACGCCCATACTGGCGAGCTTCTTGGCATCCTCAACGTTCTGGATCCCTTTAACAATGATTGGGCCATCCCAGGTTTGGCGCAGCCATTCGACATCGTCGAAGGTGATCGCGGGTGAGAAAATCTTGGCGGCTAACTCAACCAGGGACTTATCCCAACCTCGGAATGCGGCAAATTCGAGTTTCTTGGTGGTGAAGAGATTTAGCCACCAGATCGGTTTGCGGGCGATTGCGAAGACCGTGGAAAGTCTGATCCGCGGTGGGATCGTAAGTCCGTTGCGGAAATCGCGCAGACGAAGACCGCTGACTGGGGTGTCAACCGTAAGTACCAAAGCTTCAAAACCGGATTCCTTCGCTTGTTTGATAATCGCCAAACTGTCATCTTTATTTTGCATTATGTAAAGCTGAAACCAACGACGCACGTTTGGAACTTTGGCAGCCAGCTCATCGGGAGAAGTCGTGGACATGGTCGAGAAAATGTAAATCATGTTATTTGCCGCGGCAGCGGAAGCGACCGCTGGCTCACCAACGTGGTGCATCAACCTGGTGTAGCCCGTTGGTGCAAATAGAATTGGTAGATCTACTCTCTTGCCAAAGATCTCCTCGCTTGGGTCCACAATCGAGACATCGCGCAGTGTTCTGGAATTAAATTCCACATTTCTAAAGGCGGCCTTCGAGTATTCCATTGCTCTTTCATCCAAGGCCGAACCTTCGACGAAATCGAAAACTACCTTTGGGACGCGCTTTTTAGCGGCGGTGGCTAAATCAGCGATCGTCTGAGCCCTATTGGTCGCCGACTTACGGCGGCTCAGGGTAGGTCTCGACCAATCGATAAGTGAGTAGAAATGGCGAAAGTCCGGGAACTGACGCTTACTTTTAATCATCGCTAATTCTTCTAGGAATGGATCGAAGTCATGATTGATCGGGACATGGTTGGGTAATCCTTGGTATTTGGAAAATCAGCAACGAGTTCATAGTTTCGCATTACCAAAATTCGATCTGCAATTGCAATGATTTCTGCTAAATCGCTGGAGATTAGAATGATGGATAAGCCCTCATTGGCGAGCTCCAAGATCAACTCATGGAATGCCGCTTTGGTACGGACATCGACTCCTACCGTTGGTTCATCGATGATCAGAATTTCGGTCTCGGCCGCTAACCATTTGGCGACGCTTACTTTCTGCTGATTTCCGCCCGAAAGTGTTCCAGCCAATTGGTCATTGTTAACGACTTTAATACCCAAGCGATCCACATATTTGGTAGCTACTTCATCCTCTTGACTTCGATTTATTACTCCCAACCTACGAAGTAATCGCGAGAGGATAGTCACTGAGATGTTCTTTCGGACGGGGAAATCAAGAAAGAGGCCTTCTTCTTTTCGATTCTCGGTTACATAACCAATTTTGTACTTATGGAGAGCATCGCGAAGACTCTTAATATGGATTAACTGTCCATCGAGGAAGATCTCACCGCCGGTGATTCCATGAAGACCCAAAACGGTACGAGCAAGTTCGCTTCGACCAGCGCCAACCAGACCATACATTCCTAAAACCTCGCCCTTTGAGAGCTTTAGTGAAGTATTTGAATGGCCTAATGCGGTACTGATATTTCGAAGTTCAAAAACCGGTGTTGTGGTGCGATCGATTTCGCGCAATTCCACTTTTCGATCAGCTAGATGGCGACCGACCATGAGGTCAACTACTTCGCCTTGAGGGTATTCGGAAAGCGCTTTCGATTCTAGAACACTTTCACCGTCGCGAAGTACGGTAACGATGTCACAAATTTCGTATACCTCTTCGAGTTTATGGCTAACGAATAGAATCGCGGTTCCGGTTGCCTTTAGCCTGCGAATTACATCAAAGAGCTTAACCGTTTCGGCACCTGTGATTGATGCTGTTGGTTCATCCAACAAGATGATTTGAGCATTTGTCACCAGTGCTTTCGCAATTTCAACCAATTGCATTTGGGCGACCGAGAGATTCTTAATTTTTTCATTTAAGTTGATTTCAAAACCTAAAGTTTCAAGGGCTTTCTGAGCCAGCTCCTTACGCCTTACTCGGTCAACTATTCCAAAACGAATCGGAGGATTGTGAAGCGTGATGTTCTCTTCAACCGAGAAGTCCGGAATCAGGTTGCGCTCTTGGTGAACAACTGCAATTCCAGCGTGAGTTGCCTCCACTGGTGACTCAAAGA
>CAIQNN010000003.1 GCA_903873185.1 uncultured Actinomycetes bacterium
AATCCCCTTGTACATCGTTGGTGCGATCTATTTCATCTACGCACTAATAGTAACTTTCGTTGCGTGGTTATCCACGATCGCTTCTGGCATCTATCCAGAGTGGGCCATCCACCCAGTACTAGGCACGATTCAGTATTGGAATCGCGTTTACGGTTATGCCTTTGTTCTAGTAACGGATGAATACCCTTCGTTCTCTCTATGACCATAATCGCACCCGCAGAGATGCAAAAGATTGCGAAGAAGATCGCGAAAATTGATCCTGCCTTTAAGTCCGTGATCAAAGAGAATGAACTTTGCGATATCGGAAGTAAGCGCCCTGCGCACAGCCATTATGAAACCTTGGTCACCTCTATCTTGTCGCAGCAGTTAGCGATAAAAGCGGCAGAAACCATCACCAGCAGGGTAAGAGCTTTGGTTAAAGGTCGTATCACTCCGGAGCGAATGACCGAACTCTCCCCCGATGATCTTCGAACCGCCGGAGTTTCGGGCGCAAAAACTCGCGCAATTATGGAGCTCACGAGCGCAACGCTAAATAAGAAACTGCACTTTTCGAGGTTCCCTAAAATGAGCAACACTGAGATTTCGGAAGAGTTGACTGCACTTTGGGGTGTTGGTAGATGGACGGTGGAAATGTTTCTCATGTTCCATTTAGGGCGGTTGGATCTTTGGCCGGTTGGAGATCTGGGAGTACGACGTGGTTGGGAAAAATTGCACCAATTACCAAACCAATTGAAGCCCGAAGAGCTTGAAATACTTGGCGAGCAATTTGCTGGATATCAAAGCGTCGTAGCTTGGTACTGTTGGAAAGCTTTAGATAATAAAAAGACTCCTTGAAACTAGGGCTTTTCTTCCAACATCATTGATACCGAGTTAATGCACCAGCGCTGGTCGGTCGGCACGTCATAACCTTCACCTTCGAACACATGGCCCAAATGGGAACCACACGAGGCGCAACGCACTTCCGTTCGAACTCGGGGAAATAGCGAGCGATCCTCGATCAACACCACTGCATCTTCATCAGTCGGAGCATAGAAAGATGGCCAACCACAGCCAGAGTGAAACTTAGTTTCGCTGCGAAATAATTCAGCGGCACAAGCTTTGCACTTGTAAACGCCAATTCGTTCGCTATCGGTGTATTCACCGGTGAAGGGGCGCTCGGTAGCGGCGTTGCGAAGCACTTCATATGAAAGTGGATCCAAAGTTGCGGCAAGTGCAATCTCATCGATTTGAACTGGATAGGCGCTGCCATCGGGGCGCACTGAAGAAATTCCTTCGTTACTCATGCGCGCCACTTAAACCAGAAACGATGGTTGGAAATGCCACGCCGGTAGATGAATGGCAGTCGTAGCCATTTGGGTTCTTAGCCAGATATTTTTGGTGGTACTCCTCGGCCAACCAATAAGTGTGGCCAACGCTCTCCTGTATTTCCGTACAAATCTTGCCAATACCGTTTTTCAAGAGTTCAGCTTCATATAAATCCTTGGTATTTATCGCCTCTATTAGCTGATGGGGGGTGGTAGCAAAAATAGCGCTGCGATATTGCGTACCAACATCGTTTCCCTGTTGATTTAGCAAGGTTGGATCGTGCATGGTCCAAAACTCTTCAAGTAACCGTTGGTATGAAATCACCATCGGATCAAATTCAACTTCAACCGTCTCGGCATGTCCCGTAACCCCAGTACAAACTTGTTCATATGAAGGAGTGGGTCTACTACCCCCTTGATATCCAACTGAAGTTGCGATTACGCCAGACAGCCCCCAGAACCTTCGCTCTGCACCCCAGAAGCAACCCGTTGCAAAATATGCCTTCTCGCTCATGAAAGGAATTGTTACAGATATACCGAAATTATGATGATCGAATTTTGGTACCGAATCGAAACGCTACTTATTAGAATTAATTTCTATCTGGGCCCCCGTAGCTCAGGGGATAGAGCACCGCCCTCCGGAGGCGGGGGCGCAGGTTCGATTCCTGTCGGGGGCACTGTGATTTATCCCTCCTCATTCGCACATATTTGCAGGAATCTCTCAGCAGATATCCTTGTTATCGTCAGTGATCCGCGAGAGAATAGCCACTTAAGCGATCGAATTCGATGCTTATTCAGACAAATCACCCTAACCCAAGGTCTGATCCCAACGAAATACCTATAGGAGCAGTGCACACGCATGGACTGGCGACACGAAGCAGCTTGCCGAGACGAAGATCCAGAACTCTTCTTCCCGATCGGCAACACAGGACCGGCTTTAGCCCAAATCGAAGAGGCGAAGAAGGTCTGTCAGCGCTGCCCAGTTAAAGAACCGTGCCTGGCATGGGCGCTAGAAAGTGGCCAAGATGCCGGAGTTTGGGGCGGGTTATCCGAAGATGAACGTCGCGCCCTTAAGCGTCGCGCCGCTCGTAACCGAGCTCGCTTGATGGAGAGCCAGAACAGCTTCTAAGGGCTCTTATCGGATTGCACTGATCGGAAACTCTAGGGTCGCCCAAGTCTCATTATCTATTCGTTTAAGAGTAATTGAGCCACGTAATTCATTCTCGGTGAGCGTTCGCACAATTTGCAACCCTAAGTTTGAAGATTGTTCCCACTGAAAATCAGCCGGCAACCCTTCGCCATTATCAATAATTGCAATCGTACAACGGTCGCTAGTACGCATAATTTCGGCACGCAAGGTATCGCCCGTTTCGGCTAGTCCATGTTCCAACGAGTTGTGAATCAGCTCAGTAATCACTAACGCTAACGGCGTAGCAAGTTGCGCAGCAAAAACTCCGAAGGAACCATGTTTAGCCAAAGTTATGGGATGAGAACTTAGTTCGATCGCATTGTGAACAATCCGATCATAAACTTCATCAAACTGAACGGTCTCCGTTGAACTGGTGGCAAGCGTTTCATGAACAATTGCGATCGATGCAACACGACGGACGGCTTCAGCAAGTGCGGCGCTTGCAATTGGATCTTCCACTCGTCGCGATTGCAATCTGAGCAAAGCCGAAACAGTTTGCAAATTATTCTTTACTCTATGATGAATTTCTCTGATAGTGGCATCCTTAGTAACCAGGGCTTGATCCCGCCGTCGTAACTCGGTCACGTTGTGAACCAGAACGATGGCACCGATCCGATCCCCACCTTGCATCAGTGGCATAACCAAAGTGTCGACGATACCTCGATCGTTTTCGAAATCTGCCCGGCGAAGTTGTTCCCCACTAACTATGACTCGCCACCGTTCTTCCATAGGCTTTGGCGAAGTACCCATTAGCGATTCCATCACATCACCCAAAATATGATTTTCTAATTCTGCATCCCAGCCAGCGCGGCTAAAGGCCGAGCGAGCATTAGGGCTGGCATAACTAATATTTCCCACGCTATCTAACCGAATCAACCCATCGCCGACTCTAGGAGCAGATTCGGCTCGGTAGATAC
Organism: uncultured Actinomycetes bacterium; assembly: GCA_903873185.1. Classification (GTDB taxonomy): domain Bacteria; phylum Actinomycetota; class Actinomycetes; order Nanopelagicales; family Nanopelagicaceae; genus CAIMZW01. The sequence goes on from CAIQNN010000003.1 coordinate 3,411, forward strand.
TGTTTTGAATTGGAAATGCGCCTTCGGCAACCATTCGATAAATGTTATGTGCAATTTCGCGATAATTAATTTCTAGCCGAGAAGCGGACCGCATTTGTACAGCATCACGGTGGCGCGAAATGACGGCAATAATTCGCTCTTCAAAGAGGACCGGGATGGTCTCTTCTTTAATCAAGAGATCACCCACAAGCTCCGGTTGCGAATCTCGAACAATCTCGCCTTGAGAAAGAGCCTGATCAATTCTGGGGTTCGCGCCCCACGATAACTCCGAGCCAATTACATCGTGGGTAAATACCGTCGCAGCGGTGGTTGGCCGAATATGGGCAATCGCCAGATGCCCTTCTGGCCAAGTTTTGTAATCCTTGCGCTTGGGAACCCAAAGGATTAGGTCGGCAAAGGAGAGATCTGCGAGCAATTGCCACTCGGCGATCAGCTCTGAAAGTCGGTCGCGATCGGCACTGGTCAGTGCTGTTTGAGCAGCAACTAACTCGTCGATTGATGCCATTCTCGCCTCTCATGCAACTAATTCAGCAATCTTACCCATCTGTTTAGTTAAGCGAGAAGTTCCGGTTCCGATTTCAAAGCGCTTGGACCGACTTTTTGGAGTAATCGGGGCTTGATAGTTGATCTCCTTAGGAAGGAGAAATCGATCCTCTCCTGCTGTGAGACTGAGGAAACGTGCCTCGATTGCTCGATCTTCACGGGTATTGGTTTGTTGATTTAGGACATAAACGATTGGAATCTTTCGCAGGAGAATCGGAAAATCCGAGATAAAACGTTCCAACCGAACCAATCCGATCCCTGAAGATTTAGTTACATAAATCAACGAAGTACTCAGCTCGAGAATATTGTGCATCAAAGTTGCTTGCCACCTTCGATCATTGAGTACTTCTTCCAGTGGCAACAACGCACCTAAATCAATCACCGCTATGGACCTGGATTTACTTTCAAGATCCGGCAAATTCGTAGGTTTGAATTGCGCATCCATGGTGAGAAGCTGGCATCGATTGCCCAGGCTCTTTGCCGCCCCTGATAGATAGGCCAAGGAGGGCGAACGAAAATCTGCATCGATAAGTTGCACCCCTCGTTGCCATGAAAGATAGTTGGCTAAATTAAAGGCAAGATGAGTTCTCCCTGGAGCACCAGTAGTCCCGGTCACGGTTATAACTTTGCGCTCAACTTTCTCGAGAACTTTCTCTTCTGGAATACGTTCTATCTTCTGATTCAGCGCGGGCATTTGAAGTAATGGCAATCGAAGTTGGCTCCTGATGTAGGTCATAACTTTATGCGAATTGATTTCTATCTCATCCAAGCAGATAAGAGTTAGAGCTGGTCCTGAAAGTGATTCATAACTATTCGGCCCGCCTCCGGGTAGGTCGCTTCTATATATAACCACAGTACGTAAAACTTCGGCGCGACTGGCCAGGGCCTGTGTAAGAGAACTGAAATCTATTGCGCGATAAATTATGTTCCAGCCCTGCGAAAATAGTAGTTGCGCTATAAAGTCCTCACACTCGGCATCGGAAATTGCAGTGATGACTTCTAATTGCGGAATTTCAGATTGCATCTCGAACCACCAATACTCTTGAATAGGCAATGGCTCCGACTACTGATAAGACCGAACTTTTGGAAACCGAAAGCACAATTCCAATATCACCACCCAAGTCCTTTGATTTCTGATCGATCGATTCAACGATAAGTCCATGGGCAGCTAACACTGGCTCGGTTTGCGCTTGAGCAGCACTAGTAGCGACTGAATATAGGTCAACTCGCTGCCCCACCTGTAGATCAGTTGGCAGGTCACTCCTAGCCACACGTACCGGCAAACTCTGCAAATGGCTAACTCCAACCTCCTTGGTTAACGCTGTTACTGGAATTAGTTCACCAACGCCTACCTGAGATCGAACTTTCAAATTGAAAATCCGCACGGAACTTGCCAAGTAGTGACTGGCATTTTCGGGAAGCAAGACGCGCGAAATTTTTACATCGTTACTGGTTATCGTTTGACCAATTAGTAATGGGTGGTTGGCCGACCACACCTGGATACTTTGATGCGCCTCTTGCGAGAGCGCTAAAGCGGCGACGAATGAGATTGCGATCAGCGCAATTGCCAACGCCGTGCGAGGATTTCGTGGAAGTTTTGTTGGAAGTTTAAGCATGGCCTATAAGTACTAGCCATTTCTAATATCAGAGAATGGTTGATCCACATCATCACCGAGAGTGGAGTCCAATTTCATCCGAAAGGATGAAGCCGGCGCCAGCTTCCATCGGCAGATTTACCCCCATGACCACTTCACTGGATTCCGCAACAAATATCGTGACCAGACCAATTGAATTTGCCCGAGCCGGTTCACCTGTTCCCATAGATCCAGCGCTCTGGCGCCATCCCATGCTCGCCCTTTATGAGCCACAACCAGTGCCCGGCCCAAATATTCCAACAAAACTCTTTCTGGTACCAACCCCAGATACCTTGCCGGGTGAGGAGATCGACCCCGAATTCGCCCCTCGCCCCAGTTACAAAAGCGAGCTCCCTGAACTACAACCTTGGGTGGAGCGCTTTGTTGTCGGGGTAATTGAAATTTGGGGTGGGCGCCGGCAGCCAATGCAACTAGCCAGATGGTGCCACCGCAGCGTCCACTCACAATTAACCAGAGCGAGCGGCACTTATAAAGTGATCCCCCGGGTCCGAAAGATCTATTTATCGGAGCCCGTCGAAGGAGTATGCGAAACGACAGTCACGCTTCGGATCGCAGATCGAGTGCGATCTCTAATTCTGCGCTTTGAAGGTGTCGATAATCGCTGGCTCTGTACCGAACTGATTCTGTTGTAGTTAAGCGGCGCCGTGGCAGCGCTTGTATTTGCGACCAGAGCCGCAAGGGCAAGGAGCATTTCGACTTGTGCCGCCACCGCTTTCGCGAACTACACCATCGACATCGGCTGCCGAATAGCGAAGTTGCTGGGTCGGATGAGAATCAGCTGCTAAGCCCTTGGCGCCAACTTCGTTGCTATCGCTTTCAATTTGGACTTCAACATTAAAGAGATAACCGACCATCTCTTCCTTGATGGAATCCATCATGGCGGCAAATAAATCAAAGCCTTCGCGTTGGTATTCAACTAGCGGATCGCGTTGAGCCATTGCACGGAGCCCAATACCTTCCTGTAGGTAATCCATCTCGTAAAGGTGTTCGCGCCATTTGCGATCAAGGACCGAGAGCAATACTTTGCGCTCGAGTTCTCGGATGACTTCTGGAGTGAGCGATTCTTCGCGGGCAGCATAAGCTGCTTTGGAATCTTCTAAGACTTTATGAAGTAGGAAGCCTTGATCTAATCCGGCTCGCGAACCAACTTCGGCCTCGAGTGATTCGATCGTGAATGAAACTGGGTAGAGCGCTCTAAGCGCGGTAAACAGCGTCTCGAGATCCCAGTTCTCGGGGTAACTCTCGGAGGTAGCGGCAGTTACATATGCGGTCAAGGTATCCGCCATAAATGTTGCTACTTGTTCCTTTATATCTGCGCCTTCTAAAACTTCACGGCGTTCCTGATAGACAACCTCGCGCTGCCTATTCATGACGTCGTCATATTTCAAAACATTCTTACGCATATCAAAGTTGAGCGCTTCAACCTGAGTTTGCGCAGATCTAATTGCATTAGAAACCAATTTTGATTCAATGGGCGCATCTTCGGGGATGCCAGCTGCGCCTAAGAAGCGCTCCACCATTCCGGAATTGAAACGACGCATTAAGTCATCTTGCAGTGAGAGATAGAAACGGGATTCCCCGGGATCTCCTTGACGACCGGATCGACCGCGCAACTGATTATCAATACGACGCGATTCGTGACGCTCGGTACCTAAAACGTAGAGGCCACCAAGTTCGACGACGGTCTCGTGCTCCTTGGCGACTGCCGCTTTCTGCTTTGCAAGTTCTGGACCCCATGCCGCTTCATACTCTTCTGGGGTTTCAACTGGAGATAGCCCTTTGCGTTGGAGTTCGAAATCGGTCATGAACTCCGGGTTTCCACCCAACATAATGTCAGTTCCGCGGCCAGCCATATTGGTGGCAACTGTTACCGCACCGATTGATCCGGCTCGAGCAATAATGGCAGCTTCGCGTTCGTGCTGCTTCGCATTTAATACTTCATGCGGGATGCCGCGCTTTTTAAGGAGCGAGGCGAGTTCTTCCGATTTTTCTACGCTTACAGTTCCAACCAAGACTGGCTGGCCTTTGCGATGCCGTTCGGCAATGTCATCGGCGGCGGCAATAAATTTCCCGACCTCGGATTTGTAAATTAAATCAGAACGGTCTTCGCGCTGCATTGGCTTGTTGGTTGGGATTGGAATAACGCCAAGCTTGTAAATTTGCATTAATTCCGCAGCTTCGGTCATGGCGGTTCCGGTCATGCCTGAAAGGCGGTTATATAGCCGGAAATAATTCTGCAAGGTAATTGTCGCTAGCGTCTGGTTCTCATCCTTGATCTCCACACGCTCTTTTGCTTCCAGAGCTTGATGGAGACCTTCGTTGTAGCGACGACCAGCCAGAATTCGACCAGTGTGTTCGTCGACGATAAGTAGTTCACCGCTCATGACCACATAATCTTTATCGCGCTTAAAAAGTTCCTTGGCGCGAACTGCGTTATTTAGGTAGCCGATCATTGGAGTGTTTACAGATTCGTAAAGATTTTCAATACCTAGCAACTCTTCTACCCTGGTTACGCCCTCTTCCAAAATTCCAACTGTGCGCTTCTTCTCATCTATTTCATAATGCGCATCTCGCTCAAGTTTTCCGGCGATCGTGGCGAATTCCATGTACCACTTGGTGGCTTTATCGGCCGGACCGCTGATAATCAAAGGAGTACGAGCTTCATCGATCAGAATTGAGTCCACTTCATCGACTACGGCAAAGTTGTGTTCGCGTTGCACACAATCCTCTAGAGCCCAAGCCATGTTGTCGCGTAGATAATCAAAACCAAATTCGTTATTGGTGCCGTAAGTAATATCAGATAGGTACGCTTCACGGCGTTCCGTTGGAGTCATGCTTGAAAGAATCACACCAACTTTGAGCCCTAAGAATCGATGGATTCGACCCATCCACTCGCTATCGCGCTCTGCAAGGTAATCGTTAACGGTAACCACGTGGACACCTTTGCCGCTGATGGCATTTAAGTACGAAGGCAGCGTTGCAACCAGAGTCTTTCCTTCGCCAGTCTTCATTTCGGCGATATTGCCTTGGTGTAGCGCAGCCCCACCCATGATCTGTACGTCGTAGTGACGCTGACCCAAAGTTCGACGCGCCGCTTCACGAACTACCGCAAATGCTTCCGGCAGCAACTCATCTAAAGTGCTTCCAGCGCCATATTTAGCTCGAAATTCCTCGGTCTTAGCGCGCAGCTCCTCATCCGATAAGGCGGAGATCGCTGGCTCAAAGTCATTAACTGAAGCCGCAATTTTCTCTAACGCCCGAATGGCTCGGCCTTCGCCAGCACGTAACATCTTGTCAATAAAGGCAGCCACAAATCCTCTTTCGCTTTAACTTGAAATAGTCCAGGGTCGTTCTTGTGCTCAAACCCAGAGTAAGAGCCGTTCCAGCCCCTATCGTAAGGGGAAATAGCGGGGCGAGGCACACGCAGCGATAACAGCGAGCGGCTCAAGGTTGGCGAGCTTCAGCGCCCGAACCCCTTCTCGCACCGTCGCTCCCGTAGTAACGACATCATCTAGAAGGAGCAAATCTTGCCCCGCTAGTCGGAGAAATTGGCCAGGATCGAGCGAAAAAGCCTGGTGAAGATTTTCGCCCCGCTCCTTAGGGGTCAGCCCAGTCTGGTCTCTAACCCGTCGGTTATGGCGGAAAATCGGGACCACATCGAATTGAACCGATGGCCATCTTGGTGCAATTAGATCCCGAGCAGCTTGCGCTAATTTGGCTGAATGGTCGTAGCCCCGGCGGCGATTGGCACTGGCCCTTGAAGGCATAGGAAGCAGGGCCACTTTTTCGGCGGTGCCGGAGCTCAATAACTGTTCAAGCGGCCCTAACAGCGCCGATGCCAGGGCCGCTTTAGCAGTGGCGCTGCCTGCCTCCTTGGCCGCCAAAACAATTCCAGCAGTTCGTTCTTGATATTTCGCGCTAATCAGAAGTGGCAAATGATCCACTTGGCTGCGCGTTGGCGCGGTAGCGAAAAGTTTTTGACAGTGCACGCAAATAATGGCTCCCGAATCTCCGCAACCCAGGCATGCCGGCGGGAAGACCAACGAGCGAAGAGAGCGCAATTCATCAAGCACGCTCAATGTTCTCGAACTTAAAGTTCCTCGTCATCCGTTTCAAATAAAATTGGGGATAGTTCCGATGGCGGTAAAACTGGAATTGGATGCGAAACTATTTCTACGCCGGCCGACTTCGGAATCGTCAGAACAAAATGGGCGCCGCGGCGCAATCTCCCCCATGCCTCTAACGTGCCATGGTGAAGTTTTGCATCTTCAAGCGCAATAGATAGCCCCAAACCGGTGCCGCCACGAACTCGAGCTCTCGCTGGGTCGGCGCGCCAGAATCGATCAAATAGCCGAGCGGAATCTTTCTCTTGAAAACCTACGCCGTAATCCCGAACTCCGATGGCTACCGCATCTTCGCTTTCAACTATGGTGATATCAATTGGCTCACCTTCACAATGATCCAAGGCGTTAGTAATAAGGTTTCGAAATATTCGTTCGATTCGCCTGGAGTCGGCATCAATAATTACGGGTTCCAATGGCGAATAAATGTGAATGATCTTGTCTCGGCTCGGGTGTAAATAATCAACGGTCCGCTTCAGTAACTGGATGATGTCGACCGGTTCGGTCACCATTACTGCAGCTTCGGCATCGAAGCGGCTTACCTCTAAGAGGTCGGCGAGTAATCGTTCGAAACGATCAATTTGGGCGATTAGTAATTCCGCGCTCCGAGCCACTTTCGAATTAAAGGAACCTCGAGAGGCGTTGATAACTTCAGAGGCCATTCGAATTGTGGTTAAAGGGGTTCGAAGTTCATGGGAAACATCCGAGACGAAGCGTTGTTGCAATCTGGATAGATTTTCCAGCCGCGAGATCTGCTGTTGCATTGAAAGCGCCATCTCGTTAAAAGAGCTTCCGAGCCGGGCAATCTCATTCTCACCGTGAACTTCCATACGACGCCCTAGATCACCTGCAGATAACTGCTCAGCAATTTCAGCAGCCTCGCGAATTGGAATCACCACCTGCCGAATAACGAGCCAGGTGACTAACCCAATCAAGATCAGTAAGGCTAATCCGGTAAACCAAAGTGAAGTTCGAATTAGGTTTACCGTGTTAGCTTGAGAATTCAATTGATAGAGGAAGTAAAGCTCGTAAGTTCCAGCTCTAGGAATTTCGATTCGAGAGCCGACTGCAATTCCATCTTCGACTTTGCCACCTAAATAACGAATCTTCGTTCTTTCCCAGTGCGAGCCAGTTTTAGTTCGGACCAGGGTCCGCAATGAGTCAGGCACTGATGCCGGGGAAAGTAAATTTGAGGTTCGTTCGAGATTATTAGTAACCGGTTTTACGACTGGAAAATGTAGTAACGCGATTTCGCGGCCGGCAGTTGCGCCGTTCAAAGAGGCGATAGAAATCATTTGATCAACGGACTTTTTAACTGCAGCATCATTTTGGAATTGAGCCACCGCTATTTGAACTTCTATTGAGCGGGCGGAGGTTTCTGAATCTGAAATTGAGTTATTTAATTTCTCATTGAAAATACCAGTTGAAATTTGGCTTAGTAATGCGGATCCGACTAACCAAATTATTCCGAGCGATAGAAGGACGCTGTTACCCGTGACTCGCCAAACTAATGAATTTCGCCAACGTCGTTTTTCGGCGGTCATTGTTCTTTCGATCCAGGCACTCCTGCCTTATACCCAACACCTCTAACTGTCACAATCAATTCGGGATTTTCTGGATCGGTTTCAACTTTCGAACGCAACCTTTGAACGTGAACATTTACCAACCTAGTGTCAGTGGCGTGCCGATAGCCCCAAACTTCATTAAGAAGCGCCTCGCGCGTGAAGACCCGACCAGGTTCTTTGGCAAGTGCGACCAATAGATCGAATTCAAGTCGGGTAAGTGGGATTACCTTGCCCTCACGCATAATTGAATGCGCTAATTGATCTATGGCAATATCGCCGATTTTCAAACCGCCTGCGGTCTCGGAGATTACGCGGCGCAACCGAGTTTTAATTCGTGCGACAAGTTCCGAGGGATTAAAAGGTTTGACCATGTAATCATCAGCGCCGGCTTCAAGACCTAAAACAACATCATGAGTGTCGCCTTTGGCGGTCAACATAACAATTGGGACCATAGATTCTTCTCGAATTAGGCGTGCAACTTCGTTGCCGTTAATTCCGGGGAGCATCACATCTAGGAGCACTAAATCAGGTGTTTGAGCACGGAACAAGTCCATAACCTCATCGCCCCGATTTACTAAATCAACTTCAAACCCAGCACCAGTCAGAACGATGCCAAGCATCTCTGCTAAATCTTGATCGTCATCAACGACCATGATTAGCGTCATTAGCTACCGTGCTCCCAAGAATTCAAATAGAGGTCCTGAGCGGCAGTCAGCTTGTCGATGGTGGCGCCCATGCTCTCGAGTTTCAATCTCGCTACCTCTTTGTCGATCGAGGTTGGCACGTCGTGGATTCCAGCGCTTAATTGGCTAGCCATCTTCAGTAGCCACTCCGCAGTAAGAGCCTGATCAGAGAAAGACATATCCATAACGGAAGCTGGGTGACCCTCGGCAGCGCCAAGGTTTACTAGGCGACCTTCCGCGAGTAGCAAGATTCGACGACCATCGCTGAGGGCATATTCATCGGTCTGGTGGCGAATTTTTGAATTCTTTTGAGTCGCATTCTGCTCTAGCCAAGCAACGTCAATTTCGATGTCGAAGTGACCAGCATTGGCCAAAATCGCGCCATCCTTCATGATGAGGAAATGCTCTTCCCGAAGAACATCACGGTTGCCAGTTACTGTTACGAAGAAATCACCCAATGCCGCGGCTTGCGTCATTGGCATGACTCGATAACCCTGCATCATGGCATCTAACGCCTTGGTTGGATCTATTTCAGTAACAATTACATCGGCGCCTAAACCTTTTGCGCGTTCAGCAACGCCCTTGCCACAGTAGCCAAATCCGGCAACTACAAATATCTTTCCCGCGATTAAAGAGTTTGTGGATCGGAAAATAGCGTCAAGAGTTGATTGGCCAGTTCCAAATCGATTGTCAAACATGTGCTTGGTATCGGTGTCATTGACGGCGATCATTGGAAACTTTAGGGCGCCATCTTTGGTCATCTGATTCAAGCGAATAACACCCGTAGTTGTCTCTTCGCAACCGCCAATAATGCCATCGATAAGTTCGGTACGAGTTGTATGCAATGTGTTTACTAAGTCGCAGCCATCGTCAAAAACCAAATGGGGCTTGATATCCAGCGCCGCATTTATGTGGCGGTAATAACCATCACGGTCGACGGCATTTCGAGCAAAAACATTGATGCCAAATTCTGAAACTAGAGCCGCCGCAGTGTCATCTTGAGTGGACAATGGATTTGAAGCACAGAGTGCAAGTTCGGCGCCACCGGCCTTTAGAGCGCGCATCAAGTTTGCGGTCTCAGTGGTGACGTGCATACATGCAGCGATCCGGATGCCTGTAAATGGTTGTTCTTTTTCGAAGCGAGCTTTGATCTGTGCAAGGACGGGCATGTTGCGCTCGGCCCACTCGATCCGCTTCTTTCCTTCGGCGGCGAGGCCTGGATTTGCTACATCAAAATTAGTGGTTTCTAACGGCACGCGGGACTCCAATTTAATTCAGTGGACTGGAAGAGATTACCGCAAGTACGGCATCTCTGACCTCTCGCATCAACTCTGGGCTTTGGGCCTCAACATTTAGCCTTAAAAGTGGCTCGGTATTTGAGGCTCGAACGTTAAACCACCATGATTCAGCAGTCACCGTAAGGCCATCAAGTTCATCGATTTCATTACCCTGGCTATACGCGTGGCGAATCTGTTCTAAGGCAGCCGGAATATCAGCGACAATGGTATTTAGCTCCCCGCTGGCGACATATCGGTTGTATCCCTGCAAGAGCTCGGAAAGTGGGAGCTCACTCTCGGCCAGCTCGGTTAATGCAAAGAGGGCAGCCAGCATTCCGGAATCGGCTCGCCAAAAATCTGCAAAGTAGAAATGGCCCGAATGTTCGCCACCAAAAATGGCGCCGGTCTCCGCCATCATCTTCTTTATGTATGAGTGACCAACGCGCGATTTGATGGCTGTTCCACCATGTTCTGCGACCACCTCGGGAACTGATTTTGAAGAAATTAGGTTATAAATAATGTTAGCGCCAGGTTTGCGTTTCAGCTCGCGCACCGCGATCAAACACGTAAGGGCAGATGGATTCACCAAATCGCCATTTTCGTCAACTAAGAAACAGCGGTCGGCATCGCCATCAAAAGCTAACCCAATATCGGCTTTTGTTTTTCGTACCTTCTTTTGTAAATCGACTAAGTTCTTTGGTTCGATCGGATTGGCCTCATGGTTAGGAAAGGTGCCATCTAGTTCAAAATACATTGGAATCAATTCAACATTTAGTTTTTCCATTACCGCCGGTGCGGTGTAACCGCCCATTCCGTTACCAGCATCGATCACAACCTTCAGTGGTCGAAGTGAACCTTCTCCTTGCGCCGGCAAGATTGAAAGGAGAAACTCAACATATTCGCTCAACATTTCTTTTTCGCTGATAGTTCCCGTGGGCCGATTTGAAATTGGCATGCCCGCAATGAGCAACGAGCGAATTCTGCCCAGGCCAGATTCCATGCCAATAGGACGAGCGCCGCTCTTGCAAAGTTTCATACCGTTATAGGCCGCCGGATTATGACTGGCGGTAAACATAACGCCAGGTAGATTTAAAGATCCTGAGGCAAAATA
>CAIQNN010000004.1 GCA_903873185.1 uncultured Actinomycetes bacterium
TACCGCGGTCAGTTCCTCCGGTGCGGTACTAAATGCCCTTACAAATGCAGCTAATTCCTACGATGTGTACGTCTTCGATTCCTCGGCAAATCGCCTCGGAACAACTGCTCCAACCGCTTGTACTTTGTTAAAATAATTCCCTACCCCACAGAAGGAGAAAACATGCACGCAGCGCTGAAGAAAGCCAAGGCTCGCAAAGCCGAAGGCGGCTTCACCCTTATTGAACTTCTTGTTGTAATCCTCATCATCGGTATCTTGGCAGCGATCGTTGTTATCGCGCTCTCTGGTACCAGCGGCGATGCAAAGTCCAAGGCATGTTCACAAGACGCTGCCAACCTTTACTCAGCTTTAACAAACTATGAAGTTGCAACAGGTGGCGGAAATGGTGTCTACCCTGTAGCAACCGGCACAGCCGTTGCCAGCGGTGTTATCCCAGTTCAGACCTCTGATGCTTCAACTCTTTACACCTTCAAGCCTTATTTAGCCGCTGACCTAGCAGCTTTGATTCCAGCTTATATTTCAAAGCTACCTCCTGCAGCTGAAGTGACTGCTTACTTGGTAACTGCAAAGGCAGCAACTACCCTTGCTAACCCACAAGTAATCGTTGGTCCTACCTCAGATGCGAAGTGCACCCCGGCAGGTATGTAATACTGAAAAGAGTTTAAGAAAAAGAGCGGCCGAATTAATCGGTCGCTCTTTTTTCATGTTCAATTTTTAAGCACTTGTCCATGACTACCTGAACCCCTTGCGCTGAGGCCTGGTCCGCTAACTCAAGATTTACCAAACCCAATTGCGTCCAAATTACTGGTGCCTTAATGGCAAGAGCTTCTCTAAATACCTGTGGCAATTCAGAACTCTTGCGAAATACATCTACTAGATCAATAGGGACTGGTATGTCGGCGAGGGTGGCATAAACCACTGTTTCAAATACTTCTTCAATAGTTGGATTTACAAAATAGATTTTATAATTCGTACTGGCGAGTAAATATTTTGCAACCAAGTTGCTCGCACGTTCTGGATTCGCAGAGATGCCAACGATCGCGATCGTTTTTATCTGATTCAGAATATTGCTGATTTCAATTTCCCTCGGTGCGGACCAAACCATTTATATTTCCTAACTCTCTATTACCTATTTGCTTATTCACGAAAGTAATTATTACCTCGCAATTAAATCACAAAGTGTAAATAACACGCGTAAGTAACAATCATTTTACCTTTGCGAACTAGTAAAGATTATTTGCATCGGTTAAAGTAAAAACCTTAATGTCGCACTTCATAGTTAAGAAGTTCGGTTCAGCAACAGAGCGTTGCTGAGTGCCACCAGTTATTTCAGACCTACTGATGAGTAAAGGAGGGAGTGCAATGGCGATTATCGATTTAGTCGAGCCCAACGCGCCTAATGAGCGCGCGTCTGCAACCGTTCATCAACTGCATCCCGAGATTCCTGAAGTAATCGACGGTGAACTAGATAAAACTTATTTAGCTAAAACAATCTCTACCGATTCCTTTATCTCTGCGCACGAAGCGCTGCCGATGGATTTAGTTCATGAATTGGATTGTTTGGGTTTGCGTTGGGATGGAGACACATTAGTTATTGGCGCCCCCAAGGAGAGCTGGCCAGCAATCCGGGAGTATGCCGCATCCGTATCGCTTCGCGTGAAGTTGAAGCCAGCGACGATTCATGAAATACGAGAGGCTATTTCACTCACTGAGAGCGTGGCAAAATCGCGCGATCAGCTTTTCTACATTTCTGCAACTGAAGTCGGTGAGGCGCCGATTTCGAATTTGGTGCAGCAAATAGTTGAACGAGCAGTATTAGAGCGCGCCAGTGATATTCACTTCGAGCCATATAAAGATAATTTGTTGGTCCGCGTGCGTATTGATGGTCGACTTCGTTTACTGGTTGCTTTGCCGGCGCGAATGGCGCCTGCGGTAAATAGTCGCATCAAGGTGTTATCCCAGATGAATATTGTTGAAAGACGCCGTCCCCAAGATGGGCAGTTCTCCACAAATGTTGGGGATCGCCATATTGATATTCGCGTTGCCTCGGTTACTACCGTGCACGGAGAAAAGTTGGTTCTACGTTTACATGACGCTCGAAAGCAATCGGTCTCATTGGAAATGCTGGGTATGAGCGGCAAGCAATTGGAACTCTTCTCCCACATGATTCGATCTACTAATGGTCTGATATTGGTTGCCGGCCCTACCGGAAGCGGAAAGACCACAACGCTCCACAGCGGCATCAAGGCCGTATCGGTTGATTGGAAGAATGTTGTAACGATTGAAGATCCCGTTGAGTACGTTGTTCCGGGTATCACCCAAATTCCAATTATCGACTCGACCAACGCTGGTTTCGCAGTTCAACTTCGAGCAGTTCTGCGCCAAGACCCAGACATTATTTTGGTTGGTGAAACCCGTGATGCCGAGACCGCTCGAATCTCGGTTCAAGCAGCGCTAACCGGTCACTTGGTCTTCAGCTCGATTCACGCAACGGATTCAGTTGGCGCCGTTTATCGCTTGTTGCAGATGGATATCGAGCCACACTTAGTCGCATCTTCACTTCGCGGTGTTATTTCGCAGCGCTTGATTCGCCGAAATTGCCGATTCTGTGCCGTGGCTTATGACGCCTCTCACGAGGAGATTCGCACCCTCGAGTTCTATGGTTTTACTAATACCAAGCTGGCCCGCGGCGTGGGTTGCACGCTATGTGGCGGCTCCGGTTTCCGCGACCGTATTGCGACTTATCAGGTATTAGAGATGACCGAAGCCCTCAGCGACCTAATTGTTTCTCGGCCAGAACCAAATGAGTTCCGCAAGTACGCAGCTGAATCAGGTATGACGACAATGGATCACGAAGCAATCCGACTCGCATCAGAAGGCATCACAACGCTAGATGAAGCCCTAACGTTAATGGTGTCCAGTGAGTGAAACATTGATCGAACAAGAGCCGTCGCTTCCACCACAATTCGATGAAAAATCGAAGGGCAAGAAGTCAAAAAAGAGTGCGGTAAAAAAGCGCGTAATTAACTCCTATAAATATTCTGGCGTCCTTCCAAATGGCATTAAAAAGAATGGCACCGTAAAGGCAGCAACCTGGGGTGAAGCCCAGTTTGGGCTCTTGCATGAAGGTCTTCTAGAGCTACAAATCAAGGTTTACAAGCCATGGTACAAAATGGAATTTGGAAAGACGGTACCGCTTGAAACGTTGATGCAGGCTACTCGTCAACTGGCTTCTTTCTCGCAGGCCGGAATCACTGCAGCACGTGGAATTGCAATTTTGGCAAAGACTACCGAGCACAAGAAAATGCAATTGATTCTGGAAGAGCTGGTCCAAGATATCGAAGGCGGCGCCACTCTTAGCGAATCGGTTTCTCGTCACCCCCATGTTTTTCCAGCCTACTATCCGACTATTTTGGGTGCAGCAGAACGCAGCGGCGATTTGGTTGAAGCCCTAGTTACGCTGAATACCTATTTGGAACGTGACCTTCGATCCAGACGTGCCGTTCGCTCGGCAATGATTTATCCAGTGGTCTTGCTCGTGCTGACCTTGGTGGCAGTAACGGTGCTTTCTCTCGTTGTTCTGCCGCGTTTTCAAGTTTTCTTTGATTCACTAAAAGTGCAGCTGCCATTAACCACCAGAATGTTGTTGAACACTACGCACTTCGTTTCTACCTATTGGTGGGCTCTGGGTGGCGGAATCACGTTAAGTATTATCGGTCTGGTAAGCGCAATGCGCAATCAGACGACGCGCTACTACGTTGACCGCTTTTTGCTGGTAATGCCAATCTTCGGCGGGTTAGCCCGGCTAGTTTCGCTCGAACGATTCTGTCGAGTTCTGGCGACTTTAGTCAAGACCCAAGTTCCATTGCCAGACGCGCTCGAACTTGCAGGTAAGGCAACCGGAAACTTGGTTTTTCAACGCGCCATCGCGGGCACTCGAACTCGAGTACTAAATGGTGAAGGTTTAGCTGAACCGCTTTCGGAATACAAGATCTTCCCAATTGCAGCAATTCAAATTCTTCGCATTGGCGAAGAGTCAGGACAATTGCAATCTCAACTTCAACAAGCAGCAAGTTTTTATTCGGATGAACTTGATCATCGAATGAAGAACTTCACCGCTTTGTTGGAACCAGCAACATTATTATTCATTGGCGGTGGCGTTGGCTTTGTCGCAGTAGCTTTAGTTTCGGCTATGTACGGCATTTACAACGGAGTCAAGGCCTAGCCATGACACCTAAACTAAAGCGCGCCGATAGCGGGGAAACCCTGGTGGAAGTTATCGTGGCCGCTGTCATCATGGGTTTACTGGGTTTGACGATTGTTGGCGCGATCATTGCTTCGCGTCCTATCGCAGACAAGATCAACTCGGCGGGTTTAACAATGGCCAATCTGAGTTCTGCAGCCGAGCAGATTCGTTTGCAACCATTTCAAGCTTGTTCGCCAACGGCGCCCCAGCCGTATGCCCTTTCCACTACAGCTCTTCAAGCGACAAACGCTTCTTCGACTGGGTTGGCTATCACAACTAATTCGCTACCACTGGGCCAAGCCCCATCTTCCGGCCTCACTTACCCGTATTCGGCAACCTTGGCAGCAACCGGAGTTGGTACCAATTTCTCGTGGTCGGTTTCCCCAGCACTTCCAGGCGGACTCACGCTTTCATCAGGCGGTGTAATTTCTGGAACTCCCACCGCTGAAAGTTCAAAGTCTTACAAATTCACCCTAACCAGCGGTGCTACCTCGGTTACTCAAGACTTGACCTTAACCATCGTTACAATTTCAGTTCAGGTAAATGACGCCAGCGGTGCAGCTTGGGTTGCCTGCCAAACCGTGCCCAAAGCAACTATTACAGGAGCCGTTGCATCTGGATCGCTAATAACTTATACGTACTCAGCCGCTTCAGCGTTTGCGGCGGGGAATATCGTAACAATTTCGGGTGTTACTCCTGCGGCATTCAATTTAGTTTCGGCAACAATTATTTCTGCGACCGCTACACAGTTCACTATCGCCAGCACAGCAACTGGGACATATGGTTCTGGCGGACTTGCCGGGTTAACCAAGAATGTCAACGTTCAACAAATTATCATCAGCACCTCGATCGGCACTCGAAAATATACTCAGACGATTGCGGTGGCGATCTAAATGAGAATCGTTGATGACGGAATTACGGCAGTTGAGGTGATTTTGGTCTTGTTCATTACCTTTGTATTAGCGCTGGGCGTCACACATACTTTTGCCTCGAGCGTAAGTTCGGTGCAAAAGAATCAGAAAATCTCAGTTACTGGCTCTGGGACTGCAAATGTGAACTCAAGTTTTTCTAGCGATGTCGAAGAATCTAATGGCTTTTTGGTTCCCTCCGCTGCAAACAATGATGCTGTATCTGCAGCCTCCGGAGATGGATCAATTGTTACTTACACTTACAGTGGTAACAATTCGGTAGCAGTGGGTCAATTAATTTCGATCACAGGCATGGTTCCTGCTGGCTACAACTTCATCTATGGTTCGGTGGTCCTCACGGCACCAACTGCGACAACTTTTACGGTGGCAAATTCAACTACGGGCGCTGTAACAACAACGGGCTCCCTATTCACACAGTGTTCCACCTGGGATCAGACTACTGATACCTCATTTACAAATGTTCGGCCGCTAGTTTCATTAAGCAAACAAGCTAGCGCTCCGATTACCTCGGTATCTGGTAGTGGCACAATCGCTACTTATACCTTCACTGGACCGGTGCAATTCGCTCCAGGTCAAACCGTTACCGTCAGCGGGCTTTTACCAGCTGGCTATAACTTGATTGGGGCAAAGGTGTTGACCGTTGACCCAAGTGCCAAAACTTTCACGCTTTCAAACACCACTACTGGTGCAATGACAAACGTGGGAATTTTGATTTACAACAACCTCGTCGGCTACGAAGTCCGAAAGAACGGCACCAGCGCTGAACTTTGGCGCATCCAGTGTCCCTTCCCTCAGAAAGCAGTTAGCTCCGCCACTTCAGAGTTGTTGCGCAGTGCTCTCCCGCTGCCTTCCAGCTCTGCCGATTGGGCAACCTCAATCATGTGCTCCTCATTTACTTCTGGAGCGCTTGTCAGTTCTGCATGTCCCGCTAATAAATTCTTAAATTCTGCAACATCCAACCCTGGTTTGATTTTGACTCTTCCAGCAACATTGTTTGGCGCCACCACCCCGTACACATCCCAAGTAGTACTAGCAGCAAGGAGCATCTCATGAGCAAGAGAATGAAGAAGGATTCCGGCTCCGCGCTGGCCCTCGTTCTTATTTTCGTCACTGTTTTAGGCGGCTGGTTAGGAGTTGTTCTCCTTGTGAGCCAAGCTTCCACCAGCGGCATTCAAAGATTAAACATGCAAGCCTCCAACTCCAGTCAGGCCGCAGCGGCAACTGCAACTGTCCTAGAGAAGTTAACGAATGATCCAACTTTGGGATCCCCGGCCTATACCCCGGTAACTCAACCTAACTGTGGCCTGCCGTCGACCATTAATGGTGTGACTGTTATTTGTACTCCCGTAACTGGTGGAACCCAACCATTGGCATCACATGCCGTTGAAGCCACCGGCCCGGATACTGGCACGACCCCTGGCGTGGATAAAGGTATTACGGTAACTGGGTCACACGATTTTGACAGTCCAATAAAGTCAACTGGTAGCAGCAGTAACATTACGATTTCCACCGGAACTGTAAAAGTGCCAAAGGTTGAGACGAGCGATGGAGCCTCAATTCCAGGAGTAACTGGCACCACCGAAAAGGGAAGCGGTAATAATTCTGACCTTCCAACGAAATCAGTTGTTCCTGTTCTCCCCGTTTCAAACCCTGGAACTGGCACTGGCGGTTCAATCAATTCCGTGTTGCCGACAACCTGTGCCGGGCTTGATGCCACTCTAAAGATCCCATCCGGAAATTACAATGATGAAGCTATCGATCAACTGAATCAACTTTTCTCTTATGAGATTATCAGAACTTATTTGAGCAATGGTTCTTACAACGACAAAGATTGTTCTCAAAATAAGACTTGGCATCATCATGAGGATATCGATTTAGGCCACGGTGAAATTTATTTCACAGGCACCAAAGTACTGAAAGTGCTAAAGGACAAAGATGACCATGACCCAAGTGCGAGTATTTCAATTCACAATGAGGCATCCGATGCTGTCGTTACAACTGACAGCTCTGGCAACCCAACTGGTTGCTCCTATTTGCGTGGCCTAACAGCTACTTCGCCAAAGACGAGCTCCGATGTATCTGGTACGCAACTTGCATTCGGAGGAGCGGCAACATTTGAAAATGATGATGGCGATGTAAAGATTTGCGGACCACACGTTGCCGTTGGTCAAAGCATTGCAATCATCTCACTTGATTCTAGCCATCAGAGCGTTTGCGCTGCGGTTAATGGAAGCAGTTCCAATTGCCCTGCGCTTCATACTGGCACTACGCCGCTCTTCTACGCAAAGGGCAAAACCTCGACCGGTAGCTGTGGAAATACTTACATCTACGGAACCGTTTTGGCATCCGGCTCAAGCGTACAGATCGATCAATCTAAAAATAAGCAGCATGAAATTGATGGCGGCATCGTTGCAAATGGTGCGAAGTTCTCTTGCACTGCGGAAAAAGCTTGTGCCTTCCCAGTTAAATCTGGTCCTGCTGTTACAGGTCGCCACTTGAAGATCACACTGCGATGTGCTTCAGGAGCGATCTTTGAACATGAAATCATCGCTGATGACAATTCTGGACTAAACCCAGCTAGTCACTTTTCGATTACCAGCCTCGGCTCATGACCAACTCAGCTAGAGCAGATGAGGGCTTCTCGTTAGTAGAGATGTTGATGGTTCTTGTTCTCATCGGCATTCTTTCGGGGATCTCTTATGTTGCTCTAGCCTCGAGTCGTTCAAGCACCGTGCAAAATACCTGTAAAACGGCATACCAAGCACTTTCGCTAGGTGTGGCCAGTTTTCAGAGTGACAATAATGGCTCATTGCCAACTTCAATTGCCGCATTGGAACCCTCCTATATAAATGCTGGATTGGTAGCTAGTTATGCCGCCAATTTCACGTTACAGGTGGGTTCCTTCGCGGTCACAAATGAGGCACTTGCGGCAAA
>CAIQNN010000005.1 GCA_903873185.1 uncultured Actinomycetes bacterium
GAATTCACCGGCGCTACGAACATCAATCAGAACTGCACCTGAAGCGAGTTCTGCTTCCAGTTCGCTCCAACCAACTGTTGAAACTAACCCCGAAAGTAGATTCTCGGCGATGTAGCCCAACATATTTACCGGATCTTTTGCCGAGCTAAATGGTGGCGCATATGCCAATTCGAGATCAGCTAACTCTGGTGCCGTTAAACCGGCGCGAATGGCAGTTGCTATCACGTCAATCCGCTTATCGACACCATCAGTGCCGACTGCTTGTGCACCAAGGATTCGCCCAGTAATTGGTTCGATCAACAATTTGATCGACATCTGCTTGGCATCGGGGTAGTAACCAGCATGAGAATTTGGATGGGTATGAATGGTCATGAACTTCATCCCGGCCGCACTTAATCGCTTTTCATTCCATCCAGTCGTAGCAATGGTGAGATCAAAGACTTTAACGATTGCCGTTCCAATTGCGGCAACAGTTCGAGTTTTTACGCCGGCAATATGGTCAGCGACTACCCGGCCGTGGCGGTTGGCCAGATTTGCTAGTGGTACCAAAGTTGCCCCGCCATCTAAGGCGTCGGTCTTTTGTGCGGCATCACCAATTGCATAAATATCTGGATTACTGGTTTGGTGGTGCTCGTTAACTTCGATGCCGCCACGAGTTCCAATTGTTAAGCCAGCACCCTTAGCAAGCGAAGTATCTGGACGAACGCCAATTGCCATGATTACCAAATCCGCCGGAATCTTTGAGCCATCGGCCAAAGTAACAAAATCAGCGCCTACCTCAGATACGCCGTTGCTCAAATGCAACGCAACGCCCTGCTTAATCAATTCGTCGTGAACAAAGCTCACCATTTCAGGATCGAGCGGTGCTAAAACCTGGGCGGTGGCTTCGATAATGGCCGTGGCAATTCCCTTGTGACGCAGGTTCTCGGCAATTTCTACTCCGATAAATCCGCCACCAATAACTACGGCGCTCTTTGGTTTGATTGCAACGGCATCGGCGATTAGTTCCACATCTTCAACAGTTCGAAGGGTAAGGGCTCGATCGGCACCAGGAATATTTGGCACGATTGGACTGGCGCCTGGGCTGAGAACTAATTTGTCATATGGCAACTGATACTCCGCGCCAGTTTCAAGATTTTTGACCGCCACTGTCTTGCTGGCAGCATCAATATTAAGTACTTCGCTCTTTACGCGAACATCCAAGCGGAACCTGATGTGAAGCGACTCCGGAGTTTGAAGTAGGAGATCGCTCTCTTTTGCAATTACGCCACCAACAAAATATGGCAATCCGCAATTTGCATACGATACATAGCCGCTCTTCTCAAGAACGATAATCTCGGCGCTTTCATCCAGGCGACGCATACGAGTTGCAGCGGACATGCCGCCGGCAACGCCACCAACGATAACGATTCGTTTCATTTAGGCGGTGACCACAGGCAATCCGTTAGCAAGCCAATCGCTTAAGCCGGAGGTGAAATTGAAGATATGAGTGAAGCCGAGTTTGGCCATTTGATCTGTAGCAATCCCCGAGCGACGTCCGCTATGGCAATAGACGGCATAGGTCGCGCTCTTATCTAGCTTTGATACTTCGCCTTGAAAATTCACGCCATCCACATCGATGTTGATCGCCCGCGCAATGTGGCCAGCAGTGAATTCGCTGGCAGTGCGAACGTCCAAAACAACGATCGAGGTATCCGTGACCTTGGTGGCAAAGTCTTTGGAATTTAGGTTGGTAATGGCGGAGGTAGATGACCCGCAAGCGGTCAGCGTCACTGCAGCGAGTGAAAGAACTGCAGCTAAACCTAGAAATTTCTTATTGATTCTCATAATTTTTACGCCAAACTTAGAAATAGTTTTTGGAGTTGGGCAGAGACAGCATCAGAGTTCGATTTACCTTCGACAATGCACTCTTTAAGGCTCGATGAAATCAAGGTGAAGGCGGCAGTATTGACCGCTTTGCTGACCGCAGACATCTGGGTCACGATCTCTTCACAGTTACGACCTTCTTCAAGCATCCGAGCTACCGCACCAAGTTGACCTTGAGCGCGCTTGATTCGCTTGGAAATTGCGATGATCTGCTCTTCATCAGAGAGAACATGCTCGATCTTTTTCGTAGCCATAACCCCACCTCTTTCAGCCCGTTGACCTTACAGAGTGGAATTTACCTATACCCCTAGGGGTATGTCAAATCGGTAAAAGAGATGCCTTAATCTTCGAAGATCGTCAATCTGGTTTTAAAGAGGGAGACCGTAACAGCTTCAATCCCAGCATGACGATGAGCATTCAATAATGATTGGCGCATTGCTCGCCGACCAAAGCCAAATAGAAAAATGGCTGAAGGGATTTCAACAAATAGCGCCGAAGCCAGTGCGAACTTGAAATCAAGGCCGGCTTGAGATGTAATGACGTCAAACCACGAATCGATCACCAGAAATGTGGCCGAGACCATTGCCCCCGGAATCGCTAGCTGGCGTCGCTTCAAAATCGCCCAAGCGGTGGCAACTAAACAAATAAGCATCGCGATATCAAAGCCAATCCAAGCAACATCCCAATTTTCAGCGCGATAGGTCGTGGGCAGTGCGAAAATCAAATAAAAAATCCAAGCCGTTAGCACGGAGGAAGCCAAAATAATAAGAACTCCGATAACTTTTAAGTAATTGAGATAGGAGAGTTTCTTCATTTTTCCCCCTATTTATCCCACCAGATAGTGGTTAGATCGTTGGCCAACTCCGTAGCGCTTTCCATAGTTAAGAGCCTATACCGCTAAGAATTATTTGCGTTCGCTGGAAATTCCAAGCTGATTCTTAAACCACCAACCGACGCCCGGCTAAATTCGATCTTGCCCTGATGTTTCGCCATCACCGCTTTCATAATGCTAATACCCAACCCAGAGCCACCGGTTTCCCTGGAGCGCGAACGGTCAAAGCGCTCAAATACATGTATCGCTTCAATTTTCGAATCTGTAACTAAGCCCGGTCCGGCATCTTCAATGAAGATCGCGGTTGACTTTGCTGTCTGAGTTACTTTGATCGACACGAAAGCATCGGGCGGTGTGTGCCGGCGAATATTGGCAAAAATATTGCTGAAGAGTCGAAGCATTAGCGTTTCATCGCCAACGACGAATAAATCTTCCGCCATCTCAAAATCTATTTTCCGTTCCGGCTGCAGCGCCGCCAGATCTTGAACCTGATCGCGAAGCAAGTTCCCTACATTTACTGGAACAAAATCTATCTGCCGCTCTTCCCCAAGTTCTGCCAGTAACAATAGGTCTCGAATTAACTCTTCCATGCGTCGAATTTCCAGATTAACCCGCTGAAAATAGGTACCAATATCAGTAGCCGAAAGATCAGGCGTTTTGCGCATCAGTTCTACGTAACCCTTAATAACCGTCAACGGGGTGCGAAGTTCATGCGAAGCATCGCCCAAGAATTTTTGCATTGTGGCTTGCTGATGACGCAAACTTTCGTTAACGGCATTGACTCGGCGATCGCGGCGAATAAAGAAAAAGGCGACGAACACAACGATCAGATCGATAATCAGAATAAAGATAAACAAGGTGCGAAGCAGCGTAAGAGTTCCTTCGGTAATCGCTTTGGCGGATTCCGCTAAGACTAGATGTTCGCCACTGGGAAGAAGAAAGGTCCGAATCCGCAACATTGGTGAAACTGTGAGCGCTTTACTTTGCGATTTGAGCAACTGTGCCGCGGTTGGAACTTTTGCTAATTCCTCACCCTGGACCGTTATTACATCTAACTCGTTAGTGGACGGAATATAGGTTGCGGAAAATTGAATCGCAGAAGTTTGCGCCAAGTATTGAACTACCGAAAGCGGGTCTTCCTTTGAATTTTGCAATTTAAGAATTTGATCATTCAGCGAACTATCCAGCCGAGAAATTTGATTTGATTGGTATTGCGAAATTGCGAAGCCGCCAATTAAAGCTGACACCAAAGTGGTAATTATGAAAACTATAAATGTTAACCGACGAACCAATTTCATTTCGGTTCCACGATCTGGAAGCCAACTCCCCGGACGGTCTTAATCCCTTCGAAATCGGAGCGGTGAAGTTTCTTGCGCAGATACGAGATGTAGGTATCCACCACTGTCGAATTATTTTCAAAATCGATATCCCAAATGTTTTCCAATAAAACGTCTTTAGAAATCACTCGGTTCTTTCGCTCCATTAGGAATTTGAGCAATTTATATTCGGTGGGTGATAGGTCAACTGTCTCTTCCTCGAAGGCGACCAGGTGTTTGTCATCATCTATTGAAATCGGACCACACCGAATCACATTTGACTCTTCGACCTTCAAGGTTCGACGAAGGATCGCCTCGATTCGAAGCGCCAACTCTTCGATTCCGAAAGGCTTAGTTACGTAATCGTCAGCGCCCAATCGGAGCCCATTAGTGACATCGGTCTTATCATTTCGAGCGCTCAGCATCAGTGCTGGAACGTCAGACCCATCTTCACGAATCTTTCGCAGCAGCTCGAAGCCATCCATCTTTGGCATATTGATATCGATAATCATCAAATCAAAGGAGTTTTTGCGAGTCAGCGCCCAGGCTTCCAGACCATCGGGGGCTACCGTGGTCTCATACCCCTCCAGCCGAAGGACGTCGGTGAGCAGCTCGCGCATCCCGACTTCGTCATCGACTACCAATATCCGTGGCTTATTCATCCTGAAAGAACCCTAACCCACCGCTTTGATTGGTAATAGGCTGCCAAGCTTTTCACAAGGTTTTCACAATGACAGGGCTCATATTTCTACCAAGGACGAAGGCGCCAGCCCCAGACCATTGACCCAGACCATTGACCCAGACCATTGACCAAGAATAAGGAAGGCCAAAATGAAACTCCGAACCAAGAAGTCGATCATCGCAACCGTAATCGGCGCTGCCATGATTATTGGCCCAACTGCGGCCTTTGCAGATGCCACCCCAGCACCAACCACTGGAACATACCAAGCCCAGTTAGATGCTTTTAAAATTGCGCTTGCCAAGTGGGAGGCAGATCGTCTTGCTGCTGATACCGCCTTCAAAGCCGCGCTAACTGCATATCAAACGGCGATAAAGGCCCAAGAAAGTGCACGCAAAACCATCAACGAAACTTTTAAGGCAGCTCTTGAGAGTGCTCGAAAAACTTATCAAACTGCCATTGCCGGCACACCAACCACTGGCGTAAAGGCTGCGGCGCTTGCCGCTCGTCAAGCTGCCGTAGCTGCTGCCACCGCCACTCGCGATGCTGCGATCAAGGCGCTGCCTGTGCTTCCAACAAAGCCAGTGCGTCCAGTACTTGCACCTCGCCCAATCCGACCAGAACGGCCAGCGGCTCCCGAGAAGGCACCAAAGACTCCAAAGGATAAAGCTGTAGTTCCTTCACCAAGTAAAAGCGCTTAATTAAAGAGTTACCCCTAAGAAAATATAAGCCGGTCGCCCTTGAGGGAGGGGGACCGGCTTTTTCGTGCGAAAAATAATTCTTAGCGAAGATTTTCCAAGACCGCTTTTGCGTCGCCGCTAACTTCAAGATAAACCTTTACGCCCATCTTGCCCAGGGTGTTCTGCATGCCATCACCCATGTGTCCAGTTGCGACCACGGTTGCACCATTCTCATTCAAAAATCGAACGATGCGGGCATGGTGACTGCCTTCAGTTCCGGTGTCATGAAGTGCTCCCCAACCGACGTCTTCGACTCGGTAATCGGTTACAACGCCGTTAACCACTTTCGCGATTGCGACTGTACTTGCTCGCCCCCACCCGCCACCGATCGTTCCATCAGGAAGCAGTGTTACGCAGGCGGTGAATGAATTTGTTGGACTATCTGAGTTTTCCATATCAGCCATATTAGCCCTATGGCCTAATTTTCTTCGCTGCCCCCTGAAGCTTGAATCCGCTTCTCAATTCGACGATCAGGAATGATCCACATCACAGCAACAATAAAGTAACAGGCGAAAGCGATTCGCGAATCAAGATATGCCAGCGGTATGCCGGCGGTATACAGGGTCAGTGACAGTAATTCCTTCTTCTGATTATCCCCCAGCGCTTTTCCAATTTCTGATTCCGGACCGTGGGCATACAAGAGTTCGCGACTAAGAACTAGATACGCAAATGCACAAGCTAATTGAAGTCCACCGAAAACTGCCATCGGTAATGGGTAGGTGATATTTTCACCCATCCAGATCGTGGCAATTGGAGTCAGTGAAAGCCAGAACAAGAGATGGGCATTAGCCCAAAGAATTCGGCCGTTAACTTTGGTTGCAATTTGAAAAGTGTGATGATGATTGTTCCAATAATTAGCCACCAAGATGAAACTCAAGATGTAGCTCAGAAATACCGGCAACAGTGGTCGAAGCGCTGCAAAATCGTGACCGTGCGGAATCCTGAATTCCAACACCATGATCGTAATAATGATGGCAAAGACGCCGTCGCTAAAAGCTTCCAGCCGGCTTGTGGTCATTTAAGCGCTCTCCCGATCTCCCGGCTTTGAAATAGCCACTAGGGCGATGGGGAATACTATTTCTATAATCAGACCATGACTAGACGCCATAGCGGTTCGGCACTCCTAGTCGCCCTGGCACTGCTACTAGGCGCAACTTCCGCCTTACAACCAGCCAGAGCTACGGTTTTTGCCTTTCCTGTGGATCGGCCATTTAGTCTCTTCGTCCCGTCAAATTACACACCAGAAAATCAACTCCCGCTAATAACTGCGCTTCATGGTTTTGCGCAATCTGGAGATAAATTTGAAAAGTATTTGAATATCACCCCGATCGCAGAAGCAAAAAGCTTTCTATACGTTCATCCAGACGGAACTACTGATCTCACCGGTAATAAATTTTGGAATGCAACTCCAGAATGTTGCAACTATCAAGCACCTAAAGTTGACGACGATGCCTATTTGATGGGCATCATTGATCAAGTTAGTCAGAGCTATTCGGTGGACCCAAACCGGATATTTATTATTGGTCATTCAAATGGTGGCTTTATGGCCAATGTCCTTGCC
>CAIQNN010000006.1 GCA_903873185.1 uncultured Actinomycetes bacterium
GCGTTCGTCCTGAGCCAGGATCAAACTCTCCATAGAAAAGTTGTGATCTGGCAAAAAACAAAACTAGCGTTTATAGCTATTTCGTTTTACCAATTGTTTATGTTTTGTACTCATTCGAAAATGAAAATACAAAGGAATTTGAACCTCTATGAGGTTCGATTGGCATTGATTTTTGCACGTTGTTGAGTTCTCAAGGTACGGATGCGCACTGGTCCCGAAGTTTCCTCCGTTTTCAGGGCAGACTGACAAACTTAGTGGAGTGCACGCAGAAGGTCAATTCCGCGAGGTAACACTGGATTTGAAGTCATTCGCGGCTCGGCCTTTACGGTAAAGCACAGTCCGTGTCGCACGCGAGGTAGAAAGATAACCCAATGTTCACTTGAGGGTCAAATCCGCACGCTCAAAAATGGCACTTTTTGGGAGTTGGCTAGATCACTAGCTCTACTGCCGCCAAATCCCGCTTTCCTTTGCGAAGCACGATAAAGCGACCAAATAGGAAATCCTCCTTAGCTGGAGTGAAATCATCCCCGGCAATCTTGACATTGTTCAGATATCCCCCGCCCTCATTCACGATCCGGCGAGCAGCGGATTTGGAATCAACCACTCCCGTAGCCACCAGCAGGTCAATCCACGTCGGGATCGGGGAACCGGCGGCGATAGTTGTTCGCGGTAGTTGCGATAGCGCAGAGGCCAAGGTGGCTTCATCAAGCTCGCTTAGCTCTGCTTGCCCGAAGAGCGCCTTCGCCGCGAGTTCAACTTTGGTTGCTTGATCAGCACCATGAACCAAAGCGGTTACTTCGCGAGCGAGTTCTCGATGCGCTTCGCGAGCACCAGGATTTGTTTTAACAGTTTCGCTCAACCGATCAATCTCTTCATGAGATTTGAAAGAAAATACTTTCAAATATTTTTCGACATCGCGATCATCTGTGTTTAGCCAGAATTGATAGAAGGCGTATGGCGTAGTCATTTCAGGATCCAACCAGACCGTTCCGGTTGCAGTCTTTCCAAATTTACTGCCATCGGATTTAGTCATCAATGGAATAGTTAATGCATGCGCAGTTCCAGAATCAGATTTACGAATTAAATCTAAGCCCGCAATAATATTTCCCCATTGGTCGCTACCGCCTAGTTGCAAAATACAATTGTGGCGACGATAAAGTTCAAGAAAATCAAAACCTTGAAGTACTTGGTAAGAAAATTCAGTATATGAAATGCCACCACTTTCGAGTCTGGTAGAAACCGAATCCTTTGCCAACATCTGATTAACGCTGAAATGCTTGCCGATATCGCGCAGGAATTCGAGAGCAGAAAGCGATGAAGTCCAATCCAAATTGTTCGCCATCATCGCGGGATTTACCTCGGAGTGGAAGTCCAAAAACTTTTCCAGTTGGGTTCTAATGCGCAATACCCACTCGCCGACAAGCTCTGTGGCGTTAAGAGTTCGCTCTTCGTTTCGTCCGCTGGGATCGCCAACTAGCCCGGTGGCGCCGCCAACGAGCGGAATTGGCCGATGACCGGCGAGTTGAAAACGGCGCATTACGAGCAATACGACCAAATTGCCAAGGTGCAAACTGGGGGCGGTCGGATCAAATCCCAGATAAAAACTGATTGGCCCAGCATTTAAGTCGGTCAATAGGGCATCGCGGTCGGTGGTTTGAGAGATCAATCCACGCCACTCTAAATCGGAGATCAGTGCTGTTGTCATAGGTTCATCATGCCCGAAAAGCGTTCTCTCTCGCTTTCAATCCAACGCTGGGCCTGAGAGTTCTCTTGGCCAAGTTCTGCCAATTGATTTATGAGGCTTTCGGTCGCAGTTCCCATGATGGAATTTCGCGAGGCGATTGCGCCTTCAGCAGTTAAATGCTGGCGAACTTCGCCCGGAAGTTTGGAATTTATCTGGGCAAATTCCGCATCCGAGAGCTCATTCAGCTCAATTCCCTTGCTGTCACATAGCTTTACGCAAGCACCTGCGGCCTCGTGCGCCTGTGAAAACGGTACTCCAGCCCTGGCAAGGTAATCGGCAATCTCTGTCGCCAGAGAGTGGCCAGCCAGCGCACCAGAAACCATCCGATCGCTTCGAAACTTTGTAGTTGCAATCATTCCAATTACTGCTGGCAACAAAATTAGCAAAGTTTCAACGGAATCGAAGATTGGTTCTTTATCTTCTTGAAGATCCCGGTTATAGGCGAAAGGCAAGCCTTTTAGTACCACCAAAAGTCCAGTTAGATTTCCGATCAATCGACCTGATTTACCACGGGCGAGTTCTGCAATATCCGGGTTCTTCTTCTGCGGCATGATTGAGGAGCCAGTTGAGTAAGCGTCATCGAGAATCGCCCAGTTGAACTCAGTTGTACTCCACAATGTGAACTCCTCGCCAATTCGCGAGAGGTGAATTCCAATCATGGCGAAGATAAAGAGCGCTTCCGCGGCAAAGTCACGATCACTTACGGCATCGATGCTATTGCCATGCGCGGCGATAAAACCTAGCGCCTCTGCAGTTAACTCGGGCTCTGGCGCAAGTGATGAGCCAGAAAGGGCACCAGCGCCCAACGGCGAAATTGAATTTCGTTCGAGCCAATCGCCGATTCGGTCGATATCGCGAAGTAGTGCATGCGAATGTTTGGCCAGTTCATGACCGAAATTAATAGGTTGAGCGTGCTGTAAATGTGTGAAACCGGGAGCGACACTCCCCTGGTGAAGATCGGCTTGAACATTAATAGCAGCCACAAGCGCGCTCAATCCGCTGGCGACTTCCAGAAGATGATCAATTAGATAAAGTTTAAAATCGGTTACTACCAAGTCGTTTCTAGATCGACCAGCGCGGATGAAACCACCTATCTCGCCGATCTTGGAAATTAAGCCGCGCTCAATGGCGCTATGAACATCTTCATCGGAGTCATTGAAGCTAAAAGCGCCAGCATCAATCTCCTGTCCAAGCGCTACCAAGCCGGCTCTAATCTTTTCACCGCTCTCGGCAGGTATTACTCCCCCAGCTACTAATCCAGCAAGGTGAGCGATATTCACCCTGATGTCGTAAGGGGCCAGGCGCCAATCAAAATCAACGCTCCGCGATAACGCAGCCACTGATTCAGCTGGTCCCTGATTAAATCTTCCGCCCCATAAGGCCATTGCGCTTCCTATCTAAGTTCACTAATTACGAGAATTCTCGCAATTCCGCTGCTAATCCTGCCCCACCTGTTGCAGTTCGAGCGATCACCAACACCGTGTCATCACCTGCAATTGTGCCGATTACAGATTTGAGGCGACCAGAACTGGCCGCTTGGTCCAATGCGCTAGCAAGGAGCTGCGCACCCCCGGGTGGAGTTCGAACTACTACGAGATTTGCGCTGGGAGCAACGCTAAGAATCAAATCTGATACGCGCCGAACATTCTGAGCCCCCGAAACCGGAAGTGCATATTTCATCTCGGAGCCACCATTTTTGCTTCGAACCGCTCCTAGCTCTTCTAAATCCCTACTGGCGGTCGCTTGCGTTATTTCAACGCCCTTACTTCGCAACAATTCAATTAATTGGGATTGTGAACTAACTTCGCCGGCGGCGATAAGTTGGGCGATTAACGCTTTGCGGGCTGTGGCAGTTAACGTCGATTTCTTAACCATCGGAGCCTGCTTGCAGAGTCGCCAAACTAGATTTGAATATTTCGGCGAACTCATCTATTTGCGCACTGGTAACGACCAGGGCAGGTGCAATTCGAATTACATTTTGAGTGGCCGCATTCACCAGAAGCCCAGCTTCCAATAAATTGATTTGCAATTCTTTGGCAATATTTGCAGTCAGGACTATTCCTAGGAGCAAACCGCGGCCACGTACCTCGGCGACTCCAGGGAGCAAAGAAATATTGCGTTTGATCTCGCTACCAAAATTGCTGGCTCGTGCAATCAAATCTTCCTGCTCGATTACTTCAATAACGGCATTGGCAGCTGATAGGACAACGGGATTTCCCCCGAAGGTACTGCCGTGATCGCCGGGTGCAAAATTAACATTGGCGCTCCCTAACGTAATCATGGCCCCCAGCGGCAACCCACCGCCCAGACCTTTCGCTAAGGTAATAACGTCAGGACGAATTCCTTCGTGTTCGAAGCCAAACCACTCGCCAGTTCTTCCCATTCCGGTTTGTACAGCATCGATTGCAAAGAGAACATCGTATTTATTGCATAATTCGCGAACCGCTTTTAGATAGCCAAGCGGCGGAACAACAACACCGGCTTCACCCAAAATTGGCTCCAGAATTACCATCGCAGTTTTCTTAGAGATCGCCTTCTTCATTGCAGCGATATCTCCGAAGGGCACGTGAGTGATTTCCTTAAGAAGCGGCTTGAATCGCTTTCGCTTTTCAGGTTGGCCGGTCAATGAGAGCGCGCCCATCGTGCGACCATGGAAAGCCCCAGCGCAGGCAATGATCTCTTTCTTGCCAGTCAATCTCGCAAGTTTCAGCGCCGCCTCGTTCGCTTCGGCGCCAGAATTGCAGAAGAAAGTACGGGCCAGATCATCGCCAGTGAGAACTTTCATTTTTTCCGCTAGTGAGACAACCTGAGGATGGTTGTAGAAATTACTGACATGGCCCAAGGTTGCAATCTGCTTTGACACGGCCTGCACGATTGCCGGGTGGGCATGTCCAAGAATGTTTGTCGCAATTCCACCAAGGAAATCTAGGTACCTCTTTCCTTCCACATCCCAAACCTCTAAACCATTGCCGTGAACTAATGCGATCGTCGGTTCCCCGTAATTAGCTTGTACCGAGCCACGCCATCGCTCTTTCATTATTTGGTTATTCATGGCGTAACCACCGTTCCACCAACTCCATCTAGCGCCTTAGTAAGAACTTCGACACTTCGGCCATCAATAATCCGAACTTTCTTCGCGCCTGATTCCAGGGCGGAGATCGCAGCCGTGACTTTCGGAATCATTCCGGCGACGAATGAATCACTTATAGAACGAAGTTCGAAAACCGTGATCTCAGAAATTAAGGAATTGGCATCTGGGATATTACGGTAAATTCCAGGGACATCGGTCATAAAGATTATCTCTTCAACCTTGAGCGCTCCGGCAATGGCTCCTGCAGCAATATCGGCATTTAGGTTATAGCCAACGCCATTTTCATCGGCGGCGATTGGCGAGATGATTGGAAAGTAACCGCCGGCAATAAGTTCAAATAAAATAGTTGGATCCACGGCTGCTGCCTCGCCGACCAAGCCAATATCCACGACTTCCCCGGCCACTAAAAGTTTCAATGCTTTGGCACGGATGAGATTTGCATCCGAAGCCGAAAGACCAATTGCTTTGACGCCTTCGCCAATAAACTGATTAACGAGGGTTCTAAGAACCGAACCTGACAACACCTTTTGGACTACTTCAAAGACTTCCACCGTCGTCTTTCTATAACCCGAAATCATCTCACTTTGGATATTGTTCAAATCTAACTCCGCTTGGATTTGCGGACCACCACCATGTACAAGAACTAAATCGCCGTGCGTTTTAAAGTAGTTGGCCAAAATTGCGATGATCGGATCATGGGAACCTGGCTTAGGAATGGCATGACCACCATACTTAACTAGAATCATGAGGCGTAAGCCGAATTCTCGTGCACGTACATCGCCGTTAAATCATTAGTCCAAATTGTTGCCTCGAAGATACCATCATGCAGATCAATAATGATCTCTATCTCTTTCGACGAAAGATCAACAGTGCTTCGATCATCACCTGGAGCACTTCCACGACAGACCCAGACGCCATTCAGAGCGACATCGATCTTGTAAGGATCAAAATCGGCCGGCGCAGTACCAACAGCTGCGAGGACTCGGCCCCAGTTTGGATCTTCGCCGTGCAGCGCGCATTTGAGCAAATTGTTACGAGCGCATGCCCGGCCAACCGCCACAGCATCAGTTTCCGATGCCGCGTTCTTCACGATGATGGAAACGGTTTTGCTGTGTCCCTCGGCATCACCTATTAGCTGCTGCGAAAGATTGGTGCAACATTCCATCAGCAGGTTATGAAGTTGCGCTTCAGTCAGCTCTACTCCCGAAGCTCCTGACGCCATAAAGAGAACGGTGTCATTAGTGGAGGTGCAACCATCGGAGTCGATGCGGTTATAAGTTCTGCAAACCACATCTGCGAAGACTCTTTGTGCTACAGAGTCTTCAACAATGGCATCCACAAGGACTACCGAGAGCATGGTCGCCAGGGAAGGAGCGAGCATGCCAGCACCCTTTGCCATCGCAAAAATATTTACACCCGCCAGTTCGCTTATAAAAGTTTTTGGGTGCGAATCTGTCGTCATAATCGCTTCAGCTGCGGCGAGGCCAGAATTTGCGGAAAGCGCCGCAGCCGCTGTGGCGACACCTTCCAGTAATGCAGTCATAGGAAGGCGAACTCCGATAAGACCTGTAGAACAGACAACTACATCGCTAGCGTTCAAATCCAACTGCTCTGCAACAACTTCCGCGGTCTTATGCGTGTCTAGAAAACCATCAGAACCAGTGCAGGCGTTTGCCCCACCACTATTTAGAATTACGGCGGAGACGACACCATCGGCAACGACGGCTCTGCTCCAAGTTACTGGCGCTGCTTCAACTTTGTTCGTGGTGAAAACTGCTGTGCCGAATAGTTGCGGACCGTCATTTACTATCAGCGCCAAATCTTTGGCTCCAGAACTTTTAATACCGGCGGCAACTCCAGCAGCACGAAATCCTTTAGGAAGATGCAATTTGCTCATGGCGTGCCCGAAATCGAAAGGCCAAGGTTTTCGGGCAAACCGGAAATTAGGTTTGCATTTTGAATAGCTTGTCCCGCTGCGCCCTTACCCAAGTTATCTATCGCGCTGGAAATCACCAGCCTCTGAGTGTGAT
The DNA here is from genome assembly GCA_903873185.1 of uncultured Actinomycetes bacterium. Lineage (GTDB taxonomy): Bacteria > Actinomycetota > Actinomycetes > Nanopelagicales > Nanopelagicaceae > CAIMZW01. The sequence goes on from CAIQNN010000006.1 coordinate 6,866, forward strand.
GATCAACGGCGACCTGAATTTGAATTGAATTGCTTCCCAAAACTGAGGAAGTTTTCGGAAGTTGTCCTTCGGGAAGAAGAATCGCAAATTGTTCGTTCTCGAAATATTTGCCATAAAGTTCGCGAACTTCCTGGTCGACATCTGGATTAGCCAAGAATTGCGGATTTAAACGCGCAGTTATCGTGGCCAATATTCCTCTTGGCATCGGTGCCAAGATTGGGGTAAATGATATTTTCGCGCCGCTGCCACCAGCTTTTACTAGCGTCTCTTCAATCTCTGGAGTGTGCTGGTGTACGCCGCCAAATTTGTACGATGAGAGCGAGTTCATCACTTCACTGCCCAAAAGGTTTGTCTTCGCACTTCTACCGGCACCCGTAGTTCCTGAAGCTGCAACTACGACAATATCTGTTGGGTCGATTACGCCAACGGCTGGGGCGGTAGCCAGCGCAATTGCAGTTGCATAACAACCTGGGTTTGCGATGCGATTTGCGGCAGCAATTTGAGATCGGAGTCCAGCAATTTCTGGGAGCCCGTACGTCCAAGTTCCAGCGTGAGCCCCACCATAATATTTGGTCCAAGAGGCCGCCGATGAAAGGCGGAAATCGGCTCCCAAATCAATGATCTTAAGATCGGCACGCAACTGCGATATGTATTTACTCGACTCCCCATGAGGCAGCGCCATAAAAAGTAAATCACAGGCGCTCATTTTGGCTACTGAGGTCTCTTCAAAAGTCCTCCCAGCGAGGGTCGGCAATTGGGGATGAAGGCTTGTTATTAACTCCCCCGCATTTGATCCAGCAGCTATGTAACTCAGCTGGAAATCGGGATGGTTGCCCAACAATCTGAGTAATTCGCCACCGGTGTACCCGCTAGCGCCAATGATGCCTATTTTCATTCCGCTAGCCTACGCGAAAAAGAATATTTATACAAAAATATGTATATAAATACACTAACTGCGGATGGTGGCTCCTACGGCCGCTGCTGCCGCGGCGCCGGCTGCCTCCCGAAATGCCGAGACTTCAGCTGCAGTGAGCGTCCGATCTGGAGCACGGAAGGTTAAATTGAAGGCGAGCGAGACCTTCCCATCCCCAAGTTGGTCATAGCGGTCAAAGAGGGTGATCGATTCTAAAAGTTCTCCGGCCCCGGATTTGAGGGCTGCGATTACTGCTTCCGAACTTACTTCGGCGGAAACTATGAGCGAAATGTCTTGAAGGGCGGCCGGCATCGAGAATACTGGCGCAGCTCTCGTAACTTCGTGGAATGGCAGCTCACTCAAAAGAACCACAAAGGCACAGGTGCGATCGGGCAAATTGAGTGCGGATATGACGCGCGGATGAAGTTCGCCAGCGTGAGCTACAGCTTTACCCGCAACCAAAAGTTCAGCGCACCGACCCGTATGCCATGGCGCAAAGTCCGAAGCTTGAATCGTGGCGGTGTTTCCGGTCTCTTCAATTATGCGACGCGCGGCGGCGACTGCATCGCTCCAATCAAACTTGCGACCACTTCCCCACCAGCCTGCGAGTTCCGCATTTGCGGCTACGACTCCGGCAATCTGAGTTGGCTGATAAGGCACGTTTGCATAAATGGCAGCCAATTGGGAGTCACTGGGTCGAGTTGCAGTTGAAATATCGGCGGCAACTGGAAGCTCAGTTGTATTTCGAAAAACTGAACCAACCTCGAAGATCGAAACGTCTTTGGCGCCGCGCGCCAAGTTCCGCTGGAGCGTTGTCAACATTCCTGGAAGCAGATGAGTTCTAAGCAACGGAAAATCTTCCGACATCGGATTAGCTAATTTAAATGCTTTGGCGCGATCGCCGACAAAGCCAAGAGTTTGCATTTGTTCCGGGCTGACAAAGGGCGAGGACATAACCTCGGTATATCCCTGATTAGCAAGTGAGGTACTGACAGCGCGGCGACGTTGTTGTGTCGGTGAAAGCCTGGCGCCCTGCTTGCCGATTGGCAACCTTGAAGGAATAGCATCGAAGCCAACTAATCGCGCAACCTCTTCAACAAAATCTGCTGGCGCGGAAAGATCGTGACGCCATGAAGGTGGGTCGATTCGCCAGACGGTATCAGAAATTTTTTCAATATCGCAGCCAACAATCGTTAATTTGCTTTCAACGGTGGCGAGGGAAATTTCCGTTCCCAATAACACGCTTGCATAGTGTGGATCGATTTCTACGATCGGTGCATATTTTGGTTCGCCAGCTTTTGCCGACGACAAGTGTGTGGCGCCACCAAATTCGATTAACAAATCAACAGCTCTTGCGGAAGAAAGTTCTGCCAGCGAAGGATCGACAGCGCGCTCGAATCGGCGGGAAGCTTCAGAGGAGAGTTTGTGGCGACGAGAATTCTTGGCAACTGAGATGGGATCAAATCGCGCCGCTTCGATAACAAGCGAATTTGTTCGCTCCGAAATTTCTGAGTTTGCTCCGCCCATAGTTCCAGCTAGCGCAAGCGGCGATTTGTCATCTGCGACCATTAAGTCATCAGGGTTAAGTTTCCGGGTCTGCCCATCGAGGGTAACCAAACTTTGATCAGAACCGGCTCTACGAATATGCAAGGAACCTTCAATTTTATCGCGGTCAAAAGCATGGAGCGGTTGACCGAGCTCGAGCATGACATAGTTAGTTACATCAACGGCCAATGAGATCGAGCGCATGCCACATTTTTCGATTCGGCGGCGCATCCAGATAGGCGTCGGTGCGGAAGTATTGAATCCAGTAATTGTTCTTAGGTAAATAACTGATACCGCTGTTGGATCCTCGATGATTGCTTGAACTCCGGCACTGCCGATCGCATACTTTGAAGCGAGGACCGACTGGGCCGGGTCGGCATAAGGTAAACCCAACGAAGCCGCTAACTCTCTGGCAAGTCCGCGAGCGGAGAGGGCATAACCCCGATCGGCCAGAATCGAAACATCAATTATTACATCCTTGATTTGAAGCAGCGAGATCGCGTCTTCGCCAACGCTTGCGCTACCCGGAGCCAACACGATAATCCCCGCATGATCTTCGCTAATGCGAAGTTCTTTGGCGGAACAGATCATGCCATTGCTGGTCTTGCCATAAGTTTCTCGGGCGGAGATTGCGAAATCCCCCGGCAGAATTGCGCCCGGCAATGCCGCAACAACCAAGTCATCGACGGAAAAATTAGTGGCGCCACAAATCACAAATCGAACTTCACCTTCGCCGCAATCCAACCCGACGTAGCGAATGGGTTTCTTTAGTCCTTCAAGTTGTTCAATACTTTTAACTTGGGCAACTACGAGTGGGCCGATTAAGTCCGTTCCTACAACATCAATGCTCTCAATCTCAAAGCCAACATTAACAAATGCCGATTCCAGATCGGTAGTTGAAATGTCGGATGGAACCGGGGTGAATTCTCGTAGCCATGACAACGGAATTTTCATACGAGACCTGTTCCGAATTGACGGGTGAAGCGCAGATCGCCTTCGACAATGTCGTGCATATCGGAGATTCCGTGACGCACCATAAGAGTGCGCTCGAGGCCCATTCCAAATGCAAAACCCGAGAATTCTTGGGTGTCGATACCTGCCGCATGCAAAACTTTTGGATTAACCATTCCGCAACCGCCCCATTCAATCCAGCGACCTTGAAAGAAGAAATCAACTTCAGCGCTGGGTTCAGTAAAGGGAAAGAATGATGGGCGTAGACGAGTTTTAACTTCTGGACCAAACATCGCCTGAGCAAAGTGATCCAAAGTTCCTTTTAGATCAGCCATGGTTATTCCACGATCCACGACCAGACCTTCTACTTGACCAAATACTGGAGTGTGCGTTGCATCCAATTCATCGGCCCGATAGGTACGCCCCGGGCAGATGATGTAAATCGGCGGCGCCTGGCGCAGCATCGTCCGAACCTGAACCGGTGAAGTATGAGTTCGCAAAACTAAGCGAGCGGTCAAAGGTTCAACAAAAAAAGTATCTTGCATTGTTCGGGCCGGGTGATCAACTGGCATATTCAAAGCATCGAAGTTCAACCACTCTGATTCGAGTTCAGGTCCTTCTTCGACTTGATATCCCATTCCTAAGAAAAGGTCGGAAATTTCATTAGTCAAAATTGTCAGCGGGTGTAATCCGCCAAGAGAGGTGCGACGACCAGGAAGAGTTACATCGACCCGTTCCTCTTCTAAAATCCGTCGGTCGCGCTCGATCTCGAGTTCGACTTCGCGAGCGGCATACACGGTGTTAACTCGAGCTCGTTCAACTCCAATAATCTTGCCGAATTCCGCTCGATCTTCTTTGGGCAGGGTGGCCAAACTTTGATTGGCTTTGGCTAAGTCAGAGCGATCGCCAATATGTTCAATTCGAACCGCCTTGAGCTCTTCCAGATCCTTTGCGCCTTGGATCGCGGCAATCGCCAAATCAGCAGCAGCTACGAGAGAACTAGATGTAAGCGACATAATGAGCGGAGTCTACCGATAGCCTCTGGCTGGCAGTGGCCTATTTAGGCGTGGCTTGGATAATCCCGCAATTAAACATTGCGATCGCGGCGGCACTGGCAACATTCAAACTCTCCGAATGACCAAGCATTGGAATGTTAACCCGTTCTACCGATTCCGGAAGTTCTGGTAACCCACGAGCCTCATTGCCAAAGATAAGAATGGTCTTGGCTGAAGCTTCCAAATCAAGAATGCTTCGCGAGCCATCGCCAGCAAAAGCGGTGGTCGTAAAGCCGCCTTGGGTTGCGAACTCAAAAAGTTCGGTTAACTCGATTCCTTCGACTACTGGAATATGCCAGAGCGAACCGACTGTGGCTCGAACCGTTTTGGGGCTGTAGGTGTCAACGCTGCGCGGCGAGAAGATCACCGCATCAAAACCACACGCATCAGCTGTCCGAATCACAGTTCCGGAATTGCCGGGATCTTGAATCTCCCAAAAGTAGGCAATCCGTTTCGGGGCTAACTGCCCGATTTTATAGAGCGTGAATTCGGTATAGGCACAAAGCGCCAAAATACCTTGAGGGCTTTCTGTGTCTGCCATAGCGGCCATAACTTCATCAGAGACCGGAAATAGATCGACCGCATCTAGCAACTCATCGGTAACTTCAGCTTCAAGTCTTGCTAGTCCTGCTTGGGTGACATAAAGCTTTTCAATTCTCGGCGCTTGTGGAAATTTTGGCGATAGCGCTTCTCGAACGGTTTGTAAGCCATCCGCGATAAAGACCTTATCGGCTTGGCGAAACTTCTTGCCTCGAGAACCCAAAAGAGCCTTCACCCTCTCGACATGCGGAGAGTGAAGGCTCGTAATTAGTGAATTAGGCATTGATTACGTGCTTGCGAGCAATCTCAACTAACTGCGCGAAAGCGGCAGGTTCGTTGGTTGCAAGTTCAGCAAGTACGCGACGATCTACTTCAATTCCAGCACCCTTTAGGCCCTGGATGAAGCGGTTATAAGTAAGTCCATTTTCGCGGGCGCCAGCATTGATTCGCTGAATCCAAAGTTTGCGGAAATCACCTTTGCGATCTTTACGATCGTTGAAGGCGTAGACGAGGGAGTGAGTTACCTGCTCCTTGGCCTTTGAAAAAAGGCGAGAACGTTGTCCGCGATAACCCGCAGCTCGTTCAAGTGTTGTACGACGCTTCTTTGCGGCATGGACGCCACGTTTTACTCTTGCCATGGTCTATTTCTCCCCTGTCCTTATTTCAAACCGAGCATACGTTTTGCGGTTACTGATGAAGGAGCACTTGCGGTGGCATCCTTGCTGAGTCGACGAGTCACGCGTGATGACTTGTGCTCCAAAAGGTGGCGCTTGCCTGCGCGCTCGTGCATGACTTTGCCGGTGCCGGTAAGACGGAATGTCTTCTTGGCCCCACTGTGGGTCTTCATCTTTGGCATCTGTTGCTCCCTAACCTCGTGACCTTTAAATGGTTCCCTTACTTTTTTAAAAAATTACTTTACTTCTTCGCTCTCCGTGCTTTCGGAATTCGGTTCTTCAACAACTGAGCTCTTCTTAGCGGCTCGTTGTTGTGCAACGGCCTGGTTCTTCTTTACTACTGGACCAAGAACCATCGTCATATTTCGACCCTCTTGTTTAGGGGCGAACTCAACGAAAGCAATTTCAGAAAGACTTTCCGACAATTTCATGAGCAAGCGATACCCGATTTCGGGACGAGCTTGTTCGCGACCGCGGAATTGAATAGTTACCTTTACCTTGTCGCCGCCTTTTAGAAACTTCTCGATATGGGATCGCTTAGTTTCGTAATCATGTGGCTCGATCTTTGGTCGAAGTCGCATCTCCTTGACCACAATGTGGGTCTGGTTCTGTCGGGCCTCGCGTGCTTTTTGTGCGATCTCGTATTTGTACTTACCGAAATCCATCACTTTACATACGGGAGGTTTGGCCTCTGGAGCAATCTCGACGAGGTCTAGTCCAACCTCTTCTGCCATGCGCAATGCGGTATCGATATCGACAACCCCAATTTGCTCTCCATCAAAACCAATCAGACGAACTTCCGGAGTCCGGATTCGATCGTTGATACGTGGCTCGGTGCTGATAACTGCCCCTTCCTTGTTGAACACCTGAAATAAGAGTTCTTATTCAGGGCAAAAGGAGACAGCCGCACAATCAAAGGCTCATAAAAGACGCTGGGTAAACCAGAGCCTAGTTCGAACTTCAAATGACCTGTCCGCCAGAAGCGAGTAGGTGGGAGCGGCTAGCTCCACTTGGTTGCCTTAGGGTACCTGAAAGCGGCAATTAAGCGAAAACGGGGCAGGCTGAGTTAGCCACCGATCGCGTGGACGCCACCATCGACATGGATGATTTCGCCCGTGGTCTTGGGAAACCAGTCCGAAAGCAGCGCCACCGCACCTTGGGCGGCAGGAATTGGATCGGTAACATCCCACTTCAGCGGCGCCCTGGAATCCCAGACGGTCTCAAATTGTTCAAAACCCGGGATCGATTTGGCGGCAATGGTCTTAATTGGGCCAGCAGCAATTAGGTTAATCCGGACATTTTCTTTGCCTAAGTCCCTGGCCAGGTATCGAGAAGTGGATTCGAGCGCTGCTTTAGCCACCCCCATCCAGTCATATTTCGGCCAAGCGACCTGAGCATCGAAGTCCATCCCCACGACGCTGGCGCCATTTGGGCCAGTAAAGAGCGGTCTTGCCGCCATGGTTAAAGATTTGAGCGAGAAGGCCGAGACATGAACTGCTACTGCCACATCTTCCCAAACGGTATTTAGGAAATTTCCGCCCAAGGCGGCTTCGGGTGCAAATCCAATTGAATGGACAACCCCATCTAGGTGCGGGACAAATTCTTTAACTTTCGCTGCAAGTTCGGTCAAATGAGCTTCGTTAGTTACATCAAGTTCAATGACCGGGGCTGGAGCAGGAAGTCGCGCGGCGATTCGAGTGGTCAAACTCAACGCCCGCCCAAAGGAGGTGAGAATTACAGTGGCTCCTTCTTCTTGGGCAAGCCTGGCGATATGAAAGGCAATCGAAGAGTCGGTTAGGACTCCAGTAACCAAAATATTCTTGCCGGCCAAAATTCCCATCTTTAGTGCCCCATTCCTAATCCACCATCTACTGGAATTACCGCTCCGGTTATATAACTGGCAGCCGGAGCTGCCAAGAAAGTTACAACGCCAGCTACTTCGGCGGGAGTGCAAAGTCGCTGCAGGGGAACCGCCCCCACGATTTCTTTTCGGCGATCTTCGGTTAGAACTGCCGTCATATCGGTCTCGACAAAACCTGGGGCCACCACATTCGCCGTTATTCCACGACTTCCGAGTTCGCGAGCGAAGGAACGAGCCATCCCGACCAAACCACTTTTGGTAGCAGCATAATTAACTTGGCCTGCTGATCCCAGCGCGCCGACGACCGAACCCACAAAAATCATTCGTCCCGAGCGCTTTTTCAACATGCCTCGAGTCGCAGCTCTGGCAACCCGAAAAGCGCCAGTTAAATTGGTGTCAACCACATCAATAAAATCTTCATCACTCATTCGCATAACCAGACCATCTCTGGTGATACCTGCGTTGGCCACCAAGATATCGACGGTGCCGTAGTTCGCTTCAATCTCTTTAAAAGCTAAGTCAACGCTAATTGTGTCGGTGACATCCATTTGTACTGCAAGCAAACCCTCAGGGGCGGTACCGCTGCGATTGGTGATAATTACGGTGTCACCCAAAAGTTTGAATGCTTGGGCTATGGCCAGTCCGATTCCTCGGTTCCCGCCAGTCACTAAGACGACCCGAGGCGAAACCTCATTCTCTGGTGCGCTCATAAGAGGTGAACTTACCCGTTACCGACGCGTACCCAAAGCCTGCCACCACCATAAAAAGAAAAGTATTGCGATAGTCAATAGGCTTCATGCATGTTCAAGCGCGGCAATGCCCCACAAGAGCCAGAAATGGTCTCGATCACCACGGCGCAAGAGTCGCTCTCGATCGATCAATCCATCCGAGCTCGCCGGTATTTCATCTCAATGATGATCAGAACGCTTTGCTTTATCCTGACCGTCGTTCTCCCCAGCCCATACCGCTGGGTTGCACTCCTCGGAGCGGTCTTACTGCCCTATGTGGCTGTCGTAGTCGCTAATGCTGGCCGGGAGAACTCCGCTAGAGGTGAAGCAATCATCATTGATAGTCAAAAGAGCATTAATTAGGTGAGGCGATTCTTCTCCCCCACCGGGCTATTACAAAGTTTTGTAGCACTACTACTAATCGGGATTTGCCTAACTGCAGGTCAGTGGCAGCTGCATAAAGGCCAAGCGCGAGCTAGCCAGAACCGCATTATTATTGAAAATCAATCGCTTCCGGCCGCTGATGAATCAGTCATAGCCAGCGCAGATCCAACTGCTAGCCAGTGGCGTTTGATGAAACTTGATGGTCGATTTTTGCCTAACCACGAACTCCTCCTTAGAAATCGATATTTCGAAGGACGTTACGGCTTTGAGGTATTAGATCTATTCAATTCAACATCGGGCAAGAACTACTGGGTCGATCGCGGCTGGGTAAAAGCCGGTGCGGCGGCCAACATTGCGCCAATAGTTCCAAGTTTAATATTCGATAAAACTGCGTTGGTAGTTCGCATCCGGGCTGATGACATAAGTCGCCAAATCGAAGGTTCTTTCTTCGCTCTGCCAGGTAGTAAACGAGTGAGCGTTAACCTATCTAATGTTCAGAATATGCCGGCACTTCCATATTACGTTGATTTAATTTCGAGCGATAACCTCAAAATCTTGCCGTTAACCTCAATCACGCTTCCAGATCTAACGGGCGGTCCACATTTTGCTTACGCCTTGCAATGGCTAGCGTTCGCTTTCCTAATTCTCTTCGGAAGGGTTCTGCTCTTCCGCGAAACCAAGTGATTGTCTTTGATATAGGTCGAAGTACAAACCCTTTTTGTTAACCAATTCTTCGTGTCTGCCTCGTTCTACAATCAAGCCATTTTCAAGGACCAGAATTTGATCCGCTTGTTGAATTGTTGAAAGTCGGTGAGCGATCACGATGCTGGTTCGATTCACTAGCGCGCTCTTTAGAGCCGCTTGAACCAACGCTTCATTCTCGGAATCTAAATGAGCCGTTGCTTCATCCAAGACTACGATGCTTGGAGCCTTGAGCAATAGCCGGGCAATTGCAAGACGTTGCTTTTCTCCCCCTGATAAGCGATGTCCTCGTTCGCCGACGATAGTGTCGAAACCATTGGGTAAACTTTGCACGAAATCCCAAATTTGAGCTGACTCACATGCTTGTTGCATCTCAATATCCGTTGCATCCGGTTTCGCGTATCGAAGGTTGGCTGCGATGCTGTCGTGGAACATATGCGAATCTTGGGTAACAACACCAATGTGGTGGCGCAAGGAGCTAATCGAGTACTCTCGAATGTCAACGCCATTGATTAATATCGCACCATCAGTGACATCGTAAAGCCTGGGGACTAACCCCGAAATCGTGCTCTTTCCAGCCCCAGATGGACCAACGATTGCAGTCAACGAACCCGGCTCTACTTCAAAGGAAATTCCCTTTAGAACCTGACCGCTATCAACCATTTCAGCTTTGGCAACCATCTCCAACGAAGCCAGAGAGATTTCCGCAGCCGTTGGGTAGGCAAATTTAACATCATCAAATTTTATTGTTGGTCGTTCGTTGCTCATACTCTTAGCTTGCAAGGAGTCCTTTACCATTGGCTCGAGGTCGAGCAATTCAAATACTCTTTCAAACGAAACTAGAGCAGTCATGACGTCTACTCGTACATTGGAAAGTGCAGTAATTGGTCCGTAAAGTCGAGCCAGAAGTGCGGTAATTGCTAAGAGCGTTCCGATCGAGATCTTTTGAGAGATTGCAAGGTGGCCACCGATGCCATAAGCAACTGCCGTTGCCACGGCTGCAATGGATGTCAAAGCAATAAAGAAGATTCGGTTTAATAATGCAATTGTGATTCCCATATCCGCGACTCTTCGGGCACGTGCTGAAAAAATATCTCGCTCACTTTTAGAATCACCGTAGAGTGAAACTAATAGCGCCCCTGAGACATTGAACCGTTCCGTCATGGTGGCCGACATCTCGGCGTTAAGTTGGAAGGATTGTCTGGTGTAACTCTGAAGCTTTCGTCCTACCCATTTGGTTGGTATCAGGAAGACTGGAAGAAGGCAAAGCGAGACTACGGTGATCTGCCACGAGAGCGTGATCATGGTAGCCGCAACCAAAATCAAACTAAGCGCGTTGCTCACTACGCCGGACAAGGTGGAGGTAAAAGCCTGCTGAGCTCCGATAACATCGGAATTAAGGCGCGCGATAAGCGCACCAGTCTGAGTCCTGGTAAAAAATGCGATCGATTGGCGTTGGACATGTTCAAATACTTGAGTTCGCAGGTCATAAATCAACCCTTCACCAATCTGGCTAGAGAACCATCGTCCGGCCATGTTAAAGACGGCATCCAGAATTGCTAATCCTCCGACGATGATCGCCAACTTGGTAACTAATGATCCGTTATGTGGCGTGACTCCCTTATCGATCAACTCTCGAAGTAGTAGCGGGGTCGCCACTACCAGCATCGCATCAATCACGACGGTTACGAGGAAAATGGCTAGTGAAGACTTATAAGGCTTGGCAAAGGAGACGATTCGTCGAAAAGTTCCGCTCTTTAATTTCTGATTCTTGATTGATTGATCGGAAGAGAGCGAACGAAGCGCCTGCCAGTTACCGTGCATAGACATAGTTAGACCCTAACCTTGATGTTAGTTAAACCGTGAATCCAATTGCCCGCAGCTGCTCTCGGCCATCGTCGGTGATTCGGTTAGGTCCCCAAGGTGGCATCCATACCCAGTTAATTTTGACGTCAGCGGCTAGGTCCTGAAGAACTTGGTGAGTTTGATCTTCAATAACATCCTGCAACGGGCACGCTGCAGAAGTTAGCGTCATATCGAGGATTACCACGTTGCTCTCATCGATTCGCATGTCGTAGACCAATCCAAGATCGATGACATTAATTCCAAGCTCAGGGTCGATGACATCCTTCATCGCCTCTGTGACATCGTCAACGCTTGCTAGATTTGCACTCATTCTTCTCCCTTGGTCTCTGTCGCCTTCTGAATTAATCCTTGAGCGGTTGCATCTCTAAATGCCATCCAACCCAGCAGCGCACACTTAATGCGAGCTGGAAATTTCGATACGCCGGCTAAAGCCACAGCATCCTCGAGAATATCTTCATCCCCTTTTTGAGTGCCCTTGCTTTGCATGAGCGCCGTGAAATTCTCAAGAATTAGGAAAGCCTCAGTCACACTCTTGCCGATCATAAGTTCGGTCATTATCGAAGTACTCGCTTGAGAGATCGAACAACCAACCCCATCCCAGCTAACATCTTTCACCGTCTCGCCCTCGAGCGCTACGTTAAGGGTGATTTCATCACCGCAACTGGGGTTTACGTGGTGGACCTGAGCGCTGAAGTTGGTTGCTAGCCCTTTGTGAGCCGGCTTCTTGTAGTGATCCAAGATCACTTCTTGGTAGAGCGAGTCGAGTTCCATATTAAACCTTGAAGTATTTCTGCACTTGGCGAATACCATCGACCAAAGCTGAGACATCTGCTTCAGTGTTGTAGATGTAGAAAGATGCCCTGGTTGTGCCCACCACATTTAGCTTTCGCATTAAAGGCCAGGCACAGTGATGGCCAGTGCGAACTGCAATTCCATATTGATCAAGTACCTGTCCAACATCATGGGGGTGGACCTGATCCACGGTAAATGAGATAACTCCACCTCGGGAATCCGTGTCTTGGGGCCCGATCACTTTGATGCCTGGGATTTCTGCAATTTGAAGAAGGGCACTTTTTGTAAGCGCCATCTCGTGGCTGTGAACGCTATCCATGCCGATGTTAGTGAGATATTTCAGAGCCGCGGCCAAACCAACAGCTTGCGCCATGTTGGGCACTCCGGCTTCAAATCGACGCGGAACCGGTGCCCATGTGGCATCAGTCATCGTCACCGATTCAATCATCGAGCCACCAGTAAGAAATGGCACCATCTGATTGAGAAGTTCGAATTTCCCCCAAAGCACACCAATGCCCGTTGGGCCTAGGGCCTTGTGGCCAGAGAAGGCGAGAAAATCCACATCTAATTTCTTAACATCGATCGCGAAATGTGGGGCGGACTGACAGGCGTCAAGTACGACGATGGCTCCGACTTCATGAGCACGTTTAACGATTGCTTCAAGGGGAACAATGGTTCCTAGAACATTTGACTGCTGAGTGATCGCAACGATCTTGGTTCGATCGGTAATAACTTGATCAATTGAATCCAAATCCAAACGACCGTCTTGCTTTAGCGCGAACCAAGAGAGAGTTGCTCCAGTTCGTTTTGCCAGCTGTTGCCATGGAATCAAATTTGCGTGATGTTCCATTTCGGAAACTACGATCGAGTCTCCTGGTTTAAGGGCAAAATTTGAGCCGGGTTCAGCGTTACCAAACGAATAAGCCAATAAGTTCAGCGATTCGGTAGCGCTCTTGGTGAAAATTATTTCGCTTGCATCAGCTTTGAGAAATTCGGCAACAGTGGCTCTTGCATCCTCATAAGCTTCATTAGCCTCTTCAGCCAAAAGATATGAACCTCGGTTTACCGCAGCATTAGTAAATTCGTAAAAATGTCGCTCAGCATCTAAAACGCTCCTGGGTTTTTGGCTGGTCGCCCCGCTATCTAAAAAGATCAGGGGCAGCCCACCGCGAACTTTGCGATCAAAGATCGGGAAATCCCGCTTGATCACTTCGGCGTCAAAGATTGGCTGATTCATAAGTTAGGCAGAGATGTACTCGGCGTAGCCATTCTCTTCTAGTTTGTCGGCGAGTTCAGGTCCGCCTTCTTCTACGATTCGACCATTTGCAAATACGTGAACAAAGTCCGGCTTTATGTAACGGAGAATTCGGGTGTAGTGGGTGATCAACATAATTCCGAGCTCGCTATTTTCCTTGACGCGATTAACACCTTCGGAGACGATGCGCAAAGCGTCGACATCAAGTCCCGAGTCAGTTTCATCCAGGATTGCGATCTTTGGCTTCAACAATTCAAGCTGCAAAATCTCGTGCCGCTTCTTCTCGCCACCGGAGAAACCTTCATTCACATTGCGCTCAGCGAAAGCCGGATCCATATTTAGTTCGGTCATGGCACTCTTTACTTCGCCAACCCAAGTTCGAACCTTTGGGGCTTCGCCGCGAATAGCCGTAACTGCAGTACGAAGAAAGTTGGAGACCGAGACTCCTGGTACCTCTACTGGATATTGCATGGCCAGGAACAAGCCAGCCTTGGCACGCTCATCCACCTTCATTGCCAAGACATCCAGGCCATCCAAAGTCACAGATCCACCAGTAATGGTGTACTTCGGGTGCCCGGCGATTGAATAAGCAAGTGTCGATTTACCGGAACCGTTTGGTCCCATGATTGCGTGCGTCTCGCCGGATTTGATAGTTAGATCAACGCCACGCAAGATTTCAGTAAAGCCTGTCTCGGTTGCGACCGATACCTGCAAGTTCTTGATCTCTAATGTGCTCATGGTTTCCTCACTTAGTCTTTCGAATGTTGATGGTTTCGCCATCTCGGGTCACGTCATATTTCTTTACTGGAATAGTTGCGGGCGGCGTTAACGCTTCGCCGGTACGAAGATCGAATTCGGCGCCATGTAACCAACATTCGATTTTGTAGCCAGAGATCTCGCCTTCAGAGAGCGATGCCTCGGAATGGCTACATGTGTCGGCAATGGCAAATACTTCTTCACCAATTCGAGCAACGCAGACCGGCTCGCCATCGACTTGAATTTTTGTAGGTTTGCCCTCGGACAAGGTAGATAGTTGCATGCTGCTCACTTACTCCCCCACCTTTGCGAGTTCATTATCGATACGCGCCATTAGGCGTTCTTCGATTGTTTCAAGATGAATCTTGGAGATGATCTCGGCAAAGAAGCCGCGGATCACAAGTCGTCGAGCGATCTCGGCTGGAATACCGCGACTCTCCAAATAGAAGAGTTGTTCATCATCGAAGCGCCCAGTCGTGCTGGCATGTCCGGCTCCAACAATTTCGCCAGTTTCAATCTCAAGGTTTGGCACCGAGTCGGCACGCGCACCATCAGAGAGCAGTAGATTTCGATTCAATTCATAGGTGTCAGTTCCTTCGGCGGCGGCGTGAATATAAACATCGCCAATCCATACCGTATGCGCATTTAAGCCAGAAAGGGCACCCTTGTAATTAACTCGAGACTTAGCCTTTGGAAGGTTGTGATCTACATGAATTCGGTGCTCAAAGTGCTGACCGTCGGTAGCGAAGTAAACGCCATTTAGTTCGGCACTGGAGCCGGGACCAGCGTATTCAACGGTTGGAAGTAATCGAACAACTGAACCGCCCACGGTCACGACGAACGAAGTGAAACTTGCATCTTTGCCAATGATTGCGTGGTGGCGACCGATATGAACTGAATCGTTCTCCCACTCTTGCAACGATATAAATGTAAAGCTTGCCCCGGGTTCGAGAATGATTTCGATCTCTTCCGCAAGGATTGCAGATCCCTGGTTTTCAATAATTACAGTTGCTCGAGCATTGCTACCAACTTTGATAACGGTTCGCCCCAGTTGTGGCGCCAAACCAGTGTCGTTGCGGGTTAATTTAATTGGTTCGGCGATCTCGGAATCTTTGGCAATTTCCAAGAGTAAAACCTCAGAAATAGCTTCGCGAATCCGCATGATTACGATGTCATTAGTCTGCGAAATTGGAAATTGGGCCGAACTTGTTACTCGCTTAAGGGTGACACCAGCAGGTAGATCTTGGGCGAGGAGTGAAATTACGTCACGAACTTCTACTACTGGATCGTGAAGTCCACCTAGCCGAGATAGCGGAGTGAAGCGCCAAGCTTCCTCCCTGCCCGAGGGAATCAAGTAATTTGTAGTGAGGGTAGACATTAACCAACAGCGCCTTCCATTTGAAGTTCGATAAGTCGATTGAGCTCAAGGGCATATTCCATTGGTAGTTCCCGCGCAATTGGTTCGATGAAACCGCGAACAATCATTGCCATGGCCTCATCTTCACTTAGCCCGCGAGACATTAGATAGAAGAGTTGATCATCGCTAATTTTTGAAACTGTTGCTTCATGTCCCATTGAGACATCATCTTCGCGAATATCAACGTATGGATAAGTATCCGAGCGCGAAATTGTGTCGACTAAAAGGGCATCGCACTTCACCGTTGACTTCGAATGATGCGCTCCTTCTTGGATCTGCACTAACCCACGATATGAAGTTCGTCCGCCACCTCTGGCAACTGATTTAGAGATAATCGTTGAGGAGGTATATGGCGCGGCGTGAACCATCTTTGCGCCGGCATCTTGATGTTGACCTTCGCCTGCAAAGGCGATGGAAAGTGTCTCCCCCTTGGCGTGTGGGCCCATTAAGAATACGGCTGGGTATTTCATCGTTACTTTTGAGCCGATATTTCCATCGATCCATTCCATGGTGGCACCTTCGGCGCAGACCGCGCGCTTTGTTACTAAGTTATAAACGTTGTTAGACCAGTTTTGAATAGTCGTGTAACGGACTCGAGCATTCTTTTTGACGATAATTTCGACAACGGCCGAGTGCAGCGAATCTGAGCTGTAGATCGGAGCAGTACAGCCTTCAACGTAATGCACGTATGAACCTTCATCGGCAATAATCAAAGTACGCTCAAATTGCCCCATGTTCTCGGTATTAATACGGAAATAGGCTTGAAGCGGAATATCAACGTGAACGCCCTTTGGAACATAGATAAAGGATCCACCTGACCATACTGAAGTATTTAGCGCGGCGAATTTGTTATCGCCTACTGGGATAACCGTGCCGAAATACTCTTTGAAAAGTTCCTCGTGCAGTTTTAGCCCGGAGTCAGTGTCGACGAAAATAACGCCTTGCTGCTCTAGATCTTCACGAATCGAGTGGTAAACAACCTCAGATTCGTATTGCGCCGCGACGCCCGCTACGAGTCGATTCCTTTCGGCATCTGGAATTCCCAAGCGATCATAAGTATTGCGAATATCTTCGGGTAGATCTTCCCAAGATGTTGCCTGCTTCTCGGTGGAGCGAACGAAATACTTGATGGTGTCGAAGAAAATTCCTGAGAGATCTGATCCCCAAGTAGGCATCGGCTTTTTGTCGAATAAATTCAAACCTTTAAGACGTAAATCGAGCATCCACTGGGGTTCGCTCTTTTTAGCTGAGATATCGCGCACGACCTCTTCGCTAAGACCGCGACGCGAATTGGTTCCAGCAGCATCGCTATCGGACCATCCGTACTCATAGGTACCAATGCCGGCAAGTTCCGGGTGGGAAGCCAGATCCGGGTTGATGGTGGTATCGCTCATTAGTTAGCTCTCTTTCCAGCGGGAGTTAGGTTTTGCGCAGTAAAAGTTTCGCGTGGTGGCGTGAGTTGTGGAATAAATGTGGTGCAGACGCCATCACCGTGAGCGATAGTCGCTAGTCGTTGTACATGTGTACCAAGTACTCGAGAGAGCGCCTCTGTCTCGGCATCGCAGAGCGCGGGAAATTCCGCGGCCACGTGAGCGATCGGGCAATGGTTTTGACAGATCTCTTCGCCATTTCCGCGCGAGCGGGAAGTGGCTGCGAAGCCTTCTTCGGTTAAAAAGGCGGCGAGCGCCTCGACCCGATCCGTGGCAGATTTCGAATCACCAATTGCGCCACCAGCACGACGTTCAATATCAACCGCCCGAGATTGGGCAAATTGAGTTACCAAGCCCGCGCCACCGGCCGAAGCCATAAATTTCAAAGCTGAAACCGCTAAATCATCGTATGAATGCTCAAAAGTCTCACGCCCGAGGTCGGTCATAACAAAGACTTTTGCTGGTCGACCACGGCCGCGTAAATTGCTGCTGGTCTGATGTGGCTCCCGGGCAGTTAGTACGCCTTCAGCCACAAGGGAGTCCAAATGTCGCCGGATGCCAGTGGGGGTGATTGAAAGGAATTCCGCCAGTTCAATTGCCGTAGCGGGACCGCTCTCGAGGATGCGCCGGGCCAACTGATCGCGGGTGCGATCTGGCTCAACAAGCACCCCGGCAACCTTCCCTGCGTTTTTCACAACATAAGTGTTGCGTAATTCGCCAAATTTCGCCACTTGGGACCTTCTTGGCACCATGAGTGGCACCCGCCCCGCTTGCCCATAGGCTTACGCTCGTGCTCATTTCCAGCCTGATCTTCACCGCATTAGTAGTTCTTCAAGTCGGCTTGATCCTCACAGGTGGGGCGGTTCGTCTGACTGGCTCTGGGTTGGGATGTCCAACTTGGCCCCAATGCACACCGGGATCCTTTAAGCCCATTCCCCATCAAGTTCAGGGGCAACTTCACGCCTGGATTGAATTCACCAATCGACTCTTAACCTTTGTTCTCTTTTTTGTTGCGCTGGCTGCCTTAATTGGCGCCTTCAAATGGGGAAAGTCCCGGCTGGAATACCGCCGAATTAGAGCGTTAGCGATCCTGCAAATTTTAGGAATTCTAGGTCAAGGTGTTTTGGGTGGCATAACTGTTCTAACTCACTTGAATCCAATTCCGGTAGCTGGACATTTTTTGCTAACGGTTGCGCTAATTGCTGGATCGGTCTCATTGCGAGCGTTGATGGCAGGCAAGATAAAAGTAGAAATTACTCGAATGAGTTTCCGACTTTCACGCGGATTGGCGGGGCTTACTTTATTGGTCATTGTTTTGGGAACCATCGTTACTGGCAGCGGACCGCATGCTGGTGATATCAAGGCGCGAAGATTTGGGATTGATCCAAGGACCATCTCCTGGATCCACGCTGACGCGGTAATTGCTTTGATCTCATTAACTTTAGGTTTACTTTTGATTGTTAAGGTGAGCGAAAGCGTTCAAGCCAAGACAGTTTTCGGAAAACAACTGCGATTGTTTTTAATTGTTTCACTGGCTCAAGGAACAATTGGCTATATTCAATATTTCACCAAATTGCCAGAACTCATTGTTGCAACACATCTATTAGGTTCCGGTTTAGTTTGGGTGGCAATGTGGAACTTAATCGCGCGCAGCAAAGAAGAGGCAGCAAAATCACACACGGAAACGGACTAGCTAAATGAAACGCACTTCTTGGCAAGAGTTGGATGAGCAAGCAGTCACTATAAGTCGAGCACTTGCTATGGACGCCGTTCAAAAAGTAGGAAACGGTCACCCTGGTACCGCGATGGCACTTGCGCCCGTCGCATACACACTCTTCCAGCGCTTCCTTCGCCACGATCCAGTCGACCCACAATGGCTAGGCCGAGATCGCTTCATTCTCTCGTGCGGGCACTCATCACTGACGCTTTACATCCAACTCTATTTATCTGGCTACGGTCTCGAACTATCTGATTTGGAAGCATTTCGAACCCATGGCTCCTTAACACCCGGCCACCCAGAATTTGGTCACACGCTTGGCGTGGAAACGACCACAGGACCACTAGGCGCGGGTATTTCAAATGGCGTAGGCATGGCTATGGCAGCTCGCTATGAAAAAGGTTTGTTTGACCCAGCCGGTGAAACCGAACTCTTTGATCACAATATTTGGGTGATCTGTTCTGATGGCGACTTACAAGAAGGCGTCAGTTCTGAAGCTTCATCGATCGCGGGAACACAGGCACTTGGCAATCTAAAAGTAATTTACGATGACAATCGAATTTCGATTGAAGGAGATACACATGTCGCCTTCACCGAAGATGTCGGCGCCCGCTACCGGGCTTACGGTTGGAACGTGATTGAAGTTGCTGCTCTTGCCAGTGGAAATATTGATCGCGACGCACTAGAACGTGCAATGGTGGAAGCAGAGAGTGAATCTCGGATGCCGACGCTAATTCGGCTAAAAACAGTAATCGCATGGCCGGCACCGAGCGCCCGCGGAACCTCTAAATCGCATGGCTCCGCCCTTGGGCCAGATGAAGTGGCAGCGACGAAGATTGAGCTTGGCTTAGACCCGACCCTTTCTTTCTACATCTCTGATGAAGTCTTGGCCCATGCCCGAAGCGTGAAGGAGCGCGGCGCCCAACTTCGTGCCAGTTGGCAGCAGAACTTCGAAGCTTGGCAGAGTGCCAATCCAGAGCGCGCAACTTTGTTATCTAGATTGCGCAACCACCAACTTCCATCCGGCTGGGAGAGCGCAATTCCACAATTTGAGGCTGGAAAAGATCTTGCTACGCGAGCAGCCTCCGGAAAAGTTATTAATGCACTTGCTGGGGTACTGCCAGAATTTTGGGGCGGCTCAGCAGATTTAGCCGATAGCAATAACACCACTATCGAAGGCAGTGGCTCCTTCTTGCCGCTTTCAAGCCAGATGAAGGATGCCAATCCTTATGGCCGAATTATCCACTTCGGAATTCGAGAGCATGCAATGGGCGCGATCTTAAATGGCATTGCGTTGCACGGACTTACAAAACCTTTTGGTGGCACCTTCTTAGTTTTCAGCGACTATATGCGCGGCGCCGTTCGCCTTGCAGCGCTGATGAATTTGCCAGTCACCTTCGTCTGGTCTCACGATTCAATTGGCTTAGGTGAAGATGGGCCGACCCATCAACCAGTAGAGCATCTAGCTGCGCTTCGCGCCATTCCGAATTTATCCGTGGTTCGTCCGGCGGATGCGAACGAGACTGCAGTTGCTTGGCGCGAAATTATCCGGTTGGGCAAACCGACTGGGCTGGCGCTCAGTCGACAGAACTTACCCACGATCGATCGAACTGTTTTCGCCAACGCTGATGGAGTCGCCAATGGTGCCTATATTCTGAATCCACAAGTTAAAGCGCCAGATGTAATTTTTATCGCGACTGGCTCTGAAGTTCAGGTAGCGATTGCGGCCGCAGCGCTATTAGCCCAAGAGAATATTGCTGCTCGAGTGGTCAGTGCGCCAAGCCTTGAATGGTTTGAAGCGCAGCCTCAAAGTTATCGCGACGAGGTACTTCTCCCCCAAGTTAGAGCTCGAGTTAGTATTGAAGCCGGAGTTTCGCAAGGTTGGCGAGAATATGTGGGCGATGCTGGCGAAATGATTTCACTCAATCATTTCGGGGCTTCTGCCAATGCCAACTTGCTTTTCAAAGAGTTTGGCTTCACTGCCGATAACGCGGTACTAGCTGCCAAAAATTCAATCGCACGCACTAAGTAATTCCAGGAGGATCAATGAGCGATTCGATATCAGATGATAATTTGGGCTCACTTTCCAGTGCGGGAGTGGCGATCTGGCTGGATGATTTGTCTCGAGATCGGCTAGAGACTGGTTCGCTAGCCACTTTGATCTCCAATTCGCACGTTGTTGGAGTCACTACTAATCCCAGCATTTTCTCCGCAGCAATCGCCGGATCTACTCGTTACCAAAGCGATATCGAAAGTTTAGCTAAAGCTGGTGCCAGCCTTAATCAAATTGTTACTACCTTGACCACCGATGATGTGCGCGCCGCCTGCGATCTTTTCAGCGCCACTTACCTAGCCAGCAACGGCGTCGATGGCAGAGTCAGTATTGAAGTGGATCCCGATCTTGCTTACGACACATCAGGGACGGTAGCCCGCGGAAAGCAACTGTGGGAGCTGGTAGCCCGGCCAAACTTGCTTATTAAAGTTCCCGCAACGATCGAAGGACTTCCAGCTATCGAGGAACTCACCGCTCAAGGAATCAGCGTAAACGTCACCCTGATTTTTTCAGTCGATCGCTATCGCTTGGTTATGGATTCCTATCTACGCGGACTGGAACGACGTGTTGCTAATGGCGGTTCGCTCTCAAATATTCACTCGGTTGCCTCATTTTTTGTGAGTCGAATAGACACTGAGATTGATCGACAGCTGGATCTATCCCATCCAAACTCAGATTTACGCGGCAAGGCAGCCATTGCTAACGCACAGTTGGCCTACGAAGCTTTTCTCAAGGTAACGGCATCACAACGCTGGCTTAAATTGGCTGCTTCAGGTGCCAACCTGCAACGTCCGTTATGGGCGTCAACTGGAGTCAAGGACAAGTCTTATGACAGCACGCGTTATGTAATCGAACTCGTTGCACCAAATTGCGTAAACACCATGCCAGAAGCAACGATGAATGAAGTTCGAGCTCACGGCATATCTCGCGGCGACACAATCACTTCAAACTTTGGCTCCGCCAAAACCACTTTTGAACAGTTAGCGGTTGCTGGTATCAATTTCGCATCCGTCGTTCGCCATCTTGAAGATGACGGCGTGGCAAAGTTTGCAAACGCCTGGAAAGAGCTACTGGCGAATATCTCCCACGTTCTTCAACCAAAAGAGGTCACCGAATGAGTATTGAATTAACTGGTCCAAGTCTGGCGAAATTAGTTGCCGATTCTCCGGTCTACTTGGATCTCGTAGCATCTGCGACCAAACTCGGTGCTAAAGATTTCACCCTCTGGGGTCCGGAAGCACAAACCGAAGCTGCCATCCGATTGAATTGGATTGGTCTTCCGACAGCATCCAGAGAACTGCTTCCGGAGTTAGATGCGCTCAGCGCTTGGGCTCGATCAAATGAATTGACTAACGTGATTCTTTGCGGAATGGGTGGATCCTCGCTGGCGCCAGAAGTAATCGCGAAAACTTTTAAAAAGAAGCTATCGGTATTGGATTCAACCGATCCAGATCAAATTCAAGCCGCAATTCCAGCGAATCTGCGAAATACCGTCGTTGTAGTTGGTTCTAAATCTGGCTCAACGATTGAGACCGCTTCGCAGCGCGCCCTGTTTAGCCACCTCTTCACTGAAGCCGGTCTTTCACCTAATGAACACATGGTGATCGTGACCGATCCGGGCTCACCGCTTGATATCGATGCTCGGGCAAATAATTTTCGTACCATTAACGCTGACCCAAGTGTTGGCGGTCGCTATAGCGCTCTTAGCGCATTCGGGTTAGTGCCAGCTGCACTTCTTGGAGTTGACGTCTCCGTTCTTTTAGACGATGCGGCCGCTGCAGCTACCCACTTTGCCGAGGTTGGCTCTGCTGCAATAACTTTGGCGACGTTGCTCTTCACTCAGAGCGAGCAGGCGATCTCCTTCTTTGATGCCGGTTCAAAAGTCCCTGGTATCTCGGACTGGATAGAGCAACTAGTTGCCGAGTCAACCGGAAAGAATCAACGAGGCCGATTGCCCGTTGTGATTGAAAGTGCTTCGGCTCCTACTTCCGGCCCTTCGTTAACGATTGGTTTTGCGCCTAACGATAAGGCCGATCTAGTCGTAATCGCCTCCCTCGGAGAGCACTTCATTCTCTGGGAATGGGTGACTGCGCTGCTTTGCCGCGCTCTTGATGTGGACCCATTCAATCAACCAAATGTTACTGAAGCCAAGGAACGCACTGGCGCACTACTTTCACAGTGGAGCGATGGTGAAGTGCACCAACCTGCCCCGGCTTACGAGGACGAACTCTTCCAAATCTTTTCAGCTTCCAAGGCGCAGTCCCTGAGTGGACAATTAACTGATTTTTTTGCTCATGACTCACACTACATATCGGTCATGGCATATTTAGCGCGCGGAATCGATGACGAGATATTGAACGCCCGTACGATTATTGCTAGTCGCTCGAAGCGCGCCGTTACTTTCGGATGGGGTCCGCGTTTTCTTCACTCAACTGGTCAGTTTCACAAAGGTGGCCAACACAACGGCGCCTTCCTCCAGATAACCGGTGAAAATTATTCTGACCTAGCAATCCCAGGGAAAGAATTTAGTTTTCACACGCTACTGATGGCGCAGGCCTTAGGCGATGGTGAAGCCCTAAGTAGCCGAGACTTTCCATTACTTCGTATTCATCTGAAAGATCGCGACCAAGCTATCGGTCAACTCTTGCTGGCGCTAAATTCGATTTAATTTTCGTCGAAGGTCGCGAAGGCCCGAACTGGAAAAGTTCCAAATCCTTCAACCTTAGGTGGCGCTGCAGTAAAACTGGCACCGGTATCTGGCAGTTGACCTAGATTTGTCAGATGTTCGACTACGTGAATTCCGGCACCTAGCAAGAGAGTATGAGCTGGGCGCTCTCCCCCGCTTTCAGTGTCATCGATATTCAATGAATCGATTCCGACCAAAACAACGCCGCTACTAATTAAAAAATCGGCGCCGGCTTTTGAAAGGAATGGGGCGCCTTTGGCATAACTAACTTCGCCAAAATATTTATCCCACCCGGTGTGTAGCAGAATTGCTTTCCCCGAAAGCTCACGACCAACAAGTTGCGAAGGCTCGATGCCGCGAGTAGTTGAAGCTGAAAGATTAAAAACTTCAGTCTCTAATTCGACCAAGGTCTCAAGCTTTAGGCCAGCCAAATCGGCCCCGTCGGAATAGCGATGGAAGGGAGAATCTAGATAAGTCCCAGTGTTGCCAATCATGGTGATTAGATCCATTGCAAAGGTGGTTCCTGGCGCATAAATTTTGGTTGCAGCTGCGCGCGTTAAATGCGGAGAAATCACCGGGGACGGCAGCCCTGGATAGGTAATCAACCCTTCGCGAATGGTATGACTGAGGTCAACTACCTTTCGAGATCGTGCTTGGGACAAGGGCTTAGTCCTCGCCGCGCAATCTAGCTAGCGCATCTGCCAAAATCTTTTCCGCTTCGGCTTCAGTGCGACGTTCCTTAACGTAGGCCAAGTGAGTTTTGTATGGCTCATTCTTGACCGGCATTGGCGGCTTATCTTTATCCAAGCCAGCTGGGAAACCACATCGTGGGCAATCCCATTCTTCTGGGACTACAACGGTGCCATCTTCGGCAAAGGAAGGTCGGGTTTCATGGCCATTTGCGCACCAGTAAGAGACGCGAAAACGTGGAATAGCTTCCCCACGCTCAGCTTCGCCCATAGGACCTGCGCCGACTCGACTACCGCGGATTGCGCTACCCATAATTTGGACCCCTTTTTCTAAAACTGCTGAGCGAACTGACTAAACCAAAATTTAAAGATTTACTTCTTCAAGACCAGGCTCAAGGCAATTACGCCTGCAAACCAGAGGCCGCCAACCACGATGGTGATCCGGTCCAAGTTTCGTTCTACGACGGAGGAGCCGCCATAAGTCGAGGAGATGCCACCACCAAAGAGGTCAGAGAGACCGCTGCCCTTTCCTTTGTGAAGGAGAACGAGCATGATCATAAGGACGCTAGTAATGACTAGCAGTATCGACAGTGCTAAAACCACAATCTCTCCAAATCAATTCGGGGCGAACCAAAAGCCAGACAATAACCAGACACTAAGTAGTCATGGCAAGAGGGTCAGGATACACCGCCCAGCGGTGCTAAATGGCGGTATGGAACTTTACGATCCGGGCAAATTCTTCGGGATCCAGGCTGGCCCCGCCGACTAAGGCGCCATCCACATCAGGTTGCTTCATGATTTCCACGGTATTTCCCGATTTAACCGAACCGCCATAGAGGATTCGAGCGGCGGCGGCAATCTCATCGCCGGCAATTTGAGCAAGTTCCACTCGAATCGCAGCGCAGACCTCCTGGGCATCTTCGGGCGTGGCGGTCTTGCCGGTGCCAATTGCCCAAACCGGTTCATAGGCAAAGACGATCTTTTTCAAGTCCGGCTTATGAAAACCCTTAAGGCCATTTTGAATTTGGCGCAGGACATGGGCAACATGGGTTCCAGCTTCTCGGATGGCTAGTTCTTCGCCAACACAGAAGATTGGGGTGAGTTCGTTGGCAAGCGCCGCCTTGATCTTTCGATTAACTAATTCATCGCTCTCCTGGTGAATCGCGCGCCGTTCAGAGTGACCTATTACAACAAAACTGCACCCAAGTTTATTTAGCATGCTGCCAGAGATATCTCCGGTGAATGCGCCAGAGACGTCAGGTGATAAATCTTGGGCGCCATATTGCAGTCGAAGGCGATCGCCATCAATTAAAGTTTGGACTGAACGAATATCGGTAAAGGGTGGAATTACAACCACATCAACAGCATCAAAATCTTTATCATCGAGTGAGTACGAAAGTTTTTGAGTTACTGCGATCGCCTCTAAGTGGTTGAGGTTCATCTTCCAGTTTCCGGCGATTAACGGTTTACGCATCTGTGACTCCTAATGGTTCGATTGGCTAAAATTAATTTTGTAACACGATCAAACCTGGAAGTTCTTTGCCTTCAAGGTATTCCAAAGATGCGCCACCACCTGTTGAGATGTAGCCGAATTGGCCGTCGCTAAAACCTAATTTGCGCAC
>CAIQNN010000007.1 GCA_903873185.1 uncultured Actinomycetes bacterium
CGAGCGAATTCTGCCCAGGCCAGATTCCATGCCAATAGGACGAGCGCCGCTCTTGCAAAGTTTCATACCGTTATAGGCCGCCGGATTATGACTGGCGGTAAACATAACGCCAGGTAGATTTAAAGATCCTGAGGCAAAATAAAGCATGTCGGTTGAAGCCAGCCCAATTCGAATGACATCCATTCCTTGGGCGCTCACGCCATCTGCAAATGCGGTGGCTAAAAGGGGTGAAGATGGGCGCATATCTTCGCCAATTACGATGGTTGCTGGTTCCCGTTCTTCCTCAAGAAATCGTGCAAAGGCAGAACCCAAGGCAAAGGCAAAATCAGGGGTGATTTGAGTGTCGACCAGACCTCTGATGTCATAGGCCTTGATGACGGCAGAAAGTTCGGCTTCAGTAAACATTTCGGCAATCTATCGCGAAAATATAGATTTAAAAATATTACGAAATAAAAGCTTTAAAGATTAGTTGGATGGCAGCGCGCGTAAATGACCGCGCCGACCTATTTCCTGAGTCTTGGGTTGGCCAGCTGTTGGCAGATTTTGGCTAATCCCCGCTTCGCGCACCGCATCGGCGATGGCCATCAGATCGTCATCACTTGGACCTTGCGCCTCGCCATTTGGCTCGGGTCTAATAACAGTCCAGCCTTTGGGTAAGGTCATACGTTCGCTGTGCTCATCGCAAAGGTCGTACGCGTGTGGCTCGGCAAAGGTAGCCAGTGGCCCTAAGACAGCAGTGGAGTCCGAATAAATATATGTGAGTGTCTTAACAGCGAACGCTCTACAGCCCGCCCGAGAGCAGCTTCGCCCGGTCCGTGGTTGCATGCTCCTCATATTGAGAGATTACCGCGTAGTGGATTAAAAGTCGGGGATTTAGCCACGTGAGATCACGTGCGCATCAGTTACCGGCAGGGTTGTGCTCTCGATTTCAGAGCCGGCCATCGCTGGCAAGTAACTTAACCCAAAATTCGCCGGGCTTGGATTTAAGAATATTAATCCTGCAGTGGTGATGGTCCCTTCGGAGGTTAAAGTCACCTGATTAATTCCGGTAGTCGGATGCCAAGTTGCAACCTGCGCTCCGACCGCGGTCGCAGTACCCACTTTGCCGGAAGGTAGGGTCCAACGGATTGCCACTCGGATCGATTCCCCGCTAAAGACAAAGGTCGGAGACGTGCCACCCAAATTCATTGTGATTATGCCGAGTCTCGGCGCCGCTGTTGCCCAAGCAAAATCAGAGTTAGAGCTTGAAGTCATCGCGCTTCGAAGCGCCGCAACTATTGGTTGATCCGAAGTTAGTTCAAGTGCAAAAGGCGTGCTCTCGGTTAAGGAGGGCAGGGGCAGGTCAAAGACTTTGCCGTGCGCGAGAGTACGTTGATCAAAGCCCAACGGGGTGAAATCGCCCTCCGATGAATGGATCGTAACTTTGAATGAGGCATCCAAATTACCTGGTGCCAAAATTCTTAGAAAATGGGAAATTGAATTTTTCTTGCCGGGAGAATTAGTAACTGCGGGAATTACCAATGACGTACTTGGCGCGGTGATTGGATTTACATAATCCATCCCAAGAGCTTTCAGCCCTTTATGTTGCTGGTCGAAGAGAAAACTTGAGACTCGCCCCGACCTGGTTAAAGCATGAATAACCAAGGAACTCTCCCCCGGCGCTAGCGCATCTAAGGAGATGGCTTTATCCGAATTTGCTTTTACCGAGATGGTCGAATGAATTGGCGTTGGCTTTGAGGTATAAATCGTCAATTCAACAATCGCATCGCTTAGGCCGCTATTAATGAGATCCAGACGTGAGGTGCTGGTAATCCCAGCTGAACCACCGACAAACCATTGATCCGCACCGCCAACTGAACAAATCGCGGAACCAAACCAATCTCCAGTGAAGGAGGTAGTTGTTACAGAAGTGCTGGGATTTCCGGCAATCAAAAGTGCCGAACGGATCAAGTGTAAATCGCGAGTTCGAGCAGCGATGAATTTGGTGGATTTCGCGCTTATGTTTCTCACTTTGGTTTTAGCCGAGGGTAGATGCGCGTAAGTACTTCCATCTGTGCTTAGTCCAGGACATGCAGATGGCGGATAGGTTTGGCTAATTTCAGCAATTTTCTCAACCCGCGGTGTTACATAAGTGAGTCCAAGGGCTAAGCCAACTCCAACGATCGCAATGATGACTTTAAAATTCCTCATACCAATTCCTCAATCGGTACTTCCTTGCGGCGCCGACCAGCTGGCAGCGCAAGTACCGCAATGGTTAGAAGAGAAATAAATTGAATGGAAAGAAGACCACGCCGCAACGTTCCATCATGTGACATTGAAACGTCGCCCGATGAAACAACGGCAAAGGTCGGCAACCCGCTAGCACTTTGGATTACCGGAACTGGCATACCGTTCAATAACAGGTGCCACTTTGTATCAAATTTCTCCGCCAATGTAATTATTCCAGTTCCGGGAACCTTTACATTGGCACCAACATCATTGGAAGCGAGTGAGACCTTATTTCCCTTAAGATCGGTAAAAATAAGTCGGGAGGAACTTCCAACGACCCGCCAAATAATTCCATCTTTAGTGGCAGAGCTACGAGTGAAGCCACCCTGTCCATCAATTGTTCTAACCAATATTGGATCAATTGGATTTTGCATAAATAAATACTGAATTCCAGATTCACCTATAAGTTTACTTGTGGTGGCACCAGCACCTGAAACCAGGTCTGCAATCGCACTCTGCACTTCGTTCGAAGGAGCTACCACAACATCCGGATCACCTAACTCTAAGTCAGAGCCGCGAGAAATAAAATATTGAACAGCGCCGTGGCTCTTGCGAAGAACCAAGGTCTTTGGTTTCGCATCCGTTTCAGCTAATGAGGCGACAAAGGCTGGAATTACTTGGGTTTGACCGCTCTTTACCAAAGAGTCTGAGCCCGCGGATAGAATCCAAAAAATAGATCCAAGTAGTGAAATTACGGTAACCACACTTAGAAGCGCCGAAAAAATATGGCCCAGTCCAAAGCTCGAATTTCGCAGGTTAGGAATTAAGCCATCGGCCGCCCTTAAAATTGGTACCAGAGCAAAGAACTCCGCGAATACCAAGAGTGGACCGACCCACACATTTGAGTTGGATCCATGGCCACTAATAATTACCGATGAGAGCGCAATTGCGGCGGCCAGCAAGCCCGCTGCTGAGGCACCCCAGTTGCGATGAACCGGAGTCACAAGAGCGAAAATAATAAAAAGAAGGGTAGGCGCAACTAACCAGATTGGGGTTCCTGAAAGCCCGCCAGGGTT
Source organism: uncultured Actinomycetes bacterium (assembly GCA_903873185.1). Lineage (GTDB taxonomy): Bacteria > Actinomycetota > Actinomycetes > Nanopelagicales > Nanopelagicaceae > CAIMZW01. The sequence continues at coordinate 3,285 of CAIQNN010000007.1, forward strand.
TAAAAGCAATACCGACCATCGGGTAGCGCTGGAAAGAGGCAGGCCCGGCTCCAATAAAAAATTGGTTGGGTGTAGCAACATGATCGTCGACCATGGAAAGGTTGCAAGCCATGGCAAGATCAAGAGCGCCAAACGGCGCTTAACTGTTGGGGTAAAGAAATATGAGATTTTAGAAAGCCAACTTTGCGCCTCACCCTCAGTGGGCAATTTCCAAACCTTAATCAACGAAAAACTTACTAACCAAAGGTTTATGAAGCTCCAGAACAACAGGAAGGTGGCCGAGAAAGCAGCCAACGCTGAAACTAATAAGGTAATTCCATAAACTTTTCGCCAGGAGATGTCGGCAATTTCGATTCGCAATGGCACCAAGGAAATCAAAATTGGCCCTAAGAGGATTAGTGCCAAAGTTCCTAGCCGGCCTTGATTGATGCTGGACCAGACCACTGGAGAGAGCGCATAGAGAATTCCACCCAAAATCGCAGTCCGAGGTTTTATTGAAAGGCGCTTCATAGATCTATAGGCAATGAAGAAAGCAAGCGGTGGCACTAGCCAAAATAGCAACGACATGAAAACCGAAAAATTTCCCAGAGTTACTACTGAAGCAAGTCCTAGTAACACAAGCCAAGTAGGAGCGGAAGCACTGCTTCCTAAGCCAACCAGATGCCAAGATTCGAAATATTTTGAAATCAAGTCATGGGCGCCGAGCGGCGAGACCGGAAGCGCGCCACCTGAAATCGCACCATAACGAGATCGTGAAGCTATGGCCGTAACGATCACCATGAAAAGAAGAGCAACAAGTAAAGGGCGAGACTTTAAGTTTCGTAAACTTCGTCGTGGTTTAGATACTAAAAGTTCCGGATCATCAAAACCTTCTTCGATCAAGCCAATATCTGAGTAACTTTGGGATATTTGTGGTTCTTCGAAATCTGAATTTGGTTTGAAGTCGTGCAGTAATAAATTATTCATTCGTTCAAAGGTGGCCCGGAATTGTTGCGAACGAGGTGGGATAAAACGAGTAACCGCCCGGGCGGAGATCATCCGATTATGACGGCGTAGCCTTCTGCCTTGAATGAGATCGGCTGGCTTGATTAGCAAGAGAATTACTGCTGCTAATTCATCACCGGCATAACCGGGCAATTTGGCCAACAAATTCACAAGTGCTCGAAAACCACTGGAAACAACTAATTGCAGGGCAAGCCAAGGCAGAATCCACCAAGAAGAGTTGGCCAAAAGTACGTAAGCGGCGTTTCGCCGATCAAGAAGTAGCGGTCGATGAAGAAACGCTTCCGAGACATCAACGGAACGGCGCTCATTCGCTGCCGCTTCAGCATGAAAGGCTACGGCCGAAGTGACACAAATAGCTGAAAACCCGGCAACATGTGTACGCCAACCAAGGTCAACATCATCGCGGAAGAGCTCGAGATTTGGATCGAAGCCACCGATATCTTCAAAGACCGAACGCTTAGCCAACATTGCGGCCGTACTTACTGAAAGCACCTCATTGTTATTACCATCGTGCTGACCCTGATCTTGCTCGCGTCGCTCTAAACCCGTCCATCTTGAACCATTGCCGGCAATTGTTATTCCAATTTCGAGCAGATGATTTCGGTCATACCAGCCACGCAATTTTGGACCAGCGATCGCGACATTAGGTCGATCCGATACCGCTTCTAACAATTCTTCCAGAGCATCATTTGCTGGGGCGCAATCATCATGAATGAACCAGAGCCACTCTTCTAGCGCCGATTCTTCGCTGTTGATTGCAGCAATGGCTGGATATTCAACGAGGGCTTGGTCAATTGCACTGCCGAAGCCAACATCTCGACCTGCCGAAAGGACTTTTATGCCGGAGCGTTTCAGGAAAGTAGCAGATTGATCGATGGATCCAGTGTCAACCGCGAGAATGCGATCTACGGGCCTGCTTTGATTAGCAAGAGCTGCAATCACATCTGGAATCCAGGTTGCGCCATCGTGAGCGACGACTATCGCCGTAACAAAAAACTTGTCGCTCATTCAAATCACCAACTAAGTTTTCGGCCAGACCTATGGCGGCGGATAGAACGCTGAAAGTCTATAGAGGTAATGCGGTATTAATTTAAGCGGTACGGCGCTTTAAACGGCGTCGCTCGCGCTCGGATAGCCCACCCCAGATGCCAAAACGCTCGTCGTGAGCCAAGGCATATTCCAAGCATTCGGAGCGAACATCGCATGAGAGACAGACACGCTTTGCCTCGCGAGTAGAGCCACCTTTTTCGGGAAAAAAAGCTTCAGGATCAGTTTGGGCGCACAATGCGTGCTCTTGCCAAGATGGCTCCATGCCACCAGATCCAGGGTGTCCGCCTTCGATCGTCAAGGGGCGAATTTCTGACATCGTGAAATCTCCTCATGGCCGGGCTACCAGATTTGGTAACTTCTAATAGGTGAATTACACGCGTGTTATTCGAGTTAGTCAAGTCCACGAAGGCTAAAAATCGCACTTTTAGGCGAGTATTTTAAGAATTAGAAACCAAAGTAAGAAAATTCAGCCAAAGAGGCCGCCGGAACTTCAAAATTTTCGGCGACGAAACAATTTCGCAATACGCAACCTTCGCCGATAATCGCACCATTTCCAATTATCGAACCATCAATAACACAATTGGATTCAACAATGGCGCGGGCGCCAATAACGCACCCATTTACTAGCGCCGCGGTCGGGCTAACCATGGCACCGGGAAGAACCATCGAGTCAGATTCATGATCGGGAACTGCCGAGGAGTAAATCTCGCCTATAACCATGTCTTGAGAGGCTTTCAAAAGTGCGGCCGGGGTGCCGATATCCAACCAATATGAATTATCCACGAAGCCATAAATGCGGTAATCCTCGGAAACCAACTTTGGGAAAATTTCTCGTTCAACGCTAACAACTTTGTTAGCGGGAATCTGATCAAATACTTCGCGATTAAAAATGTAGCAACCCGCATTTATTATGTTGGTCGGTGGATTTTCCATTTTTTCATTAAAAGCAATTACCCGCAGGTCTGGATCAAGCTCTACCGCCCCAAAGGGGCGGGCATCAGGAACACCGGTTAAATAGAGCGTGAGATCGGCGTTATGTGATTGGTGGAAAGCAATCTGACCCACCAAATCATGACCACTTAAAACGTCGCCATTGAAAATCACTACCGGACCTTCACCGGTAAGCGCTTTGCTGGCATTTAAAATCGCGCCCCCCGTGCCAAGCGGAGTGCTCTCAACCGCATATTTGATGCTGATTCCAAAGCTCGAGCCATCGCCAAAATATGGCTCAAATACCTCTGCTAGAAAAGCAGTTGCCAAGATGATTTCTGAAACCCCAGCTTCTCTGGCACGAGCAATCTGATGTTCAATAAATGGCACTCCGGCTACCAGCAACATTGGTTTCGGAACCTTAAGCGTTAGTGGCTGCAATCTGGTGCCGAAGCCACCAACTAAAAGAATTGCGGAAAGACCCATCCGTCAGCGCTCACTAATTCTCTTAGCCGCAGTCTTAATTGCATCGTCAGTTGCAGTTAACGCGACTCGAATGTGTGAACTTCCTTTAGCGCCATAAAAATGTCCAGGTGTCGCCAAAATGCCAAATTGTGCCAACCAAGAAACGGACTCCCAATCGCTCTCGCCTCGGCTGCACCAAATGTACAAACCAGCTTCGGTGAAATCGACCTTGAATCCCGCAGCTTCCAGCACGGGCTGCAAGATCGCTCGGCGTGCTCGATATCGCTCTGACTGAAGGTTCACGTGGGTTTCATCTGCGAGCGCCGCAACCATCGCCCTTTGGACTGGGAGCGGAACCATCATTCCGGTATGCTTTCGAAGCTCTCGAATTTTTGCGATTAAATCCGAATCGCCAATAATTAAGCCGGCGCGATAGCCCGCAAGATTTGATCGTTTAGACAGCGAGTGAACTGCGAGCAAGTTTCGATTATCACCAGCCGCAAGTTTTAAAATTGACGTTGCCGACTTCGAATCTGGGAAGCTGAAATAGCACTCATCACTTGCGATTACCGTTCCGGTTTGCCGAGAGTAAGCAATTACATCCAACAATTCCGCCTCGGAATGAACCCGTCCGGTTGGATTTGATGGCGAGTTAATCCAAGCTAACTGGGCCGCTGGCCAAGCTTTAGCATCGATATCCACTGCCAGCGCCTGAGCATTGGCAATCATCGCCCCCACTAAATAAGTCGGGTAGGCAACTTCTGGATAAAGCACCACTTTTGCTTCAAGGATTGTTGGCAACCAAGCAACCAATTCTTTGGAGCCAATAGTTGGCAACACATCAAATTCGCCAGTAGCTCCGAGCACTTGATTAGCCCATGTGCGCATCGCTGCCCGTAGCTCCGGCGTTCCGATTGTTAAGGGATAACCAGGTGCATTAGATGCAGCCGCAAATTCTCTCTGAATGAATTCCGGAGTTGGATCTACCGGCGTTCCTTGTGAAAGATCGATGATGCCATCGGGATGGCTCCTGGCCTTCTCACCGATCGGCGCCAAAGCATCCCAAGGGAAATCAGGAAGCTTGATTGCTACTCGCCAGCTTTAATTGGCAGGGCAGAGATAAGGGCGTGATCGGTTCCGGTCGAACCAACTTTGCCAGCCCCACCAGGGGAACCGAGTTCGACAAAAAATTCACTGTTGGCTGGGCCATACTCTTTCCAAGCTGCTGGTACATCATCTTCGTAATAGATCGCCTCGACTGGGCAGACTGGCTCGCAGGCACCGCAATCCACACATTCATCAGGTTGGATGTAGAGCATTCGCGCGCCTTCATAAATGCAATCAACTGGACACTCTTCGATGCAAGATTTGTCCTTAACGTCAACGCAAGGTTCGGCAATTATGTAAGTCACGTTACTCCTCCACTTACCTCGACATTTTCAACTGGTTACCACTTGGTGGAAGGGTACAGAATAGAGCCACGAAGTTCGCAACTTTATAATGGTGCTAGATCTCTCATTTTCTTCCAATTCCGCACAGGAAGGCAAGGTGGCCTGATGAACTTCCCGACTGAGACAGATATCGGGTCTAAGGTCACCGTGCGCTTACACGACCCAGAGGGCGGTTATCGGGACATTCTTGGCATCCTGGAAACCCCAACCGCCGTTCGTAAGCGCAGTGGCGAACTAGCCCACTTTGACCCAGCCAAAATCCATATTTGGAAGATAATCCCGACCATCAGCCACAGCGCCGGAACCGGTGCCCCGCTCTCGCTTCGAATTTCCGAATTGGAGGCGGCGGCTGGTGCAACCTGGCCCGCAACGGAGATCGTCGATTTCGGCGGTTGGCGCTACCGGTGCTCTGAAGGTTTCACTTTCAGGGCAAATTCCATTATGCCGATCGGTAAGGCACCACTCGGAGAACCCTCAACTAGCCTCGAGGCTGCCACCTCGCACGCGATTGCCTACTTCAAGGAGCGCGGACTCACCCCCGCTTTTCACCTGCCACTGCCTAGCTATGCCGCCTTGGACCAATATCTCGAAGATGCTGGTTGGGAGTTAGGTGTCGAAGCTCAGGTGATGATCGCCGACCGTTCAAACCTAAAGTTTACGACGGCGCCGATTGCGCGCTCATTAGGCACAGTTCCAACCCCGGCATGGCTAAGCGTTCAAGGCGATGATCGAGCCGGCACAATCATGAGCCGTTACCCAGCTAAATATGTTGGGCTCCGATGGGCAGATCAAGACGTTGCCGTCGGAAGGTTGGCTGAAGCCGATAACTGGGCAATCCTCACTAGAATTTTTGTAAAACCAGAGTTTCGCGGGCGGGGATTTGGCGCGGCAGTAATCAAAGAATTGGTGGATCAAAGCAATTGCGAGAAAATCGCGCTCCAGGTTAATGTCGAGAATTTGCCCGCCATCGCGCTCTACCAAAAATTGGGCTTTCGAGTTCATCATTATTACCGCTACCGAACTTGGAGCAAGTGATTCGAATGGCGCACTTACAGATTTACGACACCATGAGTCGACAGCTAGTGGCCATAGCTCCGACCGAAGGCGATGTAGTCCGCATTTACTGTTGCGGTCCGACGGTTTACCGAGATGCACATGTGGGCAATCTTCGAACCTTTCTACTGAGCGATCTTGTGGTTCGAGCTCTAAATATTAGAGGGATCAAAAGTCAATTAGTTCAAAACATTACTGACGTTGGCCACATGAGTGATGACTTTGTTGCAGAAGACAAAATGATGATTGCAGCACAAAAGGAAAATCTTGATCCTTTTGCAATTGCGATTGAGTATGAAAATCGCTACCACCGAGATTTGGCGCTGCTCAATATCAATCCGGCACAAGAGTATCCACGAGCAAGTGAGTCAATCTCGCTAATGCAAGATTTGATCGCAAAATTGATCGAACTCCAATGTGCCTATGTGGGAAGCGACGACACCGTCTACTTTGCCGCTCAATCTTTTCCTTCGTATGGGGACCTCAGCGGAAACAAATTGTCGGCGCTAAAGCCCGGGCATCGCTTTGAATATCAAGAAGACAGTGACGGAAAAAGATTCCATGCAGATTGGGCACTTTGGAAGGCCGCAGGAAATCGAACCGAAATGGTCTGGCCGTCACCTTGGGGATTGGGCTTTCCTGGCTGGCATATCGAGTGCAGCGCAATGTCATTGCACTTCTTGCACGGTCATGTTGACCTTCATATCGGTGGAATCGATTTGAGATTCCCACATCATGAAAATGAGCGTGCCCAGTCAAATTCAATTTTGAATAACGACGAGGCCGTCAGTTACTGGATGCATGGCGAACACTTGCTCTTCGAAGGGCGAAAAATGTCCAAGAGCGCCGGCAATGTGGTTTTACTATCGGACCTAAAAGATCGCGGGTTCGATCAGCTTGCACTTCGATTCTGCTTCCTAGAAAATCGCTACCGCAGTCAGATGGATCTCTCGTGGGAGTCGATTTCCGCCGCCAACTCAACTTTGGCCAGATGGCGAACAAAGATAGACCAATGGCAAGTAGCGGATTGGCCAACCTCCGGCGCTGCAACTGAATTAATTGAATTGATCTATCAAGATGCCGAAAATGACTTAGATACCACGCGAACCCTGCAGCGCCTTCGAACGTTGGAGCGGGATGAAGATTTTTCTGATGCCGACAAAGCTGCGATCTTCCTTAGGGCAGATGCAATTCTTGGTTTAGACCTAAATCGAAAACCGGTTGAAGTTGAATTAACTAGTGCGCAGAAGGAGCTGCTTGAACAACGCTTTGCTGCGCGAGCCGCAAAGAATTTTGCCTTAAGCGATCAACTACGCGATGAACTTATTGGTATCGGTATTCGAGTTAGTGATACCGCGGACGGTCAATCGTGGGAAGTAAATAACTAAACTCGCCTGGCGGCTGCAATGATTACAAGAACAATTCCACCAAGCAAAAAGATGTTTCCATTATTGTTACCCATAATTAGCAATTCAAAACTGGTTCCGTGCACGCCGGCACGAAAAACAATGGCGACCCAACCAACTCCAGCCGCTATTTTTAGCCAACGCGATTCCCAAAATCTGCCAACCAACCATATTCCAATGGCGGTCTCGAGAAGCGAAAAGATCAGTCCGTAAGGTGAAAAAGCATTGTGCAGCGCTATTCCGGCGAAGCCGATTGATATTCCAGCAAGCGTTGCCGAAATGGTTCGGAGCAGCTTAATTTGAGGTTACTCCTGCAAAGAGATCGGTCTCTCGGCCGCGTTCATCAAGTTCTCCAGATAACTGACCTTTTACCAATGTATAGAACTCTTGTCCCCAAACATCTAGTCCGACGTTATTTGAGAGTGCAAAGAAGGGTCCATCGAGAGAGATTTGAGTTGCATGTGCCTTCATCGCTGCCATCTTCGCATCTACGTAAGCGCTGCCATTGATAACGGTGGTAACGAGTTCATCAGGCTTAGCAAATGGTAGATCGTCAGCGCTGGTCACGCCGAAGAAATCTGAGCCGATCTCTTTCATCTTGTCGATGCCTGCTTGAATCACAGAACGTGGCATGGTATTCCAATAAATCTTTTCAATCTCCCACGGAGTTCCGGTGCCGAAATTGGGATCGGCCGCAAGTTCAGCGGCGCGCATCGCAACTCGGTGAGCTTGAATGTGATCGGGGTGACCGTAGCCACCGAACTCATCGTAAGTAACGAGAACTTGTGGTTTTTCTTCGCGAATTAAAGTGACCAAATAGCTTGCTGCTTCATCCAAGTTAGCTTGCCAAAAAACATCGCTTCGATTATTTGGTTCCGTCCCCATCATTCCGCTGTCGCGCCATTTTCGTTCCGGTTGGCCAAGAAAGCGATGATCGCTTACGCCGAGAATCGACATCGCTTCGGCAAGTTCAACTACCCGATGCTCCCCTAATTGATCATCATGTGTACTGGCTAAAGCAGCTAATTCCGTCACCAGGACTTCACCTTCTTCGCCTCGAGTGCAGGTAACCAAAGTTACTTTGCCGCCCTCGGAAGCATATTTGGCCATGGTGGCGCCATTGTTGATCGTTTCATCATCTGGATGAGCGTGAACTAGGAGCAGGCGACGCGAAATCCCATCAATTACTTTCTGATCCGACACACTTTTCTCTTCTCTACTTCGCTTGCGATAAGCCCCAATTTTCGTGGAAATCGGCGAGATGAGCAAAGCCAAAGCAGATTTAGGCGGTTTCGGGCATAGTCCCATGCCAAGGGGATGTGAAAGGTGGGCAATTTGGTCGTACGATTCCCCAGATGAGCCTTGAAAACCCAAATAAGCCGCGCCTGCCCCGCGATGAACGTCGGGCGCAATTACTTACCGCCGCGCTCGAAGTCTTTACCGCAGCTGGTTACCACCAAGCGGCAATGGATGAGATCGCCGATCGAGCCAAAGTAAGTAAGCCAGTCCTATACCAACATTTTCCTTCGAAATTGGATCTATACCTCGCAGTGCTTGATCTGCATATCGATTCTTTGGTCTTTGATCTGCAAAAGGCAATCGCCTCCACCTCAGACAATGGGGACCGCGTAAAGGCAACAGTTGATGCTTACTTTGATTTTATAAATGATGAAGGCGAAGCATTTCGGCTTCTCTTTGAAAGCGATATGAGCGTCGAACCACAAGTTCGCGAACGGTTAAATCGAATGACCTACGACTGCGCCGCCGCAGTAAGCGCTGTGATCTCTCTGGATACCGGCCTGGCCAAAGAGGCGTCGATGATGTTAGCCGTAGGACTGATTGGCACCACGCAAACCGCCGCCCGCCATTGGTTGGAACGCGATGGCAAAATTAATCGTGAGGTTGCGGGCGAGCTGGTCTCAAACCTGCTGTGGCGGGGAATCTCAGGTTTCCCCAAATCAGGTAGTTAATTCGCGAGAATTCGGCGCCCCGATTAAACTAATAACATGTCTACAAAAAAAGCGGCCCAAGCACACACCGAAATTCGCATCGGAATCTCAGATTCCACTCAAGAATTAAATATTGAAAGCGAACTTTCGCCCGAGAAAATTTTGGCATCCGTGACTGAGAGTTTGAACCAAGGCAGTTCATTGATTGTTGTGGATGTTCGTGGCCGACAAACTATTGTCCCCCACAACAAAATTTCCTTTGTGGAAATTGGCGAAAGCGCTGATCGCAAAGTTGGCTTCGCCACTCTTTAACTCTTTGAGTTAATTCGCTCCAGAAGAAAATAGGCTAGTTCGCGGTAAGCCAATGCTACCGAGCCACTCTTTGCGTAGTTAAGAACCGACTTCTTGGTGAAAGCAGCTTCTGAAACTGAATTTGATTTAGGAATATGTGGCGAAAGAATCTCAACTTCATCCGCTAAGAGTTCTAGCAAATCATTGGACGAACCTTGAGTTAACACTGGCAGGGCACCAAGCCAAACCGCGCCCTTGGATAGTTCCAGTACTTGCAATACCCCCCGAACGCCGGTCATCGCCAAGGTTGTTGGAGCGATTGCAAAATCGGCCATATTCAGAGCTAGCAACAGCGTCTTAGAAAGCGTGGATGGGGAATCAATTATCACAAAATCAAACGGGGAATCTTGAAGTTCTAATTCCCGTCGCAGGCGCATAGCCATCTCGGCCAAATCCGACTCTTTCTCATCCAGATGCGACAGTCTCGAATCACTAGGTAATAAGTAGAAACGCTCTGAAGTCGCAGTGATGGCGCTGCTTAATGGAGCGCTACCACGTAAAACATCGATCACAGAGATTCTTGGATTCTCAACTCCCAGCAAGTAAGTCGCTGTACTGCGAACATCAAGATCGATCAAGAGCGTTCGGTTCCCATATTCGGCAAAGGCAACTGCTAGGGCAAGGGCAGTAGTTGTTTTGCCAACTCCGCCTGCAGAGTTGGCCACTGTTATTAATCGAGTCATACAAAAACACTTTCGGGAATCAATGCCAAAGTCGAACGAGTCGCCTTCAGAGCAATATTTGTCGCAAGATCGTGACCGGGCAGATTCGGTAAGTTGTAAAGTTTTCGGGCCCACACCGGTAAAGCAGCCGAAGCCAGCGCCGCTAACGATGTCCAAGCGGGAGCTGCTGGAGTTCCAAAGCGCAACGACTTACTCATCGGTGGGAAGGTCAAAAATATCGCCGCTCGTTTAGCATCTTCACTGGCGACTAACTCCGGTGAAATCTCGGCAAAATAGGTCTGCATTTCTAGAACGGTGGTTGGTACGGAATCCGATTTAATTCCAACGAGTTTCGCGAAAGTGAGCATTTCCAGAACATAGCTATCTCTCTCCTTGGGCTCTAAGGCCAAACCCGAGCGAACTGCTACATCCAAGAATGAATCAACCATTGCCATATGTACCCAAAGAAGTAAGTGCGGATCATCTAGTCCAAGTTTGCTGTGGATTGCACGAACGCGAGTGGCCATCGCTTCAGCTTGTGCAATCGGCCCGAAGGTCAAAAGCGCGACATAATCGCCCGTTCTACGTAGCCGACCCCAAGTGTCCTCGCGGAAATTTGAGTTATTTGCAACGCCGGCCATCGCCACGGGGTGAAGAGCTTGCTGAAGCAGGGCGCGGATTCCGCCCACCGCCATTGAAGGGTCCGAATGAAGCCTTTTGGTAATTGAATCGTCAGCGAATAGTGATTGCTCAGCTTTCATAAATTAAAGAAACCCTTAATGGATTGGACGACCATCTCAACAGCGATTGCAGCCAACAGCAAGCCAGCGATTCGCGCCAACAAAGTTACGCCGGAGTCTCTTATCAAACCAAGGATTTTGGTCGAGAACATCAAAGTTAGCCCGATGACTACATGGACTCCGATAATTGCAAGCGCTAAGGCTAGCTTGGCAGTTCCGGAATGCGCATACTGCACATAAATAATCGTTGTAACGATGGCACCAGGACCAGCAAGGAGCGGCGTACCCAGTGGAACCAGAGCTACATTCACATTCTCTGGCGTAGCACCGGAACTATCTTTACCGGTTAACAGTTCAAGAGAAATCAAGAGCATCAACAATCCACCCGCACCTTGAAGAGCATTCACTGAAATATGGAGATAATCCAGAATCAGTTTTCCAAAGAGCGCGAAAATTACGATTACCAGCAGCGAGACTCCTGCACCTTGCCATGCCATCTTGATCCGTTGCCGAGGCGAATGCCCGGATACCAATGCAAGAAATATTGGAGTCGCACCAGGCGGGTCTAAAATAACAAAGAAGGTAACGAAAGCTTGAATTCCAAAGGTGACCGCCGAGACCGTTGCAATGTTGCTCATACTCTTACGACCCTTCGCTCTCGTGCCCTGGATTCCAACTTTTCCCATTGGGCGATAGATGTGGTGAATTCCCCGAGCAGATTAAGTTTACCGTTGCCGTGGTAATCGCTGGAACCCGTTGAAACTAGGCCAAAATCAGCGGCAATCGTGCGCAATAATTCGCGTTGCTCTTGGGAGTGGTCGCGATGATCGACTTCAATTCCATCAAGCCCAGCTGCAACCAAGGTCGTGAAAGTTTCCGATGAGATGGTTCGCCCGCGCAGCGAGGCAAAGGGATGAGCAATTACCGCCACCCCGCCTGCCGCCTTTATCTGCCGGATCGTCTCCTCTGGGGTTGGCGAATAGTGTGAGACATAATATTTGGAATGGTTATGGAGTAGTTCAGAAAAAGCTTCCTCGCGACTTTTTACAATTCCTTTTTCGATGAGCGCATCCGCTAAGTGTGGTCGACCTAAGGTTGCGCCTTCAGAGAGTTGCGCCAGAACCTCGGACATCGAAATTTCAAATCCAGCTTGGTTAAGCCGCGAAATTATTCGCTCCATACGGCCGTATCTGTTTTCGCGGGTCTGCGCCAGCGTTTGTTGAAGTTGCTGGTCTAATGGATCAAACAATAATCCGAGCATGTGAACGCTTATGCCATCTTGGGTTTGGCAAGATATTTCGGAGCCTAAAACCAAATCTAGGTTTGGACGTAAATAAGCGACAGCCTCATCCCAGCCGGCAATTGTGTCGTGGTCAGTTAAAGCTAAAACGGTAATGTCATGTGCCAACGCCTTATTGATCAATGCACCTGGCGTATCAGTGCCATCGCTGATTGAAGAATGAGTGTGTAGGTCGATCACGGCTTAAATCTATCGGTACTGTGCTACTCAGCGCTTTTTGAGCGAAGGACAAAGATTCCACAACCTATTAATAGCCCGATGATGCCAGGAATGGTTCCCTTTGCCGGGCTTTGCCCTAGCCACCAAAAAGCTAGCAGCGCACCAACCGGAACTTCGAAGAAGGTAATTAACGAAACAACGGCCGGCGAGACTCGCTTCAGTGAAAGATTAAACATCGTATGTCCCAAGAGTTGAGCACCAAATATCAGAGCAAGCAACAGCAACCACTGTTTCAGTGGAAAATTAACGAAAGAATATCCGGCGAGAAAAATTACGGGCAGGACCGTTAGAGAGCAAGCGGCGTAACAAACGCTGGTGTAAGTACTGGTTGAAAGTTCCTTTTGCGCCTTAGAGCCAATCAACACATAGCCAGCTGCAAGAGCTGCTCCTACAAGCGCCGCCAGATCACCTAGAAAGGATCGAAATGAAATCCTCAAATCAATTCCAGTTATCAACAACACGGAACTGAAAGCGATGAGCATTCCCCACCAAGCTCGACGAGGTATGTGCCCGCCTCTAATTCTCAAAAAAATGGCCGCAAAAACTGGTTGCAGGGAAGTTATCGCCGTTCCGGCAGCCACGCTCGTGAAACGCATCGCAATAAAGAATCCAAGAAAATGAAGCGCCAACAGGAGACCAGCCAGCACAGACCATTTCAAAGCTCGATGTTGACTATAAGTGCGCCATTCTCTGCGCCGAAGTGCTGCTGGAAGCATAATTATTGCGCCGCCAAGGTTCCGCCAAAAAATCAAAGTTGGAACCGCCATAGTACTTAAAGCGATTACCGGCCCTGAAGTTCCAATGCCGATGATACCTAGCGACAGAAATAGTAAGTCTCGGCCTTTTGGCAGAGCAGTATGGTCATCAATCGCCATTTAGTGAACGGTGAACCAGAGCATGCAACCGACGCATACAAAGACGATCGCAATGATTACGCGATATATCCAAAGCATGGTTTTGGTCGCGGAATATTCACCCATCAATCGTTTATCTTTGGAAATGCCGTACATATAAACCAACAATGGAAGCAGCAGCGCCGCATTTAAAATCTGACTAACAACCAGGATTGTGATCAACGGTGCGCCCGGAATCAAAATAAGTAAAGCACTTAAACCAGTGATCGCGGCAAAGGTGCCATAGAAAAGTGGGGCTTCCTTGGGACTGTCATCTAGCGCCGCTGGCCGACCCGTTAAATCGCTGACCGAATAAGCCGTTGAAAGCGGCAAAATCGAAGCGGCCAATAGAGCTGCCCCAATAAGGCCAATGGCGAAGAGGTCTTTCGCCAAAGTTCCGGCGAGCGGTTTCAGCGCAGCTGCAGCATCAGAGGCATTAACGATCGTAATGTGCTGCCTATTTAAAGTTGCGGCACAAGTTACGATGACAAAGAAACCGATTACACCGGTCAAAAGTGATCCGGTCCAAACATCGACCCGCAACAATTTCAAGTCATCCCGAGTTAATCGCTTATCAACCGCATAAGACTGAATGAAAGCAAGCCCCCAAGGTGCCAAGGTTGTTCCCAAAGTTGCCGTGGCGATGAAGACGGCATCTTTAGTAAATGGCATCGTCGGAACAACCATGCCGTGGAAGGCTTTACCCCAATCGGGATGGGCTAGGAAGCCGGCAATGATGTAAGCAAAGAAGACTGCTGATAAAACAAAAAATACTTTTTCCACTCGCGAAAAGGAGCCTTTAAGAACTAAGAACGAGACAATTAGCGCTGCGGCTGGCACGGTTACATATTTTGAATAACCAAACAATTGACCGGCAGCAGCGATTCCTGCAAATTCTGCCGTCATAGTTCCAACATTTGCCAAAATTAAAACCACCGCGCTTAGCACTCCAGATCGAGCACCGTATTTCTGTCGGACCAGGCCAATCAAACCTTGGCGCGTGACGACGCCGATTCTCGCTCCTAAATCTTGAAACAGGATCAGGGCAATGGTCGAGATAACCAAGACCCATAACATCTGATAGCCGTATTTGGCGCCTAAAACCGAGTAAGTAGTAATACCCGCTGGATCATCATCGGATAATCCGGCAATTACTCCCGGGCCCATTACAGAAAGCAGCGCGGCAATTCGGATTTTACGCGGCGTGATGGTTCTGGCTGCTGAAGGAGAGATCTTCTTCGCAGCCTTCTTTACCTCGGTCACGAGAGCCCACCGCTTCCTTGAGAAAATTTGCGACGGTCAACTTGCGATGCCAGGGCGTCTACCAGGTCATCGGCGAGAATTCTTCCAACTGGTTTGTTCTTAGCATCAACCACAATTACCGAAGAGCCTCGGTTATTTGAAAATTCTTCAACAACTTCATCTAATGGCGTATCCAGATTAATTGAAGTTGGATATGGCGGACCTATCAAAGTCGAAAGCAGAGCCCCCGCTTTTGCCGCAACTAGTTCAACAACTTGGATGTGATCTACTAGCCGGCCCCTGGCATCTACGACGACAACCCCATCTGAGATATCGCGTTCTCGGTTATCAACCAATAGTTTCAATGCATGTGCGACGGTGTCATTCTCTTTGACGATCAAAATGTGAGTGGTCATAATTCCACCGGCAAGAGTTTCATCGAAGGCGACCAGTTCGCGAAGTTGCTTTGCGACGACGGCATCCATTACTTGCAAAATACTTTCACGGTGTTCTTCATCAAGATCGCGAAGTACTTCGGCGCTCTCATCTGGTTCCATTCGAGAAAGCAGTTCCGCCGATCGTTCGGAGGTTAAGCCTCTGATTAAACCTTGGAGTTCTTCCTCTTCCATCTCTTCGAGTACGTCAGCAGCTAGCTCTGGATCCAAGAGTTCAATAAGTGCGCCTTGTTCGCGACCGGCAAGATCTTCGATTAAGTCAGCCAGGTCGGCTGGGCGCAACTGACTAAGGGCGGCTCTGGAATTTGAGGTTCGAACAACGCCATGACCGTCGGCTAGCGATGCAACCGATGCCCAATCGACAACGTGCTCGGGTGTTGGTCGGCGGCGAATTGCGCCTGGGAAAATTCGGCGCAAAAATGAGACGAATGAAATGTCAACGCCAACAACGCGAATCTCTTTATCAAATGGCGCCAAATATAAATCAGAGGAGCGCACAACGCGCAAGCCGTCGACGTCGACGATTTGGTGATCAATTACATCGCCATCCAAGAGCGACTCACCTTCGCGACGTTGGTAATCTTCCAAATTGATCTTGGTTGTTGAAAGGCGAATTTCGTCCTTAGTCAAAATGGAAATTCGGGCACCATTAATAAATGATTTACGTTGCCCAACTTTTACGATTAACCCAGAAACAGGTGGGTAAGTCTCCTCGCCGTGACGCACCACAACGTCAACCAAACGACCAATATCTTTTCCTTCAATATCTCGAACTGGCCGACCAATTAGACCGGCGACCGATACCAAAGAATCTCGAATATTTTTCCGCGCTAAAACCGAGTCGCGCCTACCAACGATTCGCTTGGCCACATTGTTGATCCCGGTTACTGGGACTGGTGGCCGTTTCATGGCTAAATCTTAGGTGTGAAGGGTTAACGGAACGCCAACTATAGATTTTGACCGTACCAGCAATTTATCGAGCAGTTGATTGAAGGCTGCCGCTGCCGGTGAATCTGGCTCGCCTAAGACGATTGGGAGCCCATTATCGCCGCCTTCGCGCAAGGCGCTGGCGAAGGGGATCTTCACTAATAGTGGGACCGGCGCTCCAACCAAGGCTGAAAGTCGAACCGAGGTCTCTTCCCCACCTCCGGAGCCAAAGATCGAGATCGATTCTCCGCAGTGCGGACATGGGGTATCCGACATATTCTCAATTACCCCGAGAAGGTGTTGCTTCATCTGATGGGCGATCCGGCCGGCCCGCTCAGCTACTTCTGCCGCCGCTACTTGAGGGGTGGTTACTACCACGATCTCCGAAGCCGGAATTAACTGTCCAAGCGAGATCGCAATATCTCCGGTTCCTGGTGGTAGATCCAAAAGCAATAAATCCAAGTCCCCCCAATAAGCATCGCTCAGTAATTGTTCTAAAACGCGATGAAGTAGCGGGCCGCGATATGCAATGGCATCAGCTCGCTCAGGTTTAAACATCTCCATCGACACAACTTTTACCCCATAATTTTCAACTGGGATAAAGGTTTGATCGATTGCCGTGGGGCGTTGTCCCAGCATTCCCATCAAACGTGGAATGGAATGGCCATAAACATCGGCATCTAAGATTCCAACTTTAAGACCGCGAGCTGCGGCCGCGACGGCAAGGTTTGCTGTGATCGATGATTTACCAACGCCACCTTTGCCAGAAGCAATTCCCAAAACTCGGGTAAGAGAATCTGGTTGAGCAAATGGAATAAATTTCTCGCGCCCCCCGTGGAGCAATTTCTTAACGGCATCGCGTTGGACTTCGTTCATAACGCCAAATTCCAAATCAACCGCTGAAACTTCAGGAATTACTGAAACGGCGCTCATAACATCTTTTTGCAATCGATCCCGCATCGGGCAGCCAGAGATGGTCAAAAGAATTTTTACATATAGCCGGCCCTTATTGAACTCGACCGTATCCACCATTCCTAATTCGGTAAGTGGTCGGTGAAGTTCCGGATCGATAACGGTTGCTAATGCCGAGTGTGCCGCAGCGATAGTCGCCTCATGACTCATAACAGGTCAGGGTCGATCTTTGCCACGCTTTTGATTTCATTAATTTCTGGCATTGGATCTACCCCATCCATAACATCAGTCAGGTGCTTTTGAATAAATTTCTTAGGATTTAAATCGGTGACCTGAAGATCTTCATAGCCAGGACCGAGATTGGATCTAAGTTCAGCCGTGGCTCGTTGCGATATCCCGCGTAACTTCTTGAGGAATTTCGCGGCTTCAACAGCAAAGTGCGGCAGCTTGTCCGGACCGATCAAGATCATGGCCAAAACCGCGAGCGTTAAGAACTTCTCAGCGCCGATATTAAACATAGGTAGAGCGTAGCCCGTATCAGCTATTGCTTGGCAATCAGCGTGAGCGAGACGGTCTTTGCCACCCCGGCACGTAGATATTTCAAGGAAACGGTATCTCCGACGCTAAGGGATCTAATAGCAACAATAAGTTCATCAGAGTTATTTATTGCCTTGCCATTGAAGGAAACAATGACATCCCCCGCCTTCATGCCAGCCTTTTCCGCAGGACCACCGGCCAAGATTGCCGTGGCGGTATCGGCTACTTTTGCACCGGTCCCCGTAAACGAGTTGTCGAGAGAGAGCCCAATGATTGGGTGGGTGGCCACGCCGCTCTTTATTAATTGGTCAGCTGTTTTCTTTGCTTGATTAATAGGGATGGCAAAACCAAGTCCGATAGAGCCGGCCTGGCCGGATGAAGAGCTTCCGAGTGAAGCAATTGCGGAGTTCACTCCGATAACCGCACCGGCGGAATCAACCAATGGGCCACCCGAATTACCTGGGTTAATTGCGGCATCAGTCTGAAGGGCATTAATAAAGGAGCTTTCACCAGTTCCAGAGCCTGCAGTGACGGCGCGATCTTTCGCGCTAATAATTCCAGAGGTGACCGTTCCGGATAACCCCAGTGGCGATCCAATCGCAATCACTGCATCGCCGACCCGGACCTCATCGCTATTGCCTAGCGAGAGCGCGGGCGCATTAGTTACCTCAATTTTTAGAACCGCTAAGTCGTATGCCGCGTCGCGCCCAATAATCTTTGCTGGATAACTCTTACCGTCTTGCAGATTTACTGAAATAGTTCCATTTCCAGTTACTGCTGCTTCAATCACATGGTTGTTGGTAAGAATGTAACCGTTACTCTGAATGAAGAAACCAGATCCGGTGTCGCCCCCATTTGAACTCTGAACTGAAACTGAAACTACGGAAGGTGAAACCCGGGCTGCAATCCCCGCGATTGAATTAGGTTGGCGTTCAATATTGGAGTGCAAAGAAACTAAATTGCTGGATCCAGCGGAGAGGTTAATTGAACGTCCTATGACAGAACCTAGAACTCCGGCTACCAGCGCCATTAAAAGCGCAATGCCGAGGCCGATACTGGCGCGCTTTGGGTGACTTGAACTGGAAGGCTCCTGAACAGGTAGTGGAAGCGGCGCTAGAAAATTGGAAGGGTTAGGTTGCGGCGAGGACCACCACGGAAATTCAGAGGATGGTTTGGGGGCTGGGTTCGGCTGATCAGTGCTCAATCTCTCTCCCTCAATAAATAACTAAAGACTAAAAATACTATCTTTAGAGGTTAAGCCTAATAAGGTATGAGAAAACGCCAAATTATGGCTTAAAATTCGGTGCTTTAGCCCACCTTTGTGGCGACCAAGACCCCTGCCCCAACTGGAAGCAGGCTGGAATGCCAGCGCAGATCTTCCTTGATGGCACGAACAACATCGCGCCGGGAGATAGAGTCGAAATCTCTTTGGGTTGGATCTGCA
Organism: uncultured Actinomycetes bacterium; assembly: GCA_903873185.1. Classification (GTDB taxonomy): domain Bacteria; phylum Actinomycetota; class Actinomycetes; order Nanopelagicales; family Nanopelagicaceae; genus CAIMZW01. The sequence goes on from CAIQNN010000007.1 coordinate 22,276, forward strand.
ACTTTCCCACCGCTTAAGACTTCATCGATCACCAAGGTACCCCGAGGGCTTAATAATCTATAACTTTCTTGAACAACATCGAAGAGATCCTGGGCGGGGCGAACGACCATCAGGTCATAATTCTTATCGGCTAATTTTCCAACTACATCGATGACATTTCCCGTAATAAGCCGAAATCGCTGCGCCGAAATTCCGGACTCTTCAAAAACTTTTCGAGCAATGCCACTGTGTTCGCGCTCAGTATCAATTGAGGTGAAAGTGCCATCGGCTGGCAAACCTTGAAAGATCCAAAGACCGCTCACTCCCGAACCAGTCCCAATTTCTACGACGGACTTCGCGCGAACTGAATAGGTTATAAATTTTAGAAGCGCGCAAACAGCAGGACTCGGATCAGTCGCCCCAACTTCTGCCCCGTTGTTTCTAGCTTGCTGCATAAAAATATCTTCGTGTGGGTAAATCTCAGCGAACGCTGACATATCTCCTCGAGGTGCGCCTTGTGGCGAAATCGTCATAGCGTTGCAATCCAATCGATTAGCAGGCGAACACCGAACCCAGTTCCACCTTTTGGATTCTCTCCGGCATCAGAATCGGAGCGGCCAGTACCTGCGATATCCAGGTGAACCCAGTTACTTTTCTCGGCAAAGTATTCCAGGAAGAGCGCGGCAGTAATAGAGCCACCGCTAAAGTGTTTCTTATCGGCGGTGTGATTAAGGTCAGCAACTTCACTTTGAAGTGCCGGACGGTATTCCGCTACCAATGGCAGTTGCCAAACCCGGTCACCAATGCGTTCGCCGATAGCGTTCAATGTGGCCGCCAACTCATTATTTCGACTGTACATTGCCGCGTATTGGCGACCAAGTCCAAGAGTGGCCGAACCGGTAAGCGTGGCAACATCAATTAGATAATCAGGTTTTAAGTTGCGATTGGCATAGGCCAAGCCATCAGCCAAAACCAATCGACCTTCGGCATCAGTATCAATAATTTCGACAGTGGTGCCACCGTATTGAGTAATTACATCAGAGGGGCGCTGCGATGTCGCGGATAACAAATTCTCAGCGCACATTAATAGTGCAGTAACTCGAACTTTAGGTGCAATCTCTGGCATTGCCGTGACTACTGACAGTACGGCTGCCGCTCCCGCCATATCGCTCTTCATTGCGATCATGAATTCATAAGGCCGTTTTAATGAAACCCCGCCAGTATCAAAGGTAATTCCCTTTCCCACCAAAACCACATGCGGCCAATTTTTTGAACCAGCGGGTGCATATGAAACTTTTATAAAGCGCGGACCAGGATTTGGAGAGGAATTGCCAACCGCCCTAAGGCCGCCAAACTCGGCGAGCGCACTACCGCTGAGAACCTCGATTGAAAGATCCTTACTTTTGGTAGCAGCAATTTGAGATTTAGCTTGTGCCGCCATCCATGCTGGGTTCTTAATATTTGAAGTGGTATGAATTAAGTCCCGCGCCCGCCATACCGCGCTGGCCAAAGTTGCGGCGTATTCGACCTCTGAAATTAAATTTGGCGGCACCAGAAATGTCACGGGCTTTGCCATCGAACTTGTCTTCATGGTCCATGTGTAGTTCGAGAGTGAAAGGGCAACCAAGTGCGCTACTGCGGCCTCCTCATCTGCAACAGTCGGCCTCTTTCGCTGGCTCAGAGTTGAGATGAGAATGGTTTTCCCAGAGTTCTTAACTTTTCGACCGAAGGCAGCTCCTGAACGGCGAAACTCTTCGCGGCTACCAGAACCAACTCCCACTAAATAAATTCGCGTTAGAGAACTCTCCGCTTGCTTCACTGGTAGCTCGATGATCTCCCCCGCTTTTGCCGTGAAGTCGGGCCAGGAATCAAATTCCGAGGCGAGTTTGCGATCCACATGAGTTTCCAGCGCCGTTAAAATCGCACTCTTAAAAAGCTTAGGGCCAGATTCGGATTGGCCGACCGCGAAAACTGCGGCATCGATTCCCTTCAAGTACCTAACTAATGTGGAATTGTTCAACGTACCCACCGGAAGCGGTGTTAGATAGGACTTGATGGTGGGCCGGTAATTCATATGGCTGACGCTAACGAATGAAGGAGAGTTCTGTGAAGTCGAGAGGTGGCGTGGCGAAGTTTCTAAAGAATGAGCGCGCATCCGCCATCCTTTTACTTCCAGTAGCGCTCTTAAGCTTGCTTTTGGCACAGCTGCACCAACTAAATTTCTTTAGCCACTCGCTTTCGGCAATTGGCCAACAAATGTCGGTTCGAGAATGGGTTTCTGCTGGACCACTTGTAATTTTTTTCTACGTTGCGGGTTTGGAGCTTCGGCGCGAATTAATCTCGGGTGGCAATAAGCGAGCTGCCATACTTCCGCCGGTCGGCGCCGCGCTGCTTGGTATGACAATCCCTGCCCTGCTCTACTTTTTTGGGGCCCATACATTTGGCGCGAATCCCGCAGCATGGGGGGTGCCAATGGCAACCGATCTACCCTTTGCGCTCGCGGTATTGACTCTCATTGGGGGGCGCGGTTTCCTGCGCCTTCGAACTTTTATCTTGGTGCTAGCAATTGCCGATGATGTCGGATCCATCGCCGTGATCGGGCTTAAATATCACTACCATTTCGCATTACTTCCTTTTATATTGGCGCTAATTTCAATTGGGCTGGCTTGGAGTGTTCAACGGATAAAACACTTTGGCGCATTAGCGATCTTTCCCGCCGTAATCGGCTGGGGATTCTTTCTCGCCTGCGGCATTCACCCAACGGTTTATGGCGTCCTCTTGGGGGTAAGCACCACGAGTAAAAATATTCAAGGTGCCCTGCGCCGCTGGGAGCCGATTTCCAGTTTCGTAGCGATTCCATTATTTCTTTTCGCCGCGCTTGCAATTGAATTGAATTGGCCGGCTAACTCTCGGCTTGGAAAGTTGATCACGCTTTTAGTTTTAGCACGCCTCTTGGGTAAACCACTGGGGATCGCGCTCGGAGCCCAAATCGCAGCAAAATTATTTAAGGTTGAGCTTCAACTTTCAAAATCAGCGCTATGGCTGGCGGGCGGGCTTGGGACTTTAGGATTCTCAGTTTCACTGCTTTTTGCCGAATTAAGTTTGAACGGCGCCGATCAACAAGCAGCCGTAATTGCAATATTTCTGACCTTGCCGTTAGCCCTGCTGGGGCTTGGGAGTTACTACTTTTTTACGAGAGCGACCGCCGCCTGAAGGGCATTTCCTAAATTAGTAGCCTCTTCGACATTGAGTTCAACAACCAATCGGCCGCCACCTTCTAGTGGAATTCGCATAACCAAACTTCTAGCTTCCTTGGTTACTTCCATCGGTCCATCGCCAGTACGTGGTTTCATGGCTGCCATATTTCGACTCCCTTGATCTCGTCTGGGCGACTAAGCCTCGCCATTAAATTGCAGAGGAGAAGTATCTCGCATCCATGGGGCAGGTGGGAAATCGGCTAACGAGGCTCAATTACTTGGGTCTAAGGCTGCCAACAGCCGAGTTTTGGCAATTGTGATCAGGGAAAGCACCGCTCGTTCTGGAACTCCGAGCAGATTGGCGATTGCCATTGCATCGTGACCCTTTAAATAGTGGAGGGAGAGGATGATGCGCTCCTCCTCTGGCAGGCTCGCAATGAGCTCGGAGAGGGATTTTTCTGCCACAGAGGGCAGATTACTAGTCAGGACTGAGAATAAAGCGTCAATTATTTGTCGCAATTACCAGCCGGCGCAGGCGCCGGAGTGAAATATGAACCCCAGCCAAGATTCCTGGCCGTACCAACAACAAAATGGGCCAGGGTGCTTCGATTCGCTCAAACCAGTGAAAACGAATCGCGCCATCGATCGGTTCGAGCCTAAATGTGCCGAGCCCTTTGATAATTCGACCAACATGGTCAACCTCGCAAAAGAGGGGCGGCTGCCACTTCGTTACGACCATCTCGTCCAATAGTCCGAGCTTTGCGCTGGCAAATTTCTTGGCGAATAACCCGGTTAGCGCCGATATTTTGATTCCGACACCGTTTTCTCGCCCACCTTCAAGATCGCTCCAAACTTTGGTTTGGAACATCCAATCAGATTGACCCTCCCAATCGACTAGATACTCCCATACCCGCTCAACCGACAGCTCTCGATCTGGAGCTTTGATATCGAGCGTCACGCTAAATTCATTGACCCGAAACTTCAATTTGAACTTTCTGGCGAACAAGCCGAAACCGCGGAAGTTACATCAGTACACCAAGCAACGAGTTCGTTCTGACCCGGCTTCATAAAACCCAAATCTTGAAGATGCACTAACGAGGCTTTCAAGGGTGTGTAAACATCAAAAGGATCGCAAACCACTACCGGCTTCGAGTGAAATCCAAGATATCGACCGACCCAAATTTCAAAGAACTCTTCAAGGGTTCCGATTCCACCGGGCAGGGCAATGAAAGCATCGCTCATTGTTTCGATCTGGCCTTTGCGTTCTCTCATATCACTCACAACCAAAAGCTCTGAAGAACCCTCATCGGCGAATTCAACCGAAATTAATTTTTCCGGAATAACACCAAAAGTAGCGGCCCCGTTTTCTCGAGCACCTTGAGCCACGGCTCCCATCATTGAAGTCTTGCCGCCGCCCCAGACTAAATCAAAGCCAGCATTGGCAATTGCTACACCCAATTCAAAGGCTAAATCCAAATATTTCTGATCAAGTGTCGGCGACGATGCGCAATAAACCGCGATCCGAGGTTTGGTGGTCATATCCGCCATTCTAGAGACTTTGGTAGCGTTGGCGCATGACGCAAGCATTTGGATTTGGGGTTGCCACCATCGCAGCTGATGGCTCGATTCTTGACACCTATTTTTTCCAATTGGGCCTTGGCCACTTGGCGGAACAAAGTGCACCAAATCTTGGTGAATTCTTAAGTCCAGATTCGGCTCGAGAAGTCACAAAGGAATTGGTTGCAATAGAGATCAATTTAAGTGCCGCGCCACAGTCCGTTCCAGATGCCTACCTGCGATTGCATTTGCTCTCACATCGTTTTGTGGTGCCTCACGGCTTAGATTTATCAGGAATTTTCGGGATATTAAATAATGTGGCTTGGACCTCCGCGGGTCCCTGCCTGCTAAGTACGTTTAATGAGATCGCGCCGCGCCTGCGCCAGAAGCTGGGCCAGTTAACTATTTTCTCGGTCGATAAATTCCCGCGAATGGTTGATTATGTAATCCCTAGCGGCGTTCGAATCGCCGATGCCGACCGGGTGCGCTTAGGTGCATATCTCGCTTCGGGCACAACCGTCATGCACGAAGGCTTCGTAAATTTCAATGCCGGAACCATGGGCAAATCAATGGTCGAAGGTCGAATCAGCGCCGGCGTGATCGTTGGTGATGGCAGCGATATCGGAGGTGGCGCCTCGATTATGGGAACCCTAAGTGGTGGTGGCACAACCGTAATCTCCATCGGAGAGCGCTCATTGCTCGGTGCTAATTCTGGTCTTGGTATTTCATTGGGTGATGACTGTGTTGTGGAATCTGGACTCTATTTAACAGCCGGCTCAAAAGTTTCACTTCCTGATGGCAGTTCGGTTAAGGCCAGGGATCTTTCGGGAGCAAACAACTTGCTCTTTCGCCGAAACTCCCAAACTGGCGGGATCGAAGCACTTCCTAAGATTGGAAGTTGGGGCGGCTTAAATTCGATTCTTCATTCGAACTAACTAGCTGTCGGCGTCGGAGTTGGCGTTGGGGTTGGCAAATCAAACCAAGAAGAGGGCAATTTAACTCGAGTCTTAAAATCGCTAACACTTAAAGTCTTCGCGGTTCCATCACTCGAAAACCCTTTAACCGCTTTCACGCTATTAGTCGCAGTCCGCGAAGTCACTTGGTAGCGAACGACATCCGGTAGCCCAAAGGCAGCTGCCATAACCGCTTGAGTAATAGTTCGATCCCAATGTGCGTACTTTGGATTTAGCGTTGGATCTAGGCTCCAAGGATCTGGCACGTTTGTTAGATAAGGGAATGCGGTTCCCCAAACATCCAGACTTCGTTGCGTCGCCCCACCACTTGATGAGAAGAAATAGACATTAATTGGTTTGCCTTTATAGAGAATTGCTAAAGAATGAGTTGGGTCGATCGTTGATTCATCAACTGCACTTACCCAAAGTTTTCCGTATCTGGCTTCATCCTCTTTGGCGTAACCAACATAATTTTGATCATATTTAGTGTTATAAACTTGGCAATCGCAATCCTTTTTAATCTTTCCCAACCTAGCTAACGCGTAAGTGCGCGAAGCAATGACTTGAGACTCCAATGCAGCTAACGGCCATGAAGATGAAACCTCGCTGACGCCATAAAGATATTCGTCGTGAACGGCTAACGAGTCAGAGATTTCCAGGCGATAGCCAACTCCTGTTACTGCCACAGCGCTCACACGAACTTGGCCATAGCGCAATCGAATTCCAGCAGCTACTCCTGAAATCACAATTCCTGAAGGTGGGCCATCAAAAGAATCCGTGCCGGGCCAGCGAACGGTAAAAATGTCGCCCACGGTAATTATTGGTGAAGCGATTCCGGCTCCAGCGACAACTGCCTTTACTTGCTTTCCAACTATCGAAAACTTTAACGAAGCTCGCTGGTCATAAACTCCAACAGATGGCGCGGTCGCAAAAGAGATTGGCGTTCCTTGAGTTGCGCTACCGGCAATTAATTGAAAACTAGAGTCTTTTGTAATCGCTTTATCAACCGCAATCGTCGCAGATTTGAGTTGGTGTCCGACATTGACTCTAATCAACGCGCTGTCATCGACTGGAGCAACGCTGGCACCTGGAAAGTAGTAAGACAAAATCTCGGCGGCAGATTTACCAGCTAACGCTTGACCGCGAGCGCCAATTTGGCTGAGGCCAACGCCGTGGCCATACCCGGAACCACTTATAACAAAGTTGGCAGGAACCGGATCAGCGCCTACTGCAAGCGAGCTCCCAAAGAAAAGGAGGGCGAGAGTTATCGCTAATACTTTTCGCACCTGATTCACTGCTCTTCTGGGATAAGACCGCGGGGCGAGGTCAAGAAGCCAAACCCCCAAGACAAATGCATCGTGGTTAAGACGGTTGGAAGAATTAATTTTTCGGCAATCGAATTTCCAATGACCGCGGCGCCAATAAGAATCAATAACAGATAGCCCGCAGCTGGAAGAAAGAAAACCGGGCTAATAAGAACACCAGTCAGAATTGAAATTAAAAGACCAAGAAGCGCGATCGGCGGCGCCAAGTAGCGATAATTGATTGTCCCTTTGTGACTTCTGGCAACGGCTCGACGCCATCGACCATATTCAAAATATTGTTTGCCGAGCGCTTTGATTGAAGAACGCGGCCGATATCGAACGATCAAGCTGGGGTCAAACCAGATAATTCCACCAGCCTGACGGAGCCTAAAATTTAACTCCCAATCTTGCGCCCGGGTGAAACGTTCGTCATAACCACCTGCAGCAAGTAACGCTTGCTTATCAAAAGTTCCTAAATAGACCGTGTCAGCGGCACCAGCGCTGCCCCCAACATGAAAGCGCGCGGGGCCAACGCCTAACGGCGAGCGCATTGCAGTTGCTACCGCCCGCTCGAAGTAGTTCTTTCCTTCGGCCGCCATTACGCCGCCAACGTTTACTGCGCCCGTCTTGGCCAAAAGCAAGACCGCTTCTTGTACATAACTTTGCGAGATTTCAGCATGGCCATCAATCCGGCAAATTATGGGAAAGTTTGCTGCTGCGATTGCTAAATTCAATCCGTTAGCGGTTCGACCGGTTGGATTTTCAACTAAAAGTATCCGAGCGTCTTGGCTCGCCAGTTGAGCGGCTATCTCATGAGTTCGATCGTTAGAAGGGCCGATTGCGAGAATGACCTCAAATTCGCCGGGATAGCGCTGGGCCAGAATTGCCGTGACCGCCTCGGCCAAATCTCGCTCTTCATTTAAAATTGGCAGGACAACCGAGACCCCGGGGTAGGCAAAAGCATCAAGGGCAGAAGGGTTTACGGTTTCTTCACTCATAGAGTTCCCACGGTACCGTTTTCGGACGCTACTATCGGGCTAATGACGCTGAAAATTTCCGTAATTGGTACTGGGTACCTTGGTGTGACGCACGCCGCTTGCATGAGTTCCATGGGCTTCCAGGTAGTTGGCATTGATATTGACGCGTCGAAGATCAGCGCTCTAAGCGCCGGCGAGCTTCCTTTTTATGAGCCTGGTTTACAAGAATTGCTGGTGGCTGAACTAGCTAGTGGCCGGCTGACTTTCTCGGATTCCATCACTTCCGCTGCATCGGCCGATGTTCACTTCGTCTGCGTTGGCACACCACAGCGGGCTGGCAGCCTGGCGGCCGATTTATCTTACGTCGATAGCGCTATCGAAAACCTTGCTCCAGTAATAAAGAGCGGCTCACTAGTGGTTGGTAAATCCACGGTTCCAGTCGGAACGGCGGAACGGCTACTTGCAAGATTGCAACACGTTAATCCGTTATTGGATCTGGCATGGAACCCCGAATTTCTTCGCGAAGGATTTGCGGTTGAAGATACGCTCCACCCAAATCGGTTGGTCGTGGGTGTCACTAACGATGATGCCGAAGCCATATTAAAAGAAGTTTATGCTCAAAACTTAGCCGAAGATGTTCCTTGGATTAGAGCTGATCTACCCACCGCCGAATTAGTAAAAGGCGCTGCAAATTCATTTCTAGCAACAAAGATTTCATTTATAAATGCAATGGCTGAAGTTTGTGAAGCCGCTGGCGGCGATGTCACTGTTTTGGCCAAGGCAATCGGATATGACCCAAGAATTGGTAGCCGATTTTTGCAAGCTGGAATTGGATTTGGCGGCGGCTGTCTACCAAAAGATATTCGCTCCTTTATGGCTCGAGCTCAAGAGTTGGGTGCTGACCAGTCGCTTGAATTCCTTCGCGAGATCGATGCGATCAATCTGCGGGCTCGCACTCGAGTGATTGATTTAGTTCGAGCCGAACTCGAAGAAAATCTAATTGGTTACAAGATTGCAATTCTTGGAGCGGCATTTAAACCAGACAGCGATGATGTTCGCGATTCGCCAGCGCTCGACATAGCTTCTCAACTTCAAGCGGCTGGAGCGGCGGTAACGGTTCATGATCCAAAAGCGCTAAAGAGCGCACAACTTCGGTTTCCGGTCTTGAACTACGCCGAATCGATTGAAGAGTGCATTGCTGAAGCAGATCTAATTTTGCATTTAACTGAATGGAAAATATATCGCGAACTAGATCCAGTAAAACTTATCGGTTTGGTCAAGCGGCCCATAATTATTGATGGTCGAAATGCACTGGACCGAGATCTTTGGATTAGCGCTGGTTGGAAGTTTCGCGCTCTGGGAAGAAAAGCAATTAATTAAAGCCCGGCTTTTGATTTCGTTTGTTTTTTAAATTCTTCCCTTTTTCCAAAGATTCTTGTCGTGCTTTCTCCATTAATTCGCCAACTTTTGTTGCAACAACCGAATCGCTAACTCCAAGAATTCGCGCTGCTAGAAGTCCAGCATTCTTCGCATTGCCAACGCCAACCGTTGCTACGGGTATCCCGGCAGGCATTTGAACAATTGAAAGAAGTGAATCCATACCATCTAAATACTTGAGTGCAACTGGCACGCCAATTACCGGCAAAGTTGTTGCTGCCGCAATCATGCCTGGCAAATGTGCGGCGCCGCCCGCACCCGCAATAATTACTTTGATTCCATTTGCCTTAGCTGATTTCGCGAAATCCAACATTTCTTGGGGGGTGCGGTGTGCACTTACGACATCAATATCAAATTCGATGCCGCATTCATCCAAGACATTGGCGGCTTCTTGCATCGTTGGCCAATCGGAATCAGATCCCATAACAATTGCTACTTGGCTACTCATCGATCGCCCCACTCATGTAGTCGACTGCGTGCTCAATCTCGTTCCGTAATTCTAGAAGATCGGCGCCGATCGCGGTAACGTGGCCAATCTTTCTTCCCGGGCGCACCTCTTTGCCATATTGATGAAAATGCAGCGCTGGGTTCCGGGCCATCAAATGCAGATAAGGGCGATACATATCGCTCTTATCCCCGCCAAGCAGGTTTCCCATCACGGCATAATCGGCAACCATGGCTGTGCTGCCTAACGGTAAATCCAAAATGGCGCGCAAATGCTGCTCAAATTGACTGGTTATGGCACCTTCAATGCTCCAGTGCCCGGAATTATGGGGTCTGAGAGCCAGCTCATTTATCACTAGGTGATCACCGACCAAGAACATTTCAACCGCCATTACCCCTACTAAGGAAATTCCGGCGGCGATTGCGAGCGCAATAGATTGCGCCTGAATTGCGAGTTCCTCGGAAAGATCCGGAACCGGAGTGATGGTTGAAGTGCAGATTCCATCAGTCTGAACTGTCAATGTAGCTGGCCAAGTTGCTGCCTGACCATGAGGCGAGCGAGCTACCATCACCGAAATTTCGTAGGAGAAATCCAATTTCTCTTCGAGCAGGATTGGCGACTTGATCGTTGCATAAAGATTTTCTAACTCATCAATATTTGATATTACGTAAACTCCCCGACCGTCATAACCGCCCATGGGCAGCTTTGCAATAAGAGGAAATTCCAAGCTGGGATTTTCGCCAGTATGAATCTCCCACCTGGGATTCGGTAATCCCAACGCTTCGCAACGCTTTCGCATTTCAATTTTATTCTGGGAAAAAATAAAACTTTCCGAACTTGGATAAACCTTTATTCCGGCCTTTTCAATCTCTTTAATAACCGACTGTGGGATTAGCTCATGCTCAAAAGTGACGACATCACACATCTTTGCAAATGCAACAACTTCTTCACTGTTTCTGTAATCACCTATTACGAAATTACAGATTTGCGCCGCTGAATCAGTTGCGCTCTGGGAAAATACTTCAAATTCAATTCCTAAGTAATTGGCAGGAACTGCGAGCATGCGGGCGAGTTGTCCAGCACCAATTACGCCAACTTTAGGAAAGGACACTGCTAAAGGTTACTTCACTTGGTTGCGTACGTGCAGTACATCGCCAACCGTAACCGTCTCGCCCGAGGCTAAAATCAGTCCACCATCAGAAGAGATTCCAATCGCCTCCGATCGTAAAATACGGCTGCCCGGCAAAGTTACTTCGACTTCTTGGTTAATGGTTGAACTAAGCAATAGGTAGTCCGTCAAAATATCGGCTCCTGCTTCCCAAGCTGCCATATTTACCGATAGAGCGGCGAGCAGAGAAATGAGCAATTCGTTACGATCCAATTCCATTCCAGATGCCAAAATTACTGATGAGGCCGTGGGCACCGGCAATTCAGCTACTTCAGTGGTTACATTTACTCCGACGCCAACCAGAACACCATTGTCCGAATATTCGCAAAGGACCCCACAGACCTTTCCTTCGGGAGCAACTACATCATTGGGCCATTTGGTTAAATAATGATTTGAATTTGTAAGTTTATTTAGCACTTGTGCAATCGTCGTACCCACCAGTAACGGCAGCAGACCCCATTTCGAATCTTCAAGACTTGGTCTTACATATGCCGAAAACAAGAGACCAGAACCACTTATGGAATCAAAACTTCGGCCTAGTCGACCACGACCTTGGCTTTGATATTCCGCGACTATTACTGCTCCTGGCACGGGATTTGATTTTCGCAATAACAATTGCGTAGAGGTCACTTGGTCATGAACGCTTACTCGCCAGTAACTGTCGCCCAGCCGTTGAGATATCTCTTGCTGATCAAGGGCGGGACGTTTCACCTAGAGCCTCATCACTAGTACGGTAGGACTGTGACTGATGATATGCGTACAACAGCCGGAAAGAATGCAGATTTGCGTCGACGTCGCCTTGCGGCGATAAATAGCGTTTCAGAGAGCGCGGTTGAAAAACGGCACGCAAAAGGAAAGTTAACCGCTAGGGAGCGCATCGAGAGATTAGTTGATCCGGGCTCTTTTGTTGAGATGGATACTTTTGCCCGACATCGCTCCACGAATTTCGGAATGGAAAAGAATCGCGCCTACGGCGATGGCGTTGTTACGGGCTATGCAACTATCGACGGTCGCTCAATCGCCATTTACTCTCAAGATTTTTTAGTCTTCGGAGGCAGCCTCGGCGAAGTCGTTGGCGAAAAAATTGTTAAGGTCATGGACTTTGCAATGAAGAGCGGAATTCCACTAGTTGGAATCAATGACTCTGGCGGGGCACGCATTCAGGAAGGTGTTGCTTCATTAAGTATGTACGGCGAAATCTTCAAACGAAATGTTCGTGCCTCGGGTGTGATCCCACAGATTTCAGTAATTATGGGACCAAGTGCTGGCGGGGCGGTCTACTCCCCCGCGGTAACTGATTTTGTAATTATGGTTAATGAAACATCGCATATGTTTATAACCGGGCCTGATGTCATCAAGGCAGTTACTGGCGAAGATGTTGAAATGGAAGCTTTGGGCGGGGCTCAAACTCATAATGCAAAAACTGGCGTTTCTCATTACCTGGCCGAAAGCGAAGATGACGCGCTCGATTATGTGAAAGCACTCCTGTCCTATTTACCAAGCAACAACATGGATGAATCACCATTGTTGCCACCAACCGAGAGCGAAGATATTGCGCCAGCGGACCGCGCTCTGGATTCGTTAATCCCCGACAATCCAAATAAACCTTATGACATGCGAATCTTGATTGAAGCACTTCTCGATGAGGCCGACTTCCTTGAAGTTCACGCCCTCTTTGCCCCAAATATCATCGTAGGTTTCGGTCGGATCGAAGGTCGCTCAGTCGGCATCGTCGCAAATCAGCCTCAAGCATTAGCCGGCACCCTCGATATCGATGCCAGTGAAAAAGCAGCTCGCTTCGTTCGCACCTGCGATGCCTTTGGTATTCCAATTATTACTTTGGTTGACGTTCCGGGATTTCTGCCTGGTACCGATCAAGAGTGGAATGGGATTATTCGACGCGGTGCAAAGTTGCTCTATGCCTACGGCGAGGCCTCAGTACCGCTTATTACTGTGATCACTCGCAAGGCTTACGGTGGCGCTTATATTGTCATGGGATCAAAACATCTTGGTGCCGATATCAATTTGGCTTGGCCAACTGGTCAGATCGCCGTTATGGGCGCGCAAGGTGCCGTAAACATTCTCTATCGCAAAGATTTAGCTGATTCCGCTGAGCCGGAGACGCTACGAAAAGAATTGATGGACGACTATGAAGAGACCCTTCTCAATCCATACATTGCCGCCGACCGCGGTTTTATTGACGCCGTAATCGAGCCCCAAGAGACTCGTCACCAAATTACCCGAGCGCTTCGAGCGCTTCGAAACAAGCGCGTTGCCCTACCACCACGCAAACATGGAAATATTCCCCTCTAATGGAGCGCCGATTCACCATTCTTAATGGCACTCCGACCGAAGCTGAACTAGCTGCTTTGGAAAAAGCGCTGCCAACCCCAGTTGTAAAGAAGATCGAGTCCGCAGGGCTTTGGCGTAAATCTCAAATTCGCCAACCCCTACCTCGGAAGTGGGGACCAACTTTCTAATGACTTTTCAGCCCCTCCGTCAGGTAGTCCTGGCCTCGGCTTCTGCATCTCGGAAATCATTGCTCCAAAGCGTTGGTATTAATCCGACGATTATCGTAAGTGGCGTCGATGAAGAAGATCCTGCCATGACTTCACTTACTCCAGCAGAAATGGTGGTAGCGCTAGCAATCCTTAAAGCTCACACTGTTCGAAAATTGGTCGGTCCGGAATACCTAGTTATTGGTTGTGACTCTACTTTTGAATTTGAAGGGCAATCATTAGGTAAACCAGAGACGCGAGAAAATGCCATCGCCCGCTCCAAGATGTTGCGCGGAAAGATGGGGCTGCTGCATACCGGTCACTGCATCATTGACAATCAGCAAGAGATAGAAGTTTCCGATATCTCAACATCTAAAGTTTATTTTGCAGATATGACTGACCGCGAGATCGAGGACTATGCCGACTCCGGTGAGCCACTTCACGTGGCCGGCGGTTTCACACTAGATGGCTTGAGCGCGCCATTTATTGAACGAATTGAAGGTGATCCCAGCGGGATCATTGGACTTTCCTTGCCGCTTCTTCGAAGAGCAATAATCTCTCTAGGATTACAGTGGTCCGAGATCGCAGAGATGGTGGTTCCAGCGTGAAATCAGTACTTATCGCTAATCGCGGCGAGATCGCCGTACGTGTCGCCCGAGCCTGCCGCGATCACGGAATTAAGAGCATCGCAATCTATTCAGATGAAGATCGAACTTCGCTACATGTTGCAACCGCCGACGAGGCTTATGCCTTAAACGGGTTATCTGCTGCCGATAGTTACTTGGATCAAAATAAAATAATCGAAATTGCCAAGCGCAGTGGCGCTGAAGCGGTTCACCCTGGATATGGCTTTCTCTCCGAAAATGCAGATTTTGCCGATCGGGTTATCGCCGCCGGTTTAATTTGGATTGGGCCCTCGCCAGCAGCAATTCGATTATTGGGCGATAAAGTTTCAGCGCGCAAAATTGCCGCCGAAGTTGGAGCACCTTTGGTCGCCGGAACAATCGACCCCGTTACCACCCCAGAAGAGATCATCGCCTTCGCCCAAGAGCACGGACTTCCGGTTGCGATCAAAGCCGCTCATGGTGGTGGCGGTCGCGGGCTAAAGGTCGCGCGTAACTTAGAAGAGATTCCGGAGCTGTATGCATCAGCAGTCCGAGAAGCTATCGCTGGCTTCGGTCGTGGTGAATGTTTCGTCGAGCGATATTTAGATAAGCCAAGACACGTTGAAACCCAAGTACTTGTTGATTCGTTTGGCACGGCTGTCGTTGTCAGCACGCGCGATTGCTCATTGCAGCGACGACACCAAAAATTGGTTGAAGAAGCTCCCGCTCCATTCCTTACGCAAGCTCAAATTGATCAGCTGTATTCCTCCAGCAAGGCAATTATGAAGAAGGCTGGCTATGTTGGCGCAGGTACTTGTGAATTCTTGATCGGGGCAGATGGAACCATCTCATTCTTAGAAGTTAATACTCGCCTGCAAGTAGAGCACCCCGTGAGTGAAGAAGTCACTGGTCTAGACCTAGTTCGCGAACAATTTCGAATTGCCGCTGGCGAGAAAATAAATCCGGTTGATCCTGTCATTCGCGGGCACAGCATCGAATTTCGAATCAACGGCGAAGACCCTGGGAAGGGCTTTCTCCCATCGCTCGGGACAATAACCAAGTGGGAAGTACCCGATGGTCCTGGCGTACGAATTGACGCTGGCTTTGATCATGGCCACACGATCGGTTCCCACTTTGATTCCCTGTTAGCAAAATTAATCGTCACTGCTGCTACTCGAGACGAGGCGATTGCGCGCGCCCGAAGGGCTTTAAAAGAGTTCCACATCGGTGGCTTGGCTACTGCGTTGCCGTTTCATAAAGCGATAGTTAACGACCCAAATTTCACTGACGAATTTAAGGTTTACACCAGCTACATCGAAAACGAATTCGACAATCAAATCGAACCTTTTTCCTTCAAACAAGGGGTCGCCGATTCGAAGGCAGCTTCCCAAAAAATCATCGCAGAGGTTGATGGCCATCGTTTTGAAGTATTGATGCACACCCCCGAGCCCCTTCACAAGCGACACCGCGTCAAGCCAAGTGGAGTTGGAAAGATTGCGGGTGATTCCCTCGAAAGCCCGATGCAAGGTACCGTGGTAAAAATTGTGAAATCCAATGGCGACCGGGTTGAAGTCGGCGACTTGATCGTGGTCCTAGAAGCCATGAAAATGGAGCAGCCATTGATCGCCCATAAGGCTGGAACGGTTGCCAAACTTCATGTCGGTGTCGGACAGACCGTAGCCAGCGGCTCGATTCTCTGTGTTATTGAGGATTAATTAACTAAACTCCCGCTCATGGCGCTCTACGCAGCATATGGATCAAATATGGATCCCAGGCAAATGCTGGAGCGCGCCCCACACTCGCCTCACCGTGGAACCGGCTGGATCGAAGGATGGCGCCTAACTTTTGGCGGCGAAGATATCGGCTGGGAAGGTTCCGTTGCCACAATTGTTGAATCACCGGGCTCTCATGTCTTCGTCTCCCTCTATGAGTTAACGGATTTCGATGAAAGCTCGCTGGATCAGTGGGAGGGAATTGCCGCCGACCTCTATCGGAAAATTCGCCTGAGGGTACAAACCTTGGATGGTTCGCCCTTGTCCTTTATCTATGTTCTAAATGGCTTTGAAGGTGGTTATCCCAGCCAGCGCTACCTTAAAATTATGATCGATTCCGCGATTGCCGCTGGCGCTCCAGATGACTACCTTCAGGAGCTGCGCTCCCATCCCACTAACGATTAGCGGAACCTTCCGATAAGTTTCGCTTATGAGTGATTTATATACAGATCCACTAGGAACGGCCACGTTGGCAGCTAAGAAAATTTCGGAACTGACTGGCAAAAATTCCCACCATGTTGCCCTAGTAATGGGGTCGGGCTGGATATCTGCCGCCGATTCCTTAGGAACTCCTACCCACGAGTTTGCAGCCACTGACGTTCCAGGATTTTTGCCGCCAACCGTTGTTGGTCACGGTGGCGTAATTCGCTCTTATGACTTGGTTGGTCCGAGCGGCCCGATCCACGCTTTGGTCTTCTTAGGTCGAACTCACCTTTATGAAGGTAAGGGAATCGAGCCGGTCGTCCACGGCGTTCGAACTGCAGTGAAAGCTGGATGCAAAGTTGTCGTCCTTACCAATGCCTGCGGCGGAATCAATCGCGGCTACACCGTAGGTCAACCAGTTCTAATTCGAGATCACATATCCCTGACCGGCGTAAGCCCATTGATTGGGGCAGATTTCGTTGATGTCACTGACCTTTATAGCAAGCGGATTCGAGCTATCGTAAAGAAGGAAGATCCATCGCTCTCTGAAGGCGTTTATGTTCATTGGCGCGGTCCGGCATATGAAACTCCCGCCGAAATTTCCATGATGCGAACCATGGGAGCGGATCTAGTTGGCATGTCAACGGTTCCAGAAGCAATTGCGGCCCACGCGCTTGGCGCTGAAGTTCTCGGCATCTCATTAGTTACCAATGCCGCCGCTGGTGTTACAGGGGAAAAGTTAAGCCATGAAGAAGTTATTGCCGCTGGAAAGGCGGCAGCTGGCCGAATGGGTGAACTACTCGGGAAGGTGCTGCCACAACTGTGATTGATAACCAACTCCGTGCAGAAGTCGAAGAATGGATCGCCCTAGACCCAGATCCAATTACCGCTGAGCAACTTCGCAATTGGCTTGCCGAAGGAAATGAAGTTCAACTACGGCAATCATTTTCTGGCTTTCTTCAATTTGGCACCGCGGGTTTGCGTGGTCCCATGGGTCCTGGACCATCTTGCATGAATCGTGCCGTCGTTAGTAGAGCGGCTGCAGGCCTAGCCGTATATATGAAGCGACACCATTTAACTTCGGTAGTTATCGGTCGTGATGCCAGGTATGGCTCCGAAGATTTCACTTTTGAAAGCGCGGAAATTTTTTCAGGAGCTGGCCTAGAAGTCTTTATCCTGCCACGGCCATTGCCAACACCGGTTCTCGCCTTTGCAGTTAACGAGCTCCAAGTAGGTGCTGGAGTTATGGTTACAGCAAGCCATAACCCACCACAAGATAATGGTTACAAGGTTTACTTAGGTGGCACCGTAGCCGGACAACGATATTACGGTTCACAAATCGTGCCGCCAGCTGATATTGAGATTGCCGCCGAAATTGCGAAGATTCATAGCGCCAGTCCCAGAGGAACTGAGTGGACAATTCTTAATGACGACATTTTTAATGCATACATTTCAAGAACAATTAAATTAGCGTCCAAGAGCTATCAAAATAAGATCGTTTATTCTGCAATGCACGGCGTTGGCACCGAAACGGTGGAAGCAGTATTCGCTGCCGCTGGCTACGCGGCGCCAATTTTGGTCGCGGCCCAAGCGCAACCAGATCCCGACTTTCCAACTGTTCAATTTCCAAATCCAGAAGAGCCCGGTGCAATTGATCTTTCACTGCAAACCGCAAAGGAGAGCAATGCTGACCTGGTGATTGCAAATGATCCCGATGCCGATCGCTGTGCCGCTGCGGCGTTAGATCCAAAAGTCGGATGGCGAATGTTGCGCGGTGATGAAGTTGGCGCACTGTTGGGGTATTTCATCGCCTCCGAAATGCCAGAATTGATTGTCGGAAAATCATTTGCAAACTCCATCGTCTCTTCTTCGATCCTGAGCAAGATTGCGAACCACCACCGAATTGAATTTCATGAAACTTTAACTGGCTTTAAATGGTTAGCAAAGATTGAAAATCTGGGCTTTGGTTATGAAGAGGCACTGGGTTATGCCGTAGATGCGCTTACCGTCAATGATAAGGATGGCGTCTCCGCCGCCTTGATGTTGGCTCAGGTTTTGGGCGTACTAAAGGAACGCAATACTGGCGTTATTGAATATCTGGATCTGATCTGGAATACCTACGGTTTCCATCGCACCGAGCAAATTTCCATTCGAGTCGCCTCATTAGACCAAGTAGATAAGGTTCTAGCGAAGATCAGAAGCGATCGCCCTGAAGCTATCGCTGGCTATAAAGTAATTAAATTCGAGGATCTTCTGGCTCCAGAAAATAGTTTGCCGCCCACTAACGGACTTCGAATCTGGCTCGAGCAGGGAGTAAGAATTATCGTTCGCCCCAGCGGCACCGAGGCGAAGTTGAAGTGTTACATTGAAGTCGTTCGCCCGGATGGAACTGACCAAGATAAAGAGAGTGCTGAAACTATTGTGACTGCCTTAAAGACTGAACTACTTGCGATCCTCACATGATCATTGATGGTAGCGAATCATCTCTGCGTCACTTCTTAGGAAATTTACCTGCGGTTGATCAAGTGGGTGCAGATTCCAGAGCCGCCATGTTGGCGACTCGAAGTATCAAGACCGCCAGTAAGAAATGGGCGATTGATTTAGCGATTTCAATGGTTGACCTAACCACGCTCGAAGGCGCTGACACTCCCGGAAAAGTAAAAGCACTTTGCACAAAAGCCGTGCGCCCCGATCCAATGGATTCATCCGTCCCAAGCGTTGGTGCAGTCTGCGTTTATAACGATATGGTGAAAATTGCTCGAACCCAACTTGATGCTATTGGTGGTGGCGCGATCCATGTCGCCGCAGTAACAACCGCTTTCCCATCTGGCCGAGCGTCAATAGAAGTGAAACGCCAAGATACCCAAGATGCCATAAATAATGGCGCGACCGAAATTGATATGGTGATTGACCGCGGTGCATTCCTATCGGGAAACCTTGGCAAAGTTTTTGACGAGATAGTGCTCATTAAATCCCTCTGTGGCGATCGCGCTCACTTGAAAGTCATTCTCGAAACCGGCGAGCTTGTTACCTATGACAACGTCCGAAAAGCCTCATATTTAGCGATGTTAGCTGGCGCGGATTTCATTAAAACTAGCACCGGCAAGATTGCGCCAGCCGCAACTGCCCCGGTAGTTCTGGTAATGCTCGAAGCGGTACGAGACTTCTACCAACTATCTGGCCGCCGAATTGGCGTAAAACCAGCTGGCGGTATTAGAAATACAAAAGATGCAATCAAGCAGCTTGTACTAGTTAATGAAACCGCTGGGCCGGAATGGTTGAAACCATCACTTTTTAGAATCGGTGCTAGTGCACTGCTGAATGATCTATTGATGCAAAGAATGAAGATGCGTGAAGGTTTTTACTCCAGCCCAAATTATGTGACCCTAGATTAATGGAATCGAATATGAGCAACTTTGAATATGCCTTGGCACCAGAATCAACTGCGATTCTCAATATCGCACCACAGTACGGCCTGTTTATAGGCGGTAAATTTGTTGATTCCAAGAGCCAACAGTTCTTTTCAACAATCAACCCAGCAACCGAAAAAGTAATCTCACAAATAAGTTTGGCTACCGAGGCCGATGTCGATTTTGCAGTCGCATCAGCACGTACGGCATATAACAAAGTTTGGTCAAAACTTTCCGCCGCCGAACGAGGTAAGTACCTCTTTCGAATAGCTCGAATTCTCCAAGAGCGCGCTCGGGAATTCGCCGTTCTGGAGACTCTTGATAATGGCAAACCAATTCGAGAATCGCGCGATGTGGATGTCCCGCTTTCCGCCGCTCATTTTTTCTACCATGCCGGTTGGGCGGACAAACTTTCACATGCCGGATTTGGCTCCGATCCAAAACCTCATGGAGTCGTTGCTCAAATCATTCCGTGGAATTTCCCACTATTGATGTTGGCTTGGAAAGTTGCGCCAGCCCTTGCAACCGGTAATACCGTCGTTCTGAAACCAGCCGAGACGACACCTATGACAGCGCTCTTATTCGCGGAAGTTTGCCAACAGGCCGGTCTTCCTGACGGCGTAGTAAATATTGTTACCGGTGATGGATCAACTGGAGCCCTCTTGGTTAATCACCCCGATGTCGACAAGATCGCCTTCACAGGCTCTACTTCAGTTGGAAAAGCCATTGCTCGTGCCGTTTCTGGCACTAAGAAGAGCCTCACACTAGAACTCGGCGGTAAAGCTGCAAATATCGTCTTCGACGATGCCCCGATCGATGAGACCGTTGAAGGCATCGTTAATGGAATCTTCTTCAATCAAGGCCATGTTTGTTGTGCCGGATCCAGGCTTTTGGTTCAGGAAAACGTCAGCGACCAAATTTTAGAGAAGTTAAAACACCGAATGTCTCAGATTCGAGTCGGCGATCCGATGGATAAGAACACTGATCTTGGCGCCATAAATAGCTCGGAACAATTGGCTCGAATTAATGAACTAGCAAATTCCGGCGATGCTGAAGGAGCAGAGCGATGGAGCCCAGCATGCGAACTACCAACAACTGGCTTTTGGTATCCCCCAACAATTTTTACCGGAGTAACTCAAGCCCATCGCATTGCGCGCGAAGAAATCTTCGGACCAGTGCTTTCAGTTCTAACCTTTAGAACACCGCAAGAAGCTATCGAGAAGGCTAATAACACCCCATACGGACTCTCTGCCGGTGTTTGGAGCGACAAGGGTTCGCGAATTCTTTGGGCTAGCCAACGACTGCGCGCCGGTGTGATCTGGGCTAACACCTTCAATAAGTTTGATCCGGCCAGCCCGTTCGGTGGCTATAAGGAATCTGGCTGGGGCCGCGAAGGTGGTCGTCACGGACTGGCTGCATATGTAAAGGGTGGAAAATAAAATGCGCATCGATGTCAAGAAGACCTACAAACTTTATATTGGTGGTGCCTTCCCTCGTAGTGAATCCGGCCGAGTGTATGAAATTAACGATGCCGAAGGGAACTTTTTAGCTAATCCATCGTTGGCCTCTCGCAAAGATTTACGCGATAGCGTTGTTAGCGCTCGAAACGCATTTGGTGGCTGGAGCGGCGCTACGGAATACAACCGCGGACAAGTTCTCTATCGCGTTGCTGAATTGATGGAGGGACGTACCTTTCAATTTGCCGAAGAAATAGCGGCGCTTGAAGGAGTCAATTTCAAAAACGCAAAATCACAAGTTGAAGCCGCGATTGATTGTTGGGTCTGGTATGCGGGCTGGTGCGACAAGATTGCCTCCGTTAGTGGCTCCACGAACTCGGTCTCTGGACCTTTTTACAATTTCACGGTTCCAGAAAGTTTGGGAGTGGTTGGCATATTTGCCGGCCAACAAAGCGCCTTGCTTGGTTTAGTTGCTGGCTTGGCGCCAGTTCTTACCGGCGGAAATACCGCAGTGGTAATTGCCTCCGAGAAATATCCACTTCCAGCAATCACGCTGAGCGAAGTCCTTGCGACCAGCGATGTGCCAGCTGGGGTGGTAAATATTCTTACGGGTAGCAGTGCGGAACTTGCACCTTGGTTGGGTAGCCACATGGATATCGATGGCATCGATCTATCTGGTCTTTCTAAAAAGGAAGAGGCTGAAGTTCGATTGGCAGGAGTCGAAAATCTAAAGCGAATCTTCCGCTTCAACGATTCCAATTCCCTTGCCAGGGTTCAAGCCTTTATGGAGAACAAAACGGTCTGGCATCCGATCGGAGTTTAAAGTTATTCTGCCGCTAAGGCTAAGTAGCGAGGCTTCACAACCTGCTCGATAATTGCGAGGCGCTCTTCGAATGGAATAAATGCACTCTTTAGCGCATTTATCGTGACGCGCTGCAAGTCCAGAAGGGTCCAATCAAAAGCCTTGACGACCTCGGCCATCTCGTGGGTCATAGAAGTTCGGCTCATTAATCGATTATCAGTATTAATCGTTACCCGAAAGCGCAATTTTTCAAGGATCCCAATTGGGTGCGATTCAATAGATGCTGCGGCGCCAGTCTGGAGATTCGAAGTCGGGCAGAGCTCTAGGGGAATTCGACGATCACGGACATAAGAAGCCAATAATCCAAGAACTGGCTCTGGACCAGTTAAATCAATATCTTCAATGATTCGAACGCCGTGGCCAAGTCGTTCGGCGCCGCACATTTGAATCGCTTGCCAAATCGATGGTAGCCCGAATGCTTCCCCGGCGTGAATTGTAAAGTGCGCGTTTGCTTGGCGCAGATAATCAAAAGCATCTTGTTGTTTGGTTGGCGGAAAACCATCCTCGGGACCAGCGATATCAAAGCCAACTACGCCACGATCCCGAAACTCAACAACTTTTTCGGCTACCAATTGGGCATGATCATTCTGTCGAAGTGCACAAAGAAGTTGTTCAACTCGAATCGAATTTCCTTCTGCCGCTGCCGCTGCCATCCCTTGTTTGAAACCTTCGGAGGTTGCCTCAATAACTTGATTCAGGTTTAGCCCTTTGGCGGTAAATAGTTCAGGTGCGCCTCTGACTTCGGCGTAGACAACACCGTCACGAGCAAGATCCACGGCACATTCTTTGGCAACTCGAATAATTGCGGCTTCGGTCTGCATCACAGCGATTGTGTGTTCAAAGGTCTCTAGGTAACGAACTAACGAACCCGAGTCACAAGACTCTTGGAACCAATCGGCGAGCGCCGCAGGATCTTTGGTTGGGAGCGCTTCGTAACCAATTTCGTTGGCTAGTTCAATTATTGTTTCTGGGCGTAGGCCGCCATCTAAATGGTCGTGGATAACTGCCTTGGGGGCGCGCTTAATTTGATCTAGCGTCGGGATGGAATTTAGCGACATGTTCAACCTTCTATTCGATCAATGATCAGTGGCAGGCGTTCTATCTTTTCACCGGTCGAACTAATTCGCAGCGCACCACTAAGTGCCTCGGTGGCTCTGGCAAAGCGCTCTGGTACATCGGTATGCAAAGTAAAAATAGATTGGCCTTTTTTAACTTGTTCGCCAGGTTTCGCGTGAATTTCAATTCCGGCTCCGGCTTGGACTTGTTCGCCTTGACGAGAGCGGCCAGCGCCTAAGCGCCAAGCAGCGATGCCAACTTTCATTGCATCCATTCCGATCAATTCACCATCGCTATCGGCAAGAAATTCGATCTTCTCTTTTGCCACAGGAAGCGCAGCGTCGGGATCGCCGCCTTGGGCTTTAATCATGCGGCGCCAAGAATCCATTGCCGCGCCATTCTTTAACGCCTCGGCTGGGTCAAGTTTGGAATTAATACCAGCAGCTGCCAACATTTCGCGCGCCAAAATAACGGTCAACTCCACAATATCGGCTGGGCCGCCGCCGGCTAAAACTTCGACCGATTCCCGAACTTCCAAGGCATTCCCGGCGGTCAAGCCAAGGGGCACATCCATAGCGGTAACCAGCGCCAGGGTCTTCACGCCCGCCCTGGTTCCAAGTTCCACCATGGTGCGGGCCAACTCCTTTGCCCGCTCCGGCTGGCTCATAAAGGCTCCTACGCCCGTTTTAACATCTAAAACCAGGGCGCTGGTGCCTTCGGCGATCTTCTTGCTCATGATGGATGAGGCGATCAATGGGATTGCTTCAACCGTGGCCGTGACATCCCGGAGGGCATAAAGCTTCTTGTCGGCAGGGGCTAAGCCGGCGCCAGCAGCGCAAATAACGGCGCCACAATCTTGAAGGACTGCCAGCATCTCGGCGTTGCTCAGCGAAGCTCGCCAGCCCGGAATTGATTCCAACTTATCTAAGGTGCCACCAGTGTGGCCCAAGCCGCGACCGGAAAGTTGCGGTACTGCGGCGCCGCAGGCTGCAACTAATGGGGCTAAGGGCAAGGTGATCTTGTCGCCGACGCCACCGGTGGAGTGCTTATCAACTGTAGGTCGATCCAGCGCAGACCATTCCATCCGTTCGCCAGAATTGATCATTGCATCAGTCCAACGCGAAATCTCACGTGAGTTCATGCCATTCAGCAATATCGCCATAAGTAGCGCCGACATCTGCTCATCAGCGACTACCCCGCGGGTGTAAGCGTCGACGACCCAATCGATTTGTTCATTTGAAAGTTCATGTCGATCGCGTTTAGCTGCAATAACTTCTACCGCTGCAAAGTTTTCAGTTTTACTCAAGGAGTTATTCCTAAATCTTCGGGACCAAATGCCCAAGGCAATAAATTGGACATCGGTAATGGGCCATCTGGTGTCATAAAAAGAAGATCGTTTCCACCGTGCTCAAATAATAATTGTCGACAGCGCCCACAGGGCGAGAGAAAAGCGCCATTGCTGTCAACGCAAACGGCCGCAACTAATCGACCACCACCACTAGCGATCAGGTTTGAAACTAACCCGCACTCCGCGCAAAGTCCCAAACCATAACTGGCGTTCTCGACATTTGTGCCAGTAACGATTCGACCATCGGTTACCAGCGCTGCGACCCCAACTGGAAATTTTGAGTAAGGCGAATAGGAGCGAGCCATAATCGTTTTAGCTTCTTGGTGCAGCAACTCCCAATCAATTGAAATCATTTGGATTCGCCGCGGTGGTATGGAATTCCATCTGCCGCCGGCGCCCGAACTCTGCCGACAAATCCGGTTACGGCGATAACAGTGGCAATATACGGAACCATCAACATAAACTCGGAAGGAATTGGCGTGCCGATAATCGAGAGCACGCCTTGTAGGTTATCGGCGAAGCCAAAGAGGAGCGCTGCGGCTACTGCACCCAGCGGACTCCAGCGGCCAAAGATCACTGCAGCTAAAGCGATAAAGCCCTTACCGGCAGTCATCTCTTTTCCAAAGGCACCTACAGCACCAACCGTGAAATAGGCACCGCCGAGTCCAGCGACAAGTCCAGCGATTATTACATTGCGAAATCTCATCGCATTGACGTTAATACCGACGCTATCGGCCGCGGTTGGATGTTCGCCAACAGCTCTGGTGCGAAGGCCCCATCGGGTTTTAAAGAGCGAAAGATGGGTTGCTGCCACGACCAAATACATCAAATAAACAATGATTGTCTGGTAGAAAAAGATTGGCCCTAAAACGGGAATCTTCCAGAGGATTGGAATCTTGATCGGTGAAAGAATGGGGCCAGAGTTCCAAGTATTTTGATATGGAATCAGCAACTTCTTATAGAGGAAGTCAGTAATACCAATTACTAATACGTTCAAAACAAAGCCCAAAATAACTTGGTCAATCGAGAATTTGATTGCGAAAGTCGCCAGCAAGAGCGAGATCATTGCCCCAGCTAACGGGGCAACCAGCAGCCCCCAAGTTGTGTTGTGAGTGAGGCTGGCAACAACACCAGAAGCAAAGGCTCCGGCAAGGAGCTGACCTTCGATTGCGATATTGATAACGCCGGAGCGCTCACTTAGAACGCCGGCCATCGAACCAAAGATCAGCGGAACTGAAAGCAGAAGTGCGCCCTGAAGTAGCCCTGTGAAAGGAATAAATTTTCCGCTGGCCGCCCAGCACAAGAAGGACATAACTAAACCGAATCCAGTAATACCACTGGCCAGCCGAATCGTCTTTCGAGCTCGGAATTGGAACCAGGCCAAAGTAGAGCCGGCAAGTGAAATCAAACTAAAGAGCAGCGAGCCAGTCTTTGCATTTATTACCCACTGATTTAGCGCGATCCATTCTTTATCGAGAACAAAACCAAAAGTAACTGGATCCTTGGATTTAGCCATTATGGCAAAGGTGATAAGTGCGGCAAAGGAGAGAACGAACATAACGATGACGCCAACCCGACGGCGACGCTCAGCTGCAGATAAGTTCTCCATTTATCCATTCCATCCTTTGGAAACTATTCCGCCGGAAACTTTAAGTCCCTTAAATCGGAAGATTTTTCGTACGAGAGTTGGTGCAGCGATAAAGAGAACAACGAGAGCTTGAATTACCAAGACAATATCAATCGGCGTTGAAGTATTTGCTTGCATCGTTAACCCACCAGCTCGAAGCGCACCGAAAAGCAGCGCTGCAAAGACAGTGCCGATTGGTTGCGCCCGCCCAAGTAGCGCAACGGTAATGGCATCAAAACCAAAATTGCCGGCAGTTCCTGCTGTCAATGAGTAGTCACTTCCTAAAACGTGAACCGCCCCGCCAAGACCAGCTAGCGCTCCGCAAATTACCATCGCTGAAGTCATAACAAATGGCACTGAAATTCCGGCAGTTTTCGCAGCGGCGGTATTTGCGCCAACGGCTCGGAATCGGAAACCCCATGTACTACGAGATAGCAACCACCAAACAAAACCCGCTGCCGCCAACGCCACGAGAATTCCCGCATTAACGCGCATGCTTTCTCCAGCCAAATGCGGCAATCTGGCATTTGGACCAACTTGAGGTGCGATCGGATCTTTACGACCTTTTTGCAGGAAGGCGGTTGTACTCAGTAAATACAAAAGAAAATAGGAAGCTACATAATTGAGCATGATGGTCACGATGACTTCATGAGCTCCGGTTCGCGCTTTTAATAGTCCGACCATGCCGCCCCACAGACCAGCAAGAATTACGCCGGCCAACATGGCAAGGATTACGTGTATTACTGGCGGTAAGTTGTAATGAAAACCAACAAAGGAAGCGCCGACCGCACCAAAGATGAATTGACCTTGGGCACCAATATTGAAAAGACCGGCACGGAAAGCAAGCGCTACCGAAAGACCCGCCAAAATTAGAGGTGCTGCAGAAACCATCGTCTCTGAAAGCGGATAAAAACCTTGAAGGATCGTGTGGCCGCGGGCCAGATTGGGATCGTAAACCGCGCCTTGGAAGAGCGCTAAATATGCGTTCCCTGCCGCTGCAAGTCCAGCTCGAAAAATCTTAATTGGCGAGCCGGCCTTTAAAACAACCGAATCCGAGAAGGCGATCAACAAGCCCCCAAAAAAAAGAGCTAACGAGAAGGCCAGGGCTGGAAGGGCGACCGGTTGAAAGGTGGATTTCTTAATACGCATCATGCGCTCTTTCCTTTTCCGACGCCATCGACGACACCTGCCATAAGTAATCCAAGTTCTTCTCTGGAAACTGTGCTTGGAACTATTGCCAAAATTTCGCCTCGATACATAACGGCGATGCGATCAGCTAAAGCAAGAACTTCATCTAGTTCAGTGCTAAATAAGAGAACGCCTCGACCAGCATCACGTTCGGCCAGAATTCGTTCATGTACAAATTCGATGGAACCGACATCCAATCCTCGAGTTGGTTGCGAAGCAACTAATACTTGCACTGGGCGCGATAGCTCACGGGCAAGAACCACTTTCTGTTTATTTCCACCAGAGAGTGAAGAGACTGGATCTGATACCGCTTGAATCCGAATATCAAATTCCGCTACCCGCTTCTCGGCTTCGCTAGCCACAACTGCAGGAAATAGTTGTACCCCCTTTGCGAACGGGGGCAGATCGTGAAGATCCAAGATTAAGTTTTCAGAGATTGAAAATGAACTGATGAGACCATCGAGTTCGCGTGATTCGGGAACAAAGGCGATCCCCAAGTGAAGTGCTTGGCGCACAGTCTTGCCGATTAACTCTTCGCCATTAATTGTTATTGATCCTTCGACATGCGCCTCTAGATTTACCATGGCCCTGGCAAGCTCGGATTGACCGTTACCTTGAACGCCGGCGATTGCTACAACTTCACCGGCATGAACCTCGAGCGTTACGTCCTTAACAATTGCCCGTCCGGTTGGATCTTTGATCGTTAAATTCTTGATATCCAAGATAGTCGCGCCAATTGTATGAGCGCCCTTATCTGGGTTCAGTTGAACCGGGCGGCCGACCATCAATGAAGCGAGCTCCTCTTGACTGGCAGATGGTTCGGCGGTCCCAACCACTTTTCCGCGCCTGATAATCGTGATGCGATCTGCAGCTGCTTTTACCTCGCGAAGCTTGTGGGTAATAAAAATAATTGAGGTTCCGCGAGCCTTTAGATTCTTCATAATATTTAAGAGTTCGTCAGTTTCTTGGGGTGTGAGAACCGCTGTTGGCTCATCTAAAATTAGAACCTTTGCGTCATAGATCAAGGCACGGATAATTTCAACTCGTTGCTGCACCCCGACTGGTAAGTCCTCGACCCGAGCATCGGGATCAACTTCAAAGTTGAATTCATCTGAAACTCGTTTGATCGCGATTCGCGCATCTGCCAAATTCAACAATCCGCCGAAGCCGACTTTTTCGTGGCCTAAAACAATATTCTCAGCAACAGTGAAAACTGGAACCAACATAAAATGTTGATGAACCATCCCAATTCCGGCGGCTAGCGCATCACTGGGTTTGCGGATGTTTTTCACGACGCCTTCAACCAAAATTTCGCCAGAATCGGCAGCTACCAATCCATAAACGATATTCATCAAAGTGGATTTCCCGGCGCCATTTTCGCCTAGGATGGCGTGAATCTCGCCCGTTCCTACCGAGAGATCAATCGAATCATTTGCTACCAGTGCCCCAAAACTCTTGGTGATTCCCCGTAATTCGAGCGACACGATTTCCTCTCCAAAATTAGCTTGTAAGGCAGTTCAACGCTATCCGTATCCTAAACCCAAAACTCCATAAAAAAACTGAGGGAACTCGAAAGAGTCCCCTCAGTTCTTGACCTGCAAACTACTGAATTACTTTGTTACATCAACTGTTCCGGCAGTAATTGCAGTTCCAAGAGCGCGAACTTCGCGTTGTAGGACTGCGTTTACCTTGGTTGCTAATGAATGGTAACCAGCAAGGCCGGTTCCCTTGTTAGCCAGTGTTCCAACATAAGTTGTGCTTGTGAACTTCTTCTTTGCAGTGTCGGTGATTACTGAAGTTACAGAAACTCCAACACCCTTAAGAACAGAAGTCAAAAGTACTGACTTGTATTGTGGAACCTGAACAAAACCGTCTGAGTCAACCCAGATAACAACTGACTTGTGTGAAGCCATTGAGTTGTTAGCAGTTGCGCCACCTAGTCCACCAGCTACTGGGAAGATCACATCTGCACCTTGTTGTTCGAAGTTCTTGGAGATCTGAAGGGCCTTAGCCTGATCAGAGAAGCCACCGACGAAGGTACCGTCTTGCTTGGCTGTGTCCCAACCGTATACAACAACGTTCTTTCTCTTTAGCTTGTTGTAGTAAGCAACACCACGAGTAAAGCCATCCATGTAGATGGTGACTGGTGGAATGTTTAATCCGCCGTAAGTTGCAACTTTGCCGGTCTTAGAGAAACCAGCGGCAAGGTAACCAGCTTGGAAAGCAGATTGGTTGGTTCCGAAGGTCAAACCCTTTAGGTTAGGAACGACAGCACCTGGGTACTGATCGCCCTTCGCGCCATGGTCCATACCGTCTTGATCGACGATTGCGAACTTGGTGCCTGGGTTAGCCTTTGCAGCATCAACAATTGCGCCGTTGATTAAGAAACCAACACCAACAATGATTGTGCACTTTGCATCTACAAGCTTCTTAATATTTGGTGCGTAATCAGCATCGCTGGTTGCTGCAAGATAGGAAACTTCTGCAACGCTCTTCGCTGCTTGTGCGCCAGCCCATGCTGATGCGTTGAATGACTTGTCGTCAACGCCGCCAGTATCGAGAGCTAAACAAGCCTTGATCTTGGTTGTGGCGGCAAAAGTTGCAGGTGCTACGGCGACAGCTGACACCATAGAGAACGCGGCAACAAGGGTTACTACTTTAAATGACTTCTTCAAGATTCCTCCCGAGGGTCCCCACTAAGTTATGGGGGTTGTGTGGGGCTACTTTATAGCCATTTGCGCGCTATTTTCCGCCACCTTCACTTTTAATTGCGGCAATTTCCACCACATGAGAGGCTCCTGAGTAAAGTCTCAACCCTGACTCGAATGTTCTTCCAAAACTAACTATTCAGCGGATGATTTGTAACTTTTCCGAAATAATCGCCGACTTTGCTAGCGCTATTTTTGCTTTGGCCACAGCTGAAATTGGGCTCTTTGAAATATCAATCGCACCATCCGCAATTGAAAAACGATGTCCGTAAACCCCCTTAATTTCATCGAGGATATCTGAGAGCGTTTGGTCCTCGAGGGCAGTACGAATCAAGGTGAGAATCGCCAGATCAACCCGATTATTAACCGTTGCCAAAAGAATCTTCTTAGCAGCGGCTGAAGCCAGGAAGTACTGCTCTGGAGATTGCCCAATTAAGGCGATCTTAGTTTTGCCAGAATTTGCCTTCGTCAAGGCGCTAATTACTTCTCCAGATGAGCCCCAAAGTGAATAGACGATATCTACCCCGGCCAGCTTGAGCGCGGTTACATCCAAAGTTGGTGAGCCCTTTGGAATTCGAATAATTGCCTTTGTGCTCGCCTTCCCATATTTGACTCCAGCGGTGAAATCTTTTGCAAGGATTGGATAATTTGAATCTTGCGGGTCCGCGATAAAACCAACCTTGCCGGTTTTAGAAGTTGTTGCGGCCAAGATTCCAGCCAAAAATGCGCCGGCATTATCATCAAAGACCACAGATGTTACGTTGACCATTCCCACCGATTCATCATTGATAATCGCAAATTGGGTAGTGGGAAACTCCTGACCAACAACTTGAAGCGCTGGCGAAAATGAAGAGCCCACGGCGATAATTAAGTTATAGCCAGCCTTTGCCAAGAACCGGAGTCTGGTCTCCCGATCACTTTCTGACCCATCAGTGACCATCTCTCGAAAATCAAGGGCAGAAAATTTAAAACTTTTTTTTGAAGTATCCACACCCAAGGCTGCGGCATCGTTGATCGCGCCATCACCTCGACCACCAATGTCATAAATGATGGCGAATTTCTTGGTTATAGCGGCTTGAGCGGGGTTGGGCAGGGAGAGCGAAAAAAGTACGAGTACCGTCAGAAGCGCGATGCGCGTTACTGACTTAACCTCTTGGAACAAGCCCGATTGATTCATAAGTCTTTGCCAAAGTCGCATCCGCTACCGCTGCCGCCTTTTCAGCGCCAGTCTTTAGGATCCGTTGCAAATGGCTTGGGTCGGTTAATAATTGTTGGGTACGTTCTCGAACTGGACGAAGGTATTCAATGACCACTTCGGCAACAGCTGCCTTGAAGTCACCATAACCTTTTCCGGCGAATTCATTTTCCAAATCAGCAATGCTTGATCCGGAGAGTGAACTATGAATTGTTAATAGATTTGAAATTCCGGCTTTGTTCTTCTCGTCGAATTTAACTTCGCGCTCTGTGTCCGTAACTGCAGACTTGATTTTCTTTAAATTAATTTCCGGAGCATCCAACAAATCGATTACGCCGCCAAGTGAGGCGGTTGATTTACTCATTTTAGAAGTTGGATCCTGAAGATCATAAATCTTTGCGCCAGCTTTCATAATGAACGGTTCTGGAATAACAAAAGTCTGACCGTATTTGCTATTGAACCGTTGAGCTAAATCTCGGGTCAATTCCACATGCTGGCGCTGATCTTCACCAACCGGCACATAATTTGATTGATACAACAAGATGTCAGCAGCCATCAAGATCGGATAGGTGAAGAGACCTACTACTGTCCGATCAGCTCCGGATTTCTGCGACTTATCCTTAAACTGCGTCATCCGACTGGCTTCACCAAATCCGGTCATACATTCCATTACCCATGCCAATTGATTGTGGGCAGCAACATGCGACTGAATAAAGAGGGTGCAGGTTTCTGGATCTAAACCCAAGGCAAGCAATTGTGCGATTGAGGAAAGGGTGCGAGTTCTGAGTTCGGCTGGGTCGGGATCGACCGTCAAGGAATGCAGATCCACCACGCAATAGAAAGCATCGTGCTCATCCTGCATTGAGACCCAATTCTTCACCGCGCCCAAATAATTTCCGAGGTGAAAAGAGCCCGCCGTTGGCTGAATTCCCGAAAGGACGCGCTTACGAATTGGAGTCATGGTCCCCATCTTTCCACACCAGAGCAGTATCTCGAGAGATCAGCACCTGGCCGGCTCGCTTACCCTCTAGCGTCAAAACTTTCAGATGAAGCCCATCGACCACCAAGGTGTCATTTGCCTTTGGCAATCTTCCGAGGGCATGCATTACATAGCCACCTACAGTTTCATAGGGACCTTCCGGCAGTTTCATTCCGGTTTCATCAAGTAGATCTTCAAGTGAGATCAGGGCATCGACTTCGAAATCGTCGGTGCCAAGTTGTGGTGTTACCTCATCAACTTCGATGTCATATTCATCCTGAATATCGCCGATTAAAGTCTCGACTAAATCTTCTAGTGTGACTATCCCATCCGTCCCGCCGTACTCATCCAAAACAATTGCGATGTGGTGTCGTTTGGCTCGCATTTCAGTTAGTGCTGGGAGCACGCCTTTTGTACCTGGCAAGAACAGAACTGGGCGAATGAAATCCATTACCATCGCAGTAGGTGAAGGCGCATTTACCTGACTATTTAATAGATCGCGAACATGGATGAAACCGATTACTTCATCGCTGCTTCCTCGAACAACTGGATAACGGGAATGAGATTTTTCAACCGCGTTCTTGATAGCTTCACTAATCGGCAAGCTGGCATCGAAAAAGTCCACTTCAGTCCGAGGCACCATAATTTCATGAAGCGACATCTCGCTGGCATTGAATACTTCTTCGACAATGTCCCGCTCTTCTTCGGTCAGAGCTGCGTGGCCGGTAACCAGATCAACCAGCTCAGCTTCGGAGATTTCGCTTCGACGTTCCATAGAACTAAGGCCAAAGATTTTTACGACGGTATCGGTTGATTTTGATAGCAGCCAGATGGCTGGGCGGAAGATCTTTGCAATGCGGTCGATTGATGGCGCCGAAGCCAGAGCAATCTCTTCAGTACGAATCAGAGCCAGTCGCTTTGGAACCAGTTCGCCAAATACCAATGAGAAGTAGGCGATGACCACCGTCAAACCAATCAATGACAAAGTGGTACTAAGACCATGCGAAAGTCCCAAATCCTCTAGGCGAGGAATTACATACTTACCTAATCGCTCCGAACCCAATGCGGCGGAGAGGAAACCACAGAAGGTGACGCCGACCTGGGCGGCAGCCAGAAAGCGATTTGGGTTCTTGGCCAAAAGTGCCACGCGAGCGCCACGATGGCCCCGTCCTTCAAGCTGGCGAACCTGGGAATCTCGCAGCGAGATCAGAGCGATCTCGGCCGCCACGAAGAGCCCGGCCAGGACGATAAAGAAGAAGACCAGGGCGCAGTCGCGAAGGACGCTGAAGAGCATGGTTTAAGGGTATCGGTAGCCGAGGCGCACTTCCGTTCAGAGCCCTTTCTGCTCTAATCTTGCCCTGCACTCATCAGAGTGAGTTTTACCTTCATCCAACGGATCGTCGGGCACGTACCTGCCCGGAGAAGGAGTCATTTCACATGGCCTCAGTCGTATTTGATCAAGCATCCCGAATCTATCCCGGCACAACTAAGCCTGCGGTAGATAAATTAGATCTCGTCGTAAATGATGGCGAATTTCTTGTCCTAGTTGGCCCATCAGGTTGCGGTAAGTCCACCTCCCTTCGAATGTTGGCCGGCTTGGAAGAGATCGACACTGGCGCAATCCGAATTGGCGACCGCGATGTAACTAACGTGGCACCTAAAGATCGCGATATCGCAATGGTCTTCCAGTCCTACGCTCTCTATCCGCACATGTCAGTCGCTGAAAACATGGGCTTTGCCCTGAAGATTGCTGGCGTTGCCAAAGAAGAGCGCGATCGCCGCGTATTAGAAGCAGCAAAGCTTCTGGACCTAGAGCCATACCTTGAGCGAAAGCCAAAGGCGCTCTCTGGTGGACAACGTCAACGAGTAGCTATGGGTCGCGCAATTGTTCGTGAACCTCAGGTCTTCTTGATGGATGAGCCACTATCTAACTTGGATGCAAAACTTCGAGTAGCGACTCGTACCCAAATCGCAGCTTTGCAACGTCGTCTTGGAATCACCACCGTTTATGTAACTCACGACCAGGTTGAAGCTATGACCATGGGTGATCGCGTTGCCGTTCTCAAAGATGGTTTGCTACAACAAGTTGATACGCCACGTAATTTGTACGACCACCCAAATAATGCTTTCGTTGCCGGTTTCATTGGCTCTCCTGCCATGAACTTGCTGAACGCTCCAGTTTCAGGTGGCAAGGCAATGCTCGGTGACTTCGCTCTGGATGTTCCATCAGGAACTGGTCCAACAGTCACTGTTGGTATCCGTCCAGAAGGTTTCACTCCAGCAACTTCTGGTTTCCATGTCTTGGTTGAAGTTGTTGAAGAACTCGGCGCCGATGCTTTCGTTTATGGCAAGCCAGTCGATACCAACGTGAAATTTGCACAAGCCGGCGATGAAGGCGCACAAGTAATTGTTCGCTGGGATCCAAAGAATCCACCAAAGCCAGGTTCAACTGTGACTGTTGGAGCTATTCCTACAGCCATTCACTTATTCGATGCTGAGACTGGGCTTCGAATCACGAAGTAATTAGCTAACTAAAAAAGCCCCGACAAATGGTCGGGGCTTTTTTATTAAATATTAGTTAGGCCATCGCAACTTTCAGATTCTCATCGATCGAAGCCAAGAAATCTTGCGTAGTCTGCCAAGGGGCATCAGGTGAGATGAGGATGGCAAGATCCTTTGTCATCTTTCCGGATTCAACCGTCTCGATACAAATACGCTCAAGGGTCGCCGAGAATTTTGCTAGTTCAGGATTGTTATCCAACTTCGCCCGATGCGAGAGCCCTTGGGTCCAAGCAAAGATGGAAGCGATTGGGTTGGTCGAGGTTGGCTTACCTTGCTGATGCATTCGGTAGTGACGAGTCACAGTTCCGTGTGCTGCTTCAGCTTCAACAGTGCGACCATCTGGACTCATCAATACGCTGGTCATCAAACCAAGTGAGCCATAACCTTGAGCAACGGTGTCGGATTGAACATCACCGTCATAGTTCTTACAGGCCCATACATAGCCGCCCGGCCAGCGAAGCGCCGTTGCAACCATGTCATCGATCAAACGATGCTCGTATTCAATGCCGGCAGCTTGGAACTTATCCTTGAATTCGGCATCAAAAACTTCAGCAAAGAGGTCTTTGAAGCGGCCATCGTAAGCTTTCAAGATTGTGTTTTTGGTGGATAGGTAAACCGGGTACTTGCGATTAAGACCGTAGTTCATTGATGCTCGGGCAAAGTCGCGGATCGATTCATCCAAGTTGTACATACCCATAGCAACACCAGAGCCAGGGAAATCGAAGACATTGAATTCCATTGGAGCGGAGCCATCGGTTGGTGTGAAGGTCATCGTTAGTTTTCCGGCTGAAGGAACGCGAAAATCTGTGGCCTTGTATTGATCACCGAAAGCGTGACGGCCGATAACGATTGGCTTGGTCCAGTGTGGAACTAAACGTGGAACATTGCTGATGATGATTGGCTCACGAAAAATCACGCCGCCCAAAATATTGCGAACCGTTCCGTTAGGTGACTTCCACATCTGCTTCAAACCGAACTCTTCTACTCGAGCTTCATCTGGTGTGATCGTCGCGCACTTAACGCCGACACCATGCTTTTGGATGGCATAAGCAGAATCGATAGTTACCTGATCGTTGGTGGCATCACGATGTTCAATTCCGAGATCGTAATATTCAAGATTCACATCCAAATAAGGAAGAATTAGTTGGTCTTTGATGAATTGCCAGATAATTCTGGTCATCTCATCGCCATCTAGTTCGACGACTGTTCCCGTTACCTTGATCTTTGACATATCTCGTCCTTCTTATCCGGGTTAATGGTTCCTATAAATTAGAGATCTTTTACGTCAGCTTGCTTTGCGCGTACTGCTTCGGCAGCTGCCTTTAGTGCAGAAAGTTCGGAGTCAGTTAAATTACCTTCAACGACTTTACGAATTCCGGTCTTACCGATTTCGGCTTCAACGCCAAGATAAACACCGCTAATTCCATATTCGCCATCGACCCAAGCACAGACTGGCATCACTGCGCCAGAATCTTCGATTACGGCCTTTGCCATTCGAGCGGCAGCAGCTGATGGGGCGTAGTAAGCCGAACCAGTTTTTAATAACGCGACAACTTCAGCACCGCCATTGCGGGTGCGATCTACAAGTTCAGCGATATCGGATTCACTCAAGAATGTTGTAAGTGGTTGACCATTTACTAAGCAACGGCTTGGGACTGGAACCATCGTGTCGCCATGGGAACCAAGTGTCAGAGTTTTTACTGAACTGACGGGTACGGCGAGTTTTTCAGCCACGAAGTAGGTAAAGCGAGCGGTATCTAACATTCCAGCTTGACCCATGACGCGATTCTTTGGGAATGCGGTTGCAAGTTGAGTAAGCGCAGTCATTTCATCCAGTGGATTTGAAACCACGATGATGACAGCTTGAGGTGAATGCTTAGCAATATTTTCAGCAACGCCGCGAACGATCCCGGCATTGACTCCAATTAGATCCATGCGGCTCATACCTGGTTTGCGAGGTAAGCCAGCAGTAATAACTACAACGTCGGAGTTGGCAGTTGCTTCATAGCCCGCGCCATCCGCAGTGGTAGTTGCTCCGATTACCTTGGTTTCGAAACCTTCGATGGAGCGCGACTGATTCATGTCGAGCGCCAAGCCTTCAGGTTTGCCTTCGACAATATCGGTCAAGACCACGGTCTCAAAGATGTCGTATTCGGCTAAGCGAAGTGCAGTGGTAGAGCCATAGAAACCAGCTCCGACTACGGTTACTTTTCCAGATCTGCTCATTTTTCCCTCTCGATCACAGTTGAATATTACTTGGCATGGGGCAGGGTCAACGCCACGGCAAAGAGCACCAGGCAAAGGCCCATCGGTATGAAAAGCTCGATTCGGCGACGTGGTACCGATCGAAAATATTTAATTAGAGCGTAAGTCCCGGTTCCCAAGGCGAGGAAGATCGCACCAGTTCGCACACCGCCAAAAACGCCGATAGTTCCACCAGTCACAATGAGAATTAGAGCTACCACTCGCAGCCGGCTCATTCCCAAAGAGTTAATCATTGGCGAGCGGCGGCCATTTCAACGACATTGGTAAGCAGCATCGCCCGAGTCATTGGGCCGACGCCGCCGGGCATCGGTGCTACATATGAAGCAACTTCTAAAACACTAGGGTGAACATCACCGAGCAAGCCAGCTGGTGTTCTGGTAATTCCGACATCAAGAACAACTGCACCAGATTTAATCATTGCCTTAGTTAAGAAATGCGCCTGACCAATAGCTGCAATCACGATGTCGGCGTTAAGAGTGTGGCGCAGAACATCTTTGGTAGCAGTGTGAGTAATGGTGACCGTTGCATCATCACCTTTGCGGCTAAGTAATAACCCGAGCGGGCGACCAACCGTTAATCCCCGGCCCATGACTACGACCTCGGCGCCTCTGGTGGAAATGTTGTAGCGGTGAAGAAGTTCAACTATGCCTCTGGGGGTGCAGGGAAGCGGTGCAGCTTCTCCGATAACTAACTTTCCTAAATTCAGCGGGTGAAGTCCATCGGCATCTTTATCGGGATCAATACTCTCTAGAACTTTATTGGCCGAAATACCCTTTGGGACTGGAAGTTGCACGATATAGCCGGTGCATTCTTTGCTCTCATTTAAATCTTTAATGGCAGCTAAGACATCGGCCTCGCTGGCAGATGCTGGGAGGTCAACCCGAATCGAGGTGATTCCAACTTCAGCGCAATCGCGATGTTTGCCCGCTACATATGATTGTGATCCAGGGTCTTCGCCAACTAGAACGGTGCCAAGGCCTGGCTTTACGGCCATCTCCGCGACTCGAACTTTTAGCTCTAATTTGATCGCAGCAGCAGTGGCTTTGCCATCTAGTATTTGCGCGCTCACGCCGCCATCTTAATGGAGCCAAGTTGACGTGGAATCTCGCGTAAGTGTGATTTAAGAGTGAGAGAAATGTCTAACTCCAGTGAAAAACATTGCAACATTGCTTGCTTTGGCGGCGGCGATTACCTCTTCATCTCGGATGCTGCCACCTGGCTGAACTACCGCGCTCACGCCAGCAGCAATCAAAATTTCAAGGCCGTCGGCAAAAGGAAAGAAGGCATCGCTTGCGGCGACGCTACCTGTGGCGCGTTCACCAGCTCGTCGAACTGCCAAGATGGCCGAATCCACCCGGTTCACCTGACCCATCCCTACTCCGACCGATGCTCCCGATTTGGCCAGTAAAATCGCATTGCTTTTCACGGCCCTTACCGAGCGCCAGGCAAAGAGTAAATCTTGCAAAACCTCTTCGCTTACTGGATCCCCCGCCACCTGCTGCCAAGACGAGGCGGCATCGCCAGGAGCGTCAATCTGATCTGAAGTTTGAATTAATAGGCCACCAGATATTGGTCGAAGTTCTTCGGCAGGGAGCGAATATCCAGGAATGACCATAATCCGGATATTTGGTTTCTTAGATAAAAGTTCGATTGCCGCTTCTTCAAATGCCGGAGCGATTATTACTTCGGTGAAGATGGTTGCAACTTTCGTCGCCATTTCAAGGGTCACTTCACGATTGGCGGCAATCACGCCCCCAAACGCAGAAACCGGGTCACACTCGTGCGCCTTCAAATGTGCCTGAGCAATTGTCGGGGCAACTGCAATCCCACATGGATTGGCATGTTTTATTATCGCAACGCAAGGTTCGGCATGATCGTATGCTGCGCGGATTGCCGCATCGCCGTCGGTGTAGTTGTTGAATGACATCTCTTTGCCGTGCAATTGCTTTGCATTGGCGATTCCAACTGTTCCACCTATGGAACTGTGAAATAGGGCGGCGCCTTGATGAGGATTTTCGCCGTAGCGAAGATCAGCGCTCTTCTTCCAGATTTCACCTTTCCAATTCTTTTCACTTTCTAACGCCGCAGCCAACCAAGTAGCGATCGCCACATCGTATTCCGCCGTCTTTCGATAAGTTTCCATCGCTAACGTTTGACGTTGCGGCAGTGTAAAGCCACCGTTTTCAATTGCTGTCATCAACAATGGATATTGGGTGGGGTCAGAAATTACCGCAACCGAATTGTGATTCTTGGCTGCGCCTCGGAGCATGCTGGGGCCGCCAATATCAATTTGTTCAATACATTCGGCAAACTCTGCGCCCGATGCAATGGTTTCGGTAAACGGATACAAATTAATAACTACCAAATCGAAAGTTTCAATATTATGTTCTGCAAGTTGCCGAAGGTGATCCGGATCGGATTGATCGGCGAGCAAGCCGCCGTGAATACGTGGGTGAAGCGTCTTTACTCGGCCACCTAGCATTTCCGGAAAGCCGGTGTATTCCTCTACGGGTGTGACTGGAATTCCCGCGGCTAGTAATGTCTTCGCAGTCGAACCAGTTGAAAGCAATTCAACGCCAGCTCGATGTAGGGCAACGCCAATCTCAACTAAGCCAACTTTGTTGTAAACGCTGATAAGTGCTCGCCGCAGTGGCTTCCGATCGGTCATTGCTCCCCCGTGTCTAATAGCTTTTTAAGCGTCTCGACAATGAGAATTCGCTCCTGAATCTTAATGCGTTCATGCAACTCTGATTGGCTATCGCCGGGAAGGACTGGAACTTCGACTTGTTTGATTATCGGGCCAGTATCAACACCTTCATCAACCCAATGAACGGTAGTCCCAGTCACTGAGACACCTGCAGCTAAGGCATCACGGACTGCATGCGCTCCAGGGAAAGATGGCAAAAGTGCCGGATGAGTATTTAAAACTTTAAATCGGCGCACAAATTCTGGTGCCAGGATTCGCATAAACCCAACGCTAACTACTAAATCTGGTTCGTGATCTGCAACCAAGTTAAGCAGGCTCTGGTTCCACTGTTTGCGATCGGGGCCAAGAGGTAGATAGTGGCTGTCAACGTCGTGCGACTTAGCTCGCACCAAACTTTGGGAATCTTTATCGGATATCAAGGCAACAATTTCAAGCTCTAACTCGCCCGAATCAACAGCGCCAAATATCGCCTCGGCTATGGAACCAGAGCCGGATGAAAGAATCAGGATTTTCTTTTTAGCCACGATGAACAAACTTTCGAATGGCGGCAGGGAGATATTGAAAAAATGCAGCTGCTACAAATAGCGCTAACAAAAGTTCGCTCGGTAATTTCCACCAATCAGTCCCGACTGGGGTTAAAGCCTGAGTTACCAGCGAGCCAGAGTTTAAGAAAGCTGCCAACGACAATATTAAGAAACAAAAGAGCGCAATTTTTCCGAGGGATATCTGGCGCTTTGCCAATGTAGAAAAACTTCGATTAATGTGAAAGACCATTAAAGCGGCAACTGCCAGAATTAAACTAAGACCGTAAATTGCGGTTGGATGTTTTCCAGTGGGCAAAGCCGCGAGTAGCGGAATGGCTGGTATTTCTCGTAAGTTGAAATGAAAGGGAGAAATCGAAGTTGCCGCACCTAACGAGAATCCAAGGCCACCAAAATATGAGATGGCACTGATTGCAAGGTTAGGCAGATAGAGGATTTGCAGGAGTAAGAACAGGGCACCGCCGATCCAACCTGGTGCGATAACTGTCGTTAAATCTTTGACTATTTGGTAATGAGCAATAAGTGATATCCCTACCGCGAGAGCGCCAAGCCCCCATAACGCTAAAAGTAAGTAGCTTGGGATGCGAAACTTACGAAAGAATGAATGGTCAAAGTCCAGCGTGGAAAGTAAGCCAATTCCCAAAGTAAATGGCGCCGCCAAAGACCAGATTGGATGCACTCCTCTGGTGCTAGCTAGAAAT
Source organism: uncultured Actinomycetes bacterium (assembly GCA_903873185.1). Taxonomy (GTDB): domain Bacteria; phylum Actinomycetota; class Actinomycetes; order Nanopelagicales; family Nanopelagicaceae; genus CAIMZW01. The sequence goes on from CAIQNN010000007.1 coordinate 63,198, forward strand.
GCAATCAGGGTGGCTAGCGTGGAATACCAAAACAAGAAGAAGATCCGGGCAGCTCGAATCTGAGAAATCTCCGCCGTCAATCGCCGAAAGCTATTGCGCAACACCAACCACGGAAAGATCACGGCGCCAATCGGCAAGAAAGTTAGGGCACCCAATGATTGGTTCGGCGGGATTAGTAATTTTAACGGTACCAAGTGCGCACCAAGCCAGAGCCACAACGCAGCACGAACCGGGTCGGTGGTGTTCCCTGCTGAACTACCCGCCGTTGCCCAAGCTATCAAGGCAATGAAAGCGAGCGGAAAAAGAAGAAGCGCAACACTTCGCATCGCCTGTTGGAGCGAAAGCAAAATGATGCGCTTAGGCATCTACTTATCCGTTAAGAATTTTGCGCATTAGCGCCGCAGTCTCGCTCGGGGTTTTACCCACTGCGACACCAACAGCTTCTAGGGCTTCCTTCTTTGCAGCAGCCGTCCCAGAGGAGCCAGAAACAATGGCGCCAGCGTGGCCCATTGTCTTTCCTTCTGGGGCAGTGAATCCAGCTACATAACCGACAACTGGTTTGGTCACATATTCGCCGATAAAGGCAGCCGCACGCTCTTCGGCATCGCCGCCGATCTCACCGATCATGACGATTGCATCGGTATCTGGGTCATCTTGAAAAGCGCGAAGACAATCGATGTGAGTAGTTCCGATGATTGGATCGCCACCAATTCCGACCGCGGTGCTGAAACCAAAATCGCGAAGCTCGTACATCATTTGATAAGTCAGCGTTCCAGACTTGGAAACCAAACCAATTCGACCTGGACCGGTGATATCGGCTGGAATGATTCCGATATTGGATTTACCGGGGCTGATAAGTCCGGGGCAGTTAGGTCCGATTAACCTGGTTGTTCCTTTGCTTTGTGCATATGCAAAGAAGGCGGCCGCATCATGAACTGGAATACCTTCAGTGATTACAACAACGATTGGCAACGCGGCATCGATAGCGTCAATAACTGCAGCCTTTGCGAACTTGGGTGGGACGAAAATCACCGATGCATTCGCTCCAGTAGCGGCAACAGCTTCGGAGACTGAGTTGAAGACCGGGATGGACTTGCCATCCATGTCGACTACTTGGCCACCTTTGCCGGGGGTAACTCCACCAACAATATTTGTTCCAGATGCGAGCATGCGCTTGGTGTGCTTGGTTCCTTCGGAGCCAGTCATACCTTGTACAAGTACTTTGCTGTGCTCATTGATAAAAATGGCCATTACTTTGCCGCCAATTCTGCTGCTCGGGCAGCCGCGCCATCCATGGTGTCTAAAATTTCAATCAGAGGATGCGCCGCTTCTTTTAGAATTCGACGACCTTCAATTACATTGTTTCCATCGAGGCGAACAACGATTGGCTTTGTTGCCGCTGCGCCGAGAATTTCCAGCGCTTGAACAATGCCATTTGCAACGGCGTCGCAAGCGGTGATGCCGCCAAATACATTTACAAAGACGCTCTTAACATCGGTGTCGCCCAAGATGATGGCTAAGCCATTTGCCATGACTTCAGCAGAAGCGCCGCCGCCAATATCGAGGAAGTTCGCCGGCTTTACGCCGTACTTTTCGCCGGCATAAGCAACTACATCGAGAGTGCTCATTACTAAGCCAGCACCATTCCCGATGATTCCAACTTCGCCATCGAGCTTTACATAGTTCAGATCCTTCTCTTTAGCTAACGCTTCGAGCGGATTGGTTGCTGCGTGATCAATAAGCGCTTCGTGGCCCGGGTGGCGAAAAGCTGCATTGTCATCCAATGTAACTTTGCCATCGAGGGCAATGACGCGACCATCTTCAGTTTTAACCAGCGGATTAATCTCCATCAAGGTGGCATCTTCTGCAAGGAAGGCCGCCCATAATTTCAAGAGCACATCAACAACTTGATCAACTACATCTGCTGGGAATTGGCCACCTAAAACTATTTCGCGCGCTTTTTCGGCAGAGATGCCCACATTTGGATCAATACCGACTCGAGCTAACTTCTCTGGTGAGGTATGCGCTACCTCTTCAATTTCCATGCCGCCAGCTACTGAAGCCATAACAAGGAAGTTGCGATTGGCTCGATCAAGCAAAATAGCTAGGTAATACTCGCTGGCAATTGGAGCTGCCTGCGCAATCATCACTTTATGAACGATGTGACCCTTGATATCCATTCCAAGAATCGCCTCGGCTTTAATCCGAGCATCTGCAGCGTCTATGGCTAGCTTTACACCGCCCGCTTTTCCGCGGCCACCAACTTTGACTTGTGCTTTAACAACAACTTTTCCACCCATCGACGCTGCGGCACTTTCGGCTTCAGCCGGGGTTGTGGCGACGGCACCAGCAAGAACTGGTACGCCATGAGATTCGAAAAGATCTCGAGCTTGATACTCGAAAAGATCCACTAATTACCCCGATTCGTAGATGTATGGGCAGATCGGAATTGTAACGACAATTTATAGTCGCTCTACCGGCGCATAGCGAAGCAGCAGCCGCTTCTCACCAGCTGAGCCGAAGTTGATGGTGGCCTGAGCGCGATCGCCCTCGCCATCGACGGCCAAGACTGTCCCTAAACCAAATGTGTCATGAGACACACGATCCCCAACGTTCAAGACCAAATTTGTTGTGGTTCGAACACCGGTGGCTCTGGCGACTGGCCCGCTCTTTCGGATCGTTGAAACTCGAGAGTTATTAAATGTTGGGGTGCTGGGCTGATTCCACTCAACTAACGAAGCAGGAATTTCGCTAAGGAATCGCGAGGAGGGGTTATAGGTTGGTGAACCCCATGAAGATCGGTATTCGGCGCGAGTTACGTAGAGCCGCTCCCTAGCTCTGGTTAACCCGACATAAGCCAAGCGCCGCTCTTCCTCGATCTCATTCTTATCTCCGAGGCTTCGAGTGTGGGGAAATATTCCCTCTTCCATGCCGGTAAGGAATACGGTCGGAAATTCCAAACCCTTGGCGGTGTGCAGCGTCATCAAAGTAACCACGCCACCGTGATCCTCGCCCTCTGGAATCTGATCCGAATCTGCAACTAGCGAGACATCTTCCAAAAACCCAGTCAACGAAATCTCTTCGCCTTCATCAACTTCAGACTCTTCATATTCACTTGCAACCGACACTAGCTCTTGCAAATTCTCGACTCGGCTTTCATCCTGGGGATCGTCGCTGTTAATCAGCTCGGCAAGTAAACCTGTCTGTTCTAGTACGGCTTGAGCAATAACGCTCGGAGCAGTTTTTGCTTCAACCAGGGTCTGTAAAGTTATTATCAAATGAATGAAGTCATTAATGGCTGCCAGCGCGCGAGTTGGAATATTGGGGGCATCCTTCGCGCGACATAACGCGCTCCAGAACGATAATCCGCGCTCTTGTGCATATAGATCGACACAATCAAGGGCACGATCCCCAATGCCTCTTTTAGGCGTATTGATAACACGGCGCAGTGAAACTTCATCTTCGGAATTTACTAAGACTCTTAAATAGGCTAAGAAATCTTTTACCTCTTTTCGCTCATAGAAGCGAACCCCACCAACAACTTTGTAGGGAATGGCGATCCGAAGAAAAGACTCCTCGAATACTCGAGATTGAGCGTTGGTTCGATAAAAGATTGCGGTATCACCAGGTTGGGAGATCTCCTCGCGACGGAGCCGAGAGATTTCCTGGCAGACAAAGTCCGCTTCATCATGTTCGCTCTCAGCTATGTAACCAGTAATCATTGGCCCAACACCAGAATCGGACCAGAGGTTCTTCTCTTTGCGCCCCTCGTTATTTGAGATCACAGCATTAGCTGCGCTAAGGATATTTTGGGTAGAACGATAGTTTTGCTCTAACAAAATGGTTCTGGCATCTTGGTAATCAGCTTCAAATTGCAAAATGTTTCTAATGTTTGCACCGCGAAAAGCATAAATAGATTGATCAGCATCGCCAACGACACAGAGTTCAGCAATGGGAAATCCGTCCAGCGGATCGCCAACTAACTCTTTAATTAGAATGTACTGGGCATGATTAGTGTCTTGGTACTCGTCAACTAAGACATGACGAAACCGAGAACGGTAACGCGCCTTTGCTTCTGGAAAACGTTGAAGAAGTTCAACCGTTTTGCCAATTAAATCGTCGAAGTCCATCGCGTTCGATTTACCCAGGCGCTTTTGGTAAATGGCATATATGTCGGCCGCAACTTGCTGGAATAAGTTCTCGCTGCCATTTAAGTAATCGGCTGGGCCTAACAATTCATTCTTTGCTTGCGAAATTGCTCCCTGGATGGCGCGCGGAGCGTATTTCTTTGGATCAATCTTTAACTCTTTCATTACTGTGGTGATTAATTTGAGACTATCGCTGGAGTCATAGATTGTGAATGAGTTGGTATAGCCCAACCTCACGGCTTCCTGACGCAGAATTCGCACACAGGCGGAGTGAAAGGTTGAAACCCACATCGAACGAGCTCGATCTCCAACCAGATCGGCAACCCGCTCCTTCATCTCACCGGCCGCCTTGTTGGTGAAGGTAATGGCCAGAACTTCGAAGGGGGCAACTCCTCGTTCTGCCAACAAATAGGCGATCCGACGAGTAAGTACCCGAGTCTTGCCCGAGCCCGCTCCAGCAACCACCAACAACGGCGCCCCTTCGTGGGCGACCGCAGCCTGCTGAGGTGGATTTAGCCCTTGAAGAAGGGCGCTAACTGGATTCACGAAGTGGAGTCTAACGGGGCAAAGTTCTGACAAAATCAGCCACTGCCCTGACCTTAATAAAGCAAGTCTTCACTTAGAAGGAGCTACAAATGCCACCAATCGATGATGCTGAAATTGAGCGCGTTTTAATTGTTACCGCTCATCCAGATGATTTGGATTTTGGCGCCGCTGGCACCATCGCTCAATGGGTTAAAGCCGGAATCGCGGTCTCGTACTGCATCTGTACCAACGGCGATCAAGGTGGCGAAGATCCTGATGTCCCCCGCGATGAAATGCCAAAGATTCGCCAGCGCGAGCAGCGCGCGGCCGGCGCGGCCCTGGGCGTTACTGATATTGAATTTTTGAATTACCGCGATGGCTGGTTAGAACCAACTATTGAACTGCGCAAAGCAATCGTTCGCCAGATCCGACGCGTTCAACCGCAACGAATGGTTATTCAAAGCCCGGAACGAAATTGGGATCGATTATTTGCTAGCCACCCCGACCATATGGCGGCCGGCGAAGCTGCAATTCAAGCGGTCTACCCAGATGCTCGAAATGCCTTTGCCTTTGAAGATTTATTAAAGGTCGAAGGTTTGGCACCATGGACCGTAAATGAAGTTTGGGTTATGTCTTCAAATATGTCGGATCATCACGTGGATATCACCGAGACCTTTGGACAAAAAATGGCGGCGCTACATTCACATGTCAGCCAGACCGCTCACAATCCAGAGCTCGAAAATATGGTCCGCTCATGGGGCGAGCGAAATGCACAGTCAGTTGGACTGCCGGAAGGAAGATTGGCAGAAACTTTTAAAATCGTCGGTACTAAATAACTTATTTAGAACTTATTGAAATACTTTCAATTGCAATGCTCTGTTTTGGCGTGCCATCAGAGCTGCCGTCGACTACCCCAGCTGCGGCAATCGCTTTAACAATATCCAAGCCTTTGGTGATCTGACCCCAAATTGTGTAACTGGGTGGAAGCGTGGTGTTTGCGTAGACCAAAAAGAATTGACTGCCATTGGTATTAGGTCCGGCGTTGGCCATCGCTACTGTTCCAGCTGGATAATTATTATTTACTGAGGCCGGCATGGCATTTGGCTCATCTGGAATATAGAACGAGGGACCACCACTGCCAGAGGCGGTTGGGTCCCCGCATTGCAAAACATATATTCCTTTGGTTGTTAAACGATGACAGAGCGATTGATCGTAATAACCGCTGTTAGCCAACATGTATATAGCATTTACCGTCAGCGGCGCTTTGGCAGCGTTAGTCAAAATCGAGATATCGCCACAGTTAGTCTTCAAAGTTAAAGTGCTACTTCGGATCATCATCATTCGCTTTGGCATGGGCGGCGTACCTACTTGCTTTGGGATATGCGCAGCTGCCGAAGTCGTGTGACAAACTATTTTCACTGCTTTTGACTTTACTGGAGGAGGTGTTGGCTTGCGCTCACTTGCCTGCGAAGTTGTCATCAGAAATGGAAAACTCAGAATTACGATGATCGCAACCGCTGCTTTCCGCTTCATTTCTACTCCCATTCAATAGTTCCCGGCGGTTTGGAAGTGATATCCAAAACGACTCGGTTTACTTCTCGGACCTCATTAGTAATTCGGGTAGAGATTTTCTCTAACACCTCGTACGGAATGCGGCTCCAATCAGCAGTCATAGCATCTTCAGATGAGACCGGCCTGAGAACAATTGGATGACCGTAAGTTCGGCCATCGCCCTGCACTCCAACACTGCGCACATCAGCAAGTAAAACTACGGGACATTGCCAAATAACGCGGTCCAACTGCGCTAATTTTAATTCCTCACGGGCGATGGAATCGGCTTTTCTTAAAATTGTAAGTCGATTCTCAGTAACTTCACCGACTATTCGAATCGCCAAGCCTGGCCCTGGGAATGGTTGTCGCATAACAATCTCTTCTGGTAGCCCGAGTTCCAAACCAGCTTCTCGAACCTCATCCTTGAATAGGGAGCGAAGTGGCTCGATTAGGGTGAATTGCAGGTCATCCGGGAGGCCGCCAACATTGTGGTGTGACTTTATATTCGCCGTTCCGGTGCCACCACCTGACTCAACCACATCTGGATAAAGCGTTCCTTGAACCAAGAAATCAATTCCCTCGTGCTCTGAAATTTCCCGAGCGGCTGCCTCGAAGGCTCGAATGAATTCTGCACCAATGATTTTTCGCTTCTGTTCTGGATCAGTAACTCCAGCCAATTTTTCCATAAATCGTTCGCGGGCATCCACAACTTTTAACGCAACACCTGTTGCTTCAACAAAGTCGCGTTCAACTTGCTCGGCTTCACCTTCTCGAAGTAAGCCGTGATCCACGAAGACGCAGGTCAATTGCGCGCCAATTGCTCTTTGAACAATTGCGGCAGCAACTGCTGAATCAACGCCACCCGATAGACCACACAGCACATGGCGATCGCCAACAAGTGCTTTGATTTTTGCGACTTCGGTAGCAACAATATTTTCTGAATTCCAAGTTGGTTTACATCCAACAATGTCGATTAACCATCGACGCAAGATTTCTTGGCCATTTTCCGAGTGAAGTACTTCTGGATGAAATTGCACTCCAGCAAATGTTGCGGTTGCATTTTCAAAAGCGATGATGGGCGTGCTCGCAGATGCTGCAATGGCGACAAAACCATTGGGTACTGCGGTGACGCTATCACCGTGGCTCATCCAAACGCTAAATGTTTCAGTTAGTCCGTTGAGCAATTTTGAACCGTTCTGATGAGTCAACCCAGTGCGGCCGAACTCAGATTTACCAGTTTCAGTAACAACGCCACCAAGCGCAGCAGCCATTACTTGGAAACCGTAACAAATTCCAAAAATTGGAATCCCGAGCTTAAATATCTCAGCATCAAAAGTCGGCGCTCCTGCTGCATAGACGCTTGATGGACCACCCGAGAGAATTATTGCCGTTGGATTTCGTTTTGTTACTTCGGCAGCAGAAATAAAAGAAGGAACAATTTCGGAGTAAACCTGCGCCTGCCGAACTCGACGCGCAATTAATTGGGCGTACTGCGCGCCGAAATCAACTACGAGAACTAGTTCCGGCTCAAGCACGATGTATAACGACTTCTACCCGCTGGAATTCTTTTAGATCGGAGTAACCCGAAGTTGCCATTCCGCGTCGTAGCGCGCCAAAGAGATTCATTGAACCATCGGCGGTGTGAGAAGGACCGGTAAGAATTTCTTCTAGCGTTCCTACGGTGCCAACATGAACTCTGTCACCACGAGGAAGTTCGGAATGATGTGCTTCAGAACCCCAGTGCCAACCTTTACCTGGAGCTTCAATCGCGCGCGCCAATGGTGAACCCATCATTACGGCATCGGCACCACATGCGATGGCTTTGGCAATGTCACCGCTGCGACCGACGGAACCATCGGCAATGACATGGACATAACGACCACCGGATTCGTCCATGTAGTCACGGCGCGCTGAAGCTACTTCAGCAACAGCCGAAGCCATTGGAACTGCAATTCCTAAAACGGTACGAGTCGTGTGTGCGGCGCCGCCACCAAAACCAACCAGCACGCCTGCAGCGCCTGCTCTCATTAAGTGAAGCGCGCCAACACCTGTGGCACAGCCACCAACAATTACCGGCACATCAAGTTCGTAAATGAATTTCTTAAGATTTAGTGGCGCATTCTTCGTCGCAACGTGTTCGGCGCTAACGGTGGTTCCGCGAATTACAAATAGATCTACGCCAGCATCAACCACAACTTTGTGAAGCTCGGCAGTTCGTTGTGGCGAAAGTGCGGCGGCAACTGTTACGCCAGCGGCTCGGATTTCGGCGATTCGCTCTTTGATCAATTCTGGAATAATTGGCGCGGCGTATAGCTCCTGCATTCGACGGATCGCCTGCTCTTGCGGCATTGAAGCGATTTCGCCTAATTGAATCCTGGGATTTTCGTGGCGGGTCCAAAGACCTTCTAAATTCAAAACACCAAGGCCGCCTAATTTGCCGATGGCGATTGCGGTTTCGGGTGAAACCACCGAATCCATTGGTGCTGCCATCATCGGTAGGGCGAATTTATAGGCATCTATCTGCCAATTGATCGAAACTTCTTCTGGGTCTCGAGTACGCCTGCTGGGCACAATGGCAATATCGTCAAAGGAATAGGCAATGCGAGCGCGCTTTCCGGGGCCGATTTCGATTTCATTCATGGTTAGTTACTCATCCCTTGCGGCTGTAATTAGGAGCGTCGGCAATATCCAAAATGTCATGTGGGTGACTCTCTTGAAGTCCAGCGGAGGTGATTTGAATCAATTGACCATTGCGTTGTAAATCGCTGATGGTTGCCGCACCGGCATATCCCATTCCTGATCGCAGGCCACCAACTAGTTGATGAACCACGACGGCTAGTGAACCTCGATAGGCAACCTTGCCTTCAATTCCTTCGGGTACCAATTTATCTTCGGAGAGCACATCATCTTGCATATAACGATCTTTAGAATATGACTTTTGCTCGCCACGAGATTGCATGGCGCCGAGTGAACCCATGCCGCGATAGGCTTTAAATTTGCGACCATTAATTTCAACTAATTCACCAGGCGATTCATCGCAGCCGGCAAGCAAGGAGCCCAGCATTACGGTATCGGCCCCAGCAACAATTGCTTTGGCAATATCGCCCGAATATTGCAAACCGCCATCGGCGATCAATGGAATATCAGCTTTTACGCAGGCTTTGTGCGCCTCCATAATGGCAGTGACTTGTGGAACTCCGACTCCTGCAACAACTCTGGTGGTGCAGATGGAACCAGGACCGACGCCAACTTTTACCGCGTCAACGCCAGCATTTATTAGTGCTTGGGCGCCGGAGCGAGTTGCGACATTTCCACCAATAATTTCAATCTCCGGAAAATCCTTCTTAATTCGAGCGATCGCATCGAGAACAGCTCGGTGATGGCCATGTGCGGTATCAACAACGACAACATCAACGCCAGCTTCGATAAGTGCAACGGCTCGAGCAAAACCATCATCACCAACGCCTACTGCTGCGCCGACTAACCCAGCTTTCTTTGCGGCAATGACGTGCTTAACTTGATCTTCAATTGGAAGATTTCGATGAACGATTCCAATTCCGCCAGCTTTGGCCATGGCGATTGCCATCGCAGCTTCAGTAACCGTGTCCATCGCTGAGGAGATCAGTGGAACTTTGAGGGAGATCTTTCGAGTTAGGCGGGTTTCGGTCAGAACTTCGCTTGGAACTACATCAGAGGCATCGGGCAAGAGAAGTACATCGTCATAAGTAAGGCCCAGCATTGCGACCTTGTCGCGCACTCCATCTAGCATTAGAGAAGTCTAGTGGGCGGCTTAAGCGCCGATCGCCCGAGAAATCTCCTGGGCCGCGTGCTCTAAATCAAAGGTATATGTGGCGTCCGAGCAAGCGGTTCCTTGCCAGCCCGGTCCGCCAACGATAATTCTTGGAGCCGGTCGGAGCGCGGGAAGTTGATGCAGGTATTCCAGATCGGCATTTGCCGTGAGCTGCGCCCAAAGAAATATTGCTGGTGGTGCGGATTTTTTAATTACTTCATTAAGCGCAACCTGAGGCAGCCGAACACCTAGAAATTGTGATTCGATCTGACGTTCCGCGAGCGTCGCGACCAGGGCGCGGACCGCTAATGAGTGAACCTCCTCGCCGATACAAGCGACCAAAACTGGCCGGGAATTTATCGGATTGGTTAATTCGGCGATTGGCTCTCCAAGCACCCGCTTAATAATCTCGGAGACAAAATGTTCGCTCCCAATTCCAGTTCCATCGCTGGCCCACTGCTCCCCAATTCGAATTAAGAGTGGGGTCAATACACAATTCCAAGCCTCGACTACCCCATTGGCCTTGATCTCATCACGAATAATCGCTTCCACTATTTCCCGATTAAAAGCTTGCGCTGCCCGATAGAGATTTTCAGCCTGAGATGAATCAACATGCGGACAAGCTGAAGCGCTTCGAGTTGGTTCTACCGGTGCCGAAGTAAATCCAGCCTTTGCTCGGGCCGCAGCGTCGGCGGGCGGAACACCCATAATCACTAATTTACGCATCGCGGTCAACAAGGCCACATCGGCGGGGGTATAAAGGCGATTAGCACCAACATCGTGGCTGCTAGGACCGACCCCATAACGGCGATCCCAAGTTCTTAAAGTCGATGGCGCCACCCCAAGTTGGCGAGCAAGCGCTGAGACCGTCAGCGATCCTTGGGAGTCCATGAGCCTATGGTCTACGAGTTCGCACAGTTACACCACCTGAAATCTGAGAAATCAGCCAGATCGAACCTCAAAGGGGGGTGCCACTTGAACAACCTATGAAACGATTGTATGGTTCAGCCATGACCGAGATCTCCAGATTGCCAAAGCCAGTCGCCTCCGCTTGGGAGTGGCAGCAAAGCGGTGCCTGCCAGGATCTGCCAACTGAGATGTTCTTCCATCCCGATGGGGAACGCGGCCCACGCCGGCGAAATCGCGAGAATGCCGCGAAAGCGGTCTGCTCTTCCTGCCCAGTTATCGCTGCTTGCCGGGCCCACGCCCTGGCAGTCCAAGAGCCATATGGAATTTGGGGCGGACTTTCAGAAGATGATCGCCTCTCGCTCCTAAGCGTTGTCGAGCCAGATTCTTTCGGTACCGCCTCTTAATCTCTAACTTAAGTTCTGGTCCACCATCAACCAGGCTCGAACCCCACCAACTATGCCGGCAGAATTTGGCACGATCACAACATCCTCGCCCAATTGTTCAATAATCTCTGGTCGAATTCGACGCGAGTTTCCGCCACCAATATAAAGACGATCCCAATGGAAAACCGGGCGCAGGTCAACCACCATGCTGCGAATTCGGCGCGACCAAAAACTATCTCCCAATCGTCGCCGCTCATGCTCGCCTATCCAAGTGTCATAGCTGGTTGCTCGACGAATTGGTGCGTGCGAAAGTTCGATGTGGGGCGCTAACTTGCCACCATCAAACATTGAAAAGCCCAAACCGGTTCCTAGTGTTACAACAATCTCGAGGCCCGAGCCCGCAACAACGCCGGCCCCATGAACTTCGGCATCATTTAATACCAGGGCTGGCCTATTAAATTGATTTCGAAGTGCCTGTGCTAAATCAAAGCCCCGCCATTGTTGAAGTAGATCGGGATCAACTCGAGTCCGCGGCCCTTTTACATTTATGTAATGCGGAGTGTGCACGACTACCCCGTGGCGAATCATTCCGGGTACACCAACAGTCACTCGATCGAAGGCTGGAAGTTGATCAGCCAGCTCAGCAAAAAGTTCGAGCAGCCGAACTGGTGACAAGGGATAAGGAGTTGGGAGTTGAATTGGCTGAGCATGCATCGTGCCAGCCGAATCCAGAACTGAAGCCTTGATGCTCATCCCGCCACAATCGATACAGAGCGTCATCATGGTCATGGGACATTAAAGCAAAAAACCAGCCGCACGAAGATCGCGCGACTGGCTTTTGCAGGTGAATTTATAACTAGTGGTTGTGACCACCTGGGCCATGGCTATGACCATGTCCACCTTGTGCTTCTGGCTTCTCATCTTCTGGAGTTTCAAAGACCATAGCTTCGGTGGTGATAAACATTGCGGCAATTGAGGCAGCGTTAGCGAGCGCAGAGCGCGTCACCTTAACTGGATCGATTACGCCTTGGGCAACTAGGTCGCCATAGGTGTCATCAGCAGCGTTGTAACCTTCGTTGGACTTAAGGTTTCGGACCTTTGCAACGACTACATATCCTTCTTGGCCAGCATTCTCGGCGATCCATCGAAGTGGCTCATCGCATGCTTTACGAACCAGACGAACACCAACTGCAGCATCGCCTTCGTAACCTAGGTCGCCTTCAAGAGCAGCAGCAGCGTGAACTAGTGCAGCTCCACCTCCGACAACGATTCCTTCTTCGACTGCAGCCCGAGTTGCTGAGATCGCATCTTCAAGACGGTGCTTCTTCTCTTTTAATTCAACTTCGGTATGAGCGCCAACCTTGATGACACATACGCCACCAGCAAGTTTTGCGACTCGCTCTTGAAGTTTTTCGCGATCCCAATCGGAATCTGTGGTTGCAATTTCGTTGCGAATCTCGCTCACGCGATTTTCGACTTCGGTCTTATCGCCAGCGCCATCGACGATGGTGGTGTTGTCCTTGGTGATGACAACGCGACGAGCACGACCGAGCAAGTCAACCGTTACTTGATCAAGCTTTAGGCCAACTTCTGCCGTGATTACTTGACCACCGGTTAGAACTGCGATGTCTTGCAACATAGCCTTGCGGCGATCGCCAAAGCCTGGGGCCTTTACGGCAGCAGAGGTGAAGGTGCCACGCATCCGGTTTACAACCAAGGTTGAAAGCGCTTCGCCATCGACATCTTCAGCAATAATCAAAAGTGGCTTATTAGCTTGAGCAACCTTTTCCAAGATTGGAAGAATGTCGTTCAAAGCTGAAATCTTGCCAGCAGAGATTAATACGTAAGCATCTTCGAGTACGGTCTCCATGCGATCGGAATCAGTTACGAAGTAAGGTGAGATATAGCCTTTATCGAACTGCATTCCTTCGGTGAAATCTAACTCCAAACCAGTTGTGGAAGATTCTTCAACGGTTATGACGCCATCTTTGCCGACCTTGTCCATTGCTTCAGCGATTAGATCGCCGATTGCTTTGTCCTGAGCCGAAATTGTTGCGACATCTGCGATCTGAGATTTTCCGCTAACGGCGGTTGAGTTCTTGCGAAGTTCTTCAGATATTGCCTTAACTGCAGCTTCGATACCAGCTTTGATATCCATTGGTTGTGCTCCGGCTGCCAAGTTACGCAGACCTTCTTTAACCATTGCTTGAGCTAAAACTGTGGCAGTAGTTGTTCCGTCGCCGGCGACATCATTGGTCTTCTCAGCAACTTGCTTTACAAGCTGAGCGCCCATGTTTTCGGCTGGATCTGGAAGTTCAATCTCTTTTGCGATGGTGACACCATCGTTAGTGATGAGCGGGGCTCCGTAGGACTTAGCGATAACAACGTTACGGCCCTTAGGTCCAAGAGTTACTTTGACGGTGTCAGCAAGAATATTGACTCCGCGTTCCATAGCTCGACGTGCGGTCTCATCAAAGTGCAGGCTTTTTCCCATCAGGCGATTACTTCTTCTCGATGATTGCTAATACATCGCGAGCTGAAAGAACTAAGTACTCCTCGTTGTTGTACTTAACTTCAGTTCCGCCGTACTTGCTGTAAAGAACAACGTCGCCAACCTGAACATCCATTGGAGTGCGAACGCCATCATCAAAGCGACCTGGGCCAACCGCAACAACGGTGCCTTCTTGTGGCTTCTCTTTTGCAGTATCTGGAATTACTAGACCAGATGCAGTGGTTTGTTCAGCCTCATTGGCCTTAACAACAATTCGATCTTCAAGTGGCTTAATGGCAACGGCCATGTGTGCGCTCCTTCTACTCAGTACTAGTCGGTTGGAACCCGGTCTTTTCTAACCAGGCGAACCTCTCTGGCTAGTCGCTGGAATTAGCAGACTAAGGCCGAGAGTGCTAACCCAAACTCTAAAGGTGGCGGTCTAGGTGGTCAATTTGAACTGGGCGGAGCTACCAGATGACCCGGGCGATTCCTGGGCTGGAATCGGCTCCAATACCCACTGCTGACGGCTTTGCTCCGCTTTCCAGGGCTAAAGAGCCCAGAATCGCCACCATCGCGCCATTATCGGTACAAAGATCAGGGGTTGGGGTCCGCAATTCGATACCAGCGCGCTCGCAGCGGATGCGCGCCTCATGGCGGAGTCTGGAGTTTGCCGCTACCCCGCCAGCAATAATTAATGAGTCAATCCCACGCTCAGCACAAGCGGCGATCGCCTTTTGAAGCAGAACATCCACCACCGCCTCTTGGAAAGAGGCCGCAACATCGGCTTTTAGATAATTAGGTGTGGCCGCCAAATACCGAGCCACCGAAGTCTTTAGTCCAGAGAAGGAGAAATCGAAGCGATGCGCAGCTTGATCTGGCGCCTGGGTGAAACCACGTGGAAAAGCAATTGCCGCCGGATCGCCAGCGCGGGCTGCTAAATCAATTGCTGGACCGCCGGGAAATCCAAGTTCTAGCAATCTGGCAATCTTGTCGAAGGCCTCGCCAGCGGCATCATCAACAGTGCTGCCCAAGACTTGAACATCAGATGCAATGTCAGTGATCTGCAAAATAGAGCTATGTCCCCCACTAACAAGGAGCCCAATCGCTGGGCGAATCGGACCAGTGCCCCCCAAGGCATCAACCGCCAAATGCGCTGATAAATGATTGACGCCAAATAACGGGCGATCTAACGCCAGCGATAAACCGGAGGCCGCGCTAACACCAACCAATAGCGCACCAATTAGTCCTGGGCCGGCGGTAACTGCAAATGCATCAACATCAGTTAAAGCGATCCTTGCATCACTTAAGGCTTGAGTGATGACCGATTGCATCGCTTCCAAATGTGCCCGGCTGGCAACTTCTGGAACCACGCCGCCAAAACGTGCATGTTCCTCGACGCTAGAAGAGATTACATTTGCAAGCAAAGTTCGGCCGCGAACAATTCCAACGGCAGTCTCATCACATGAAGTTTCAATCCCTAAAACGATATTTGAATTTTGATTCATGTTAGATCTTTTCGCATAACGATCGCAGTAATTCCCGGTCCGTAATAATCTGGCCTCCGGGATATTTCAACGAAGCCAAATGATAAGTAAAGCGGCTGAGCTTCAACGTTATCAACTCGCATCTCGAGCATTAGCGCCTCTACTTTTTGAGTTCGTGACCAATCAATCAGGCGGCGAAGTAGTTCACGACCAATTCCATTTCGACGTTGGCTTGGATCGACTGTGAGAGTTAAAACGTCAGTAACATTTCCAATTAGCAATCCACCTACATAGCCAACGACTTTGCCTTCTTTTTCGGCGACCAGATACCAACGATTCTTTCCAGCGAACTCTTCTTTTAACTGCACCATGGACCAAGCATCATAAGCATATGAACGCTTTTCCAAATCAAAAATAGTAACCAGATCCAATTGATTCATTGGACGAAAGCTGACATTCACTGGCGCTGGAAACGCATCTGGACGACGGACGTAGATTGGAGCGGTGTAGTTCAAAGCTGTTTCAAATCCACCAGCCATTAAAAGCGGATCCGGGTAGTTAATCGTTTTATCAGAACTAAAACCGTATTTACTAGCGCCTTCGCCAAAGGAGGGCAGGTCCAATAATTTCAAGGTTTGCGGAGCACTTGCTTGGGGTTCGGATACTCGAACGCCATCTTGAAATCTGACCCAAAATACTTCTTTACGTCGCGCATCGGTAGCAACTAGATAATCTAAAGGTACTGATGGTGGCGCGATAAAGTCCAAGGAACAGATGCCGATCCAAGGAATCTCGCGTGCAAATGCAAAACTTTGCGCAAAGGCAATTCCAACTCGGAGCCCAGTAAAAGGACCTGGGCCCATGCCAACGATTACTTGATCTAATTTGTTTCTCGCAGAAAGTTGGGAGAGGGCTTGCGAAACTAAACGTGGCAAGACTTCGCCGTGTCCCAGCGCATCATCATGATTTAACAAAGCAATTGTGATTCCATCACTAACGATTGCAACTGAAGTTCTCGTCGTAGAGGTATCAATCACTAGCGAAGTCGTCATAAGGAAATCGCTTTCCAGCGTTGTCCATGGCCTACTGCCGTTAGTTCACGTTCGTTTTCGCCGCTGCCATAAGCTAAATCAATCTCAAGGTACTCATTGGAAAGTCGATCAACTAAACCCTCGCCCCATTCAATAACAACCACGCTACTCTCAAGCAAACTTTCGAGATCTAAATCATCGAAAAGTGCTGCGGCACTGCCCTGGAGTCGATACGCATCAACATGGACCAACGGTAATTTGCCATGATGCACTCGGGAAATAACGAAGGTCGGCGAAGTGATTCCGGTGATTCCAAGTGCCTCGCCAATGCCCTGGGTAAGGGCAGTTTTCCCGGCTCCCAATGGACCAGATAACAGCACCAGATCACCGGCTCGCAGCTTGCGCCCTAGCGAAAATCCCCATTGGTGCATCTCTAGGGGTGATGAAATTACAAAGGCCACAGGTGCAGATTAACGCCAAAGCGGGCTGAGCGAATTTCGCCCAGCCCGCTTTGAAGTTATTTTTACCGCTGCTTATAGCTCTTCGTTATAGAACTTAAGGAGTGGGGCACGGAAGCCAGGATCCAAAGTGAGACCCTTAGCCTTTCGTACCAAGGTGGTAAGAGGTCCGCCAGATTTTAGGACGCCAGTTGTGGCGGCCGTTCCGACGAGATCTGCAACGACCAACATTTGTGCATCGGTGTAGTTACAGTGATTAGTTCCATTAGCTGCCGGAGTAGTTGTATCTGGTGCACCGGTAGCGGTGAACTTGGTGTAAGTACTAGGCGTTGGTGCCCAGATCGTGATCAAGTTCTTCTTTGGCGCGATGTATTCATGAGTAAAGTTGAACTCATGTAAGGCATTTGCCTTTTCAGCTGCGTATTGCGCTGCATATTTATCGGCCAACCATTGCGCATTACCAGCTGGTGTAACTGGATCAGCAACGCTTGCAAGGGTAACGGTTGGAACGTTGATCTTGCCGGTGTGAGATGTTAGTGCCCGCATCTTGGTGACTGCGGCAGCATCTGCGCTCCAACGTGGTGCTGCTGGGTTAGCTGGATTTAGGAAGGACAACATGCCACCGATTGCATCGCTGCCACTTAGTGCGGCATTGAAAACTGCGGCATCGCTTGAAACCCGAGCTGTGTAGTCCGTCTTTGAGTTATCAAAGACTGCGCCTCCAGATTGAATTTCTACATCGTAAGTAGCCATAACGCCAAGAACCGCGGCGTTGGCAACATTTTCCAAGATCGCAAGAGCTGGGCTAGCAGCCAATGCAAATGAGGTATAGGCCGCAGTGTTTGGCGAACCCGGACCTGAAGTTGAGTCAAAGTGCGCACTCTGAGTTGGCAAACCTGCCAATAATCCGACCATTAAAAGCGCCGAACGTGGTGGGATGCTAGCTAGTGCAGTTCCGGCAGGACCAGAAGAATCTGGCCAGACACCACTAGCAATGGCTCCTTGCAACTTACCGAGAACGGTAAATACCTTGACTAGGTCACCCATTGCTTCGCCATAGCCTGCAGCACCAGCAGAATAGTTGTGTGCCTTAATGGTTGGATCGAAGAAGGTCTTCATTCCCCACAAGACATCGCCAGCCATCGTTAGCTCGGCTTCAACAGAACCGATCGCAGGACACATTGGCGCCGCGGCATCAATTAATTCTGGATGTTGTTCGGCTAAGGCCTGAGTAATGAAACCACCTAGCGATGATCCCCAAGCTGCGACCTTTTTGGTTGCTGGAAATTGCTTTCGGAAGAGACCGATCAATTCGACATCGGCTGCCACACCAGCGCCGGCATTCCAACCCTGAATTGGGAAGGCAGAACCAGCAACGGCATAACCCTTGCCTAACAAAGTACCGATAACAACTGCATCAGGACCTTGCTGTGGCAGCTTGACTACTTTGTAGCCACCGACAACTGGAATTCCAGCAGGGATGTCAACTGGATAGCGATAGCCGTGAGAGTAAAGCATTAGCGTGCCATTGAAGTTTGCTGGCACCTGCATTACATATGCAGCACCATCTGACGTTGCCCCTTGGCAGGTAGTAACGAAACTGACAGTGGCGCAAGCAGGATCTGCTGCACGTGCAACAGTTGGCATCGCGGTAAACGCAATTGAAGCTAGAGCGCTAACAGCGAGAAGTGAAATTTTCTTTCTCATGGTTATAGTCCTCATTAGTTTGATGGCAATCCGTTTAAGGGAAGTGCAGGACGCTTTGATGCCGATTTAACGACTGCGCCAGCACCAGAGTCAGTGGTGTAAAGGGAATAGCTGCCACCAACTGGCTTTAGTTCACCAGCAGAGTTGTAAGCACCGAACCAATAACTGTTATAGCCAACGTGGTTTCCCTTGGCGTAGTTGATTGGTGAGAAGGAGGCGCTTGCGAAGGTTGAACCCTTGCTTTCAAGCGCAGCGATCAAGCCGGCGCGAGTTGGATTTGCTCCAGCAGCGCGAAGTGCCTGAACCGTCATCATGGCGGTGTTCATAGCGACAAGTACGTTGTTATCAAAGACCGCGCCACCGTTGTATTTGGTGTTGATGCCTTGGAAGAACTTCACATACTCATCTGTGAGATCTGTTGGTGCTGGTAGAAAAGAAGCACCGATTGCGCCTGTAAGGACTACAGCAGGAACGCCAACGGCTTTGAGCGTGGTGGCATCGCCACCGACCGAACCCAGAATCCATTGCGCCTTGTAACCCAGGGCTGCCGAAGTAGCGAGCGCTGCTCCAGATGCGGTAGTAACGCCGAACATAACTACAACTTCAGCGCCAGCAGCTTTTAGCTTGCTGACCCAACCTGCTGCAGTTTGTGCGCTCTGTGAACCGGAAGCATATGAAACCTTGACATCAAAGGTTGTGCCAGCTTGTTTGAATCCGGCTAGTGCATCGGTACCGAAATCATCGGCCTGATAGATCAAGCCCAGCTTCTTGCCCGCGAAGTTCTCTTTTAGATATTGACCCATGATCTTTGCTTCCATTACATAGGAAGGAAAGAGTGAAAAGGTAGTTGGATATTTCTTTGCATCGGCGAAGTTGCTGAAGCCAGTGTTTAGGAAAAGATCCGGAATTCCACGTCGACCAAGGTTTACTGACTTGGCTACCGCAAGGTGGTTTGCTGTGCCAAGGGCACCCACGACGGCAAAGACTTTGTCCTTAAGAATTAATTCATTGGTTTTAGCAACTGCCAATGTAGGTAGGTAGGCATCGTCCTTAACAACCAGTGAAATTTTGCGGCCGTAAACGCCACCGTTGTCATTCACATAATTGAAGTAGGCGGTCATGGCTGATGGGATCTTGCTATAGCCAGGAGCTGCGCTTCCGGTTAGCGGAATGGTTATGCCCAACTTGATTGTGTTTGAGTTGACACCATCTACGGTGTGCACGTTGAACGCCTGGGCCGGAATGGCAGTAAATGCCAATGCGGAGACTGCAAGCGTCGCAGAAGCTAAGATTCCGCGCTTCGTGCGTCGTTGAACGAACATATGGTTCCTTCCATTGAGGGTATAGAGGGAGTTCTCTATTTAGTTATAGATAACTACTCATTAAGCGTAGTTATCAAAATGCGGGAAATGAGAAGTTACCGCGAACTTTTTTTACCTTCTCGCCAGTTCAATTTTGGCCCATTTGGGAAAAATAGGACGGAAAGTATTAAAAGCGCGCTAGTCATCAGCCCGGGAAGGTTGGCAGTCACCTTCTCCGAACCACCAAGGTGCGCTGCCAACGAACCGGTGAGTTCAGGGATTGCGACGAGAACTATTGCGCCCACAATGCTACCCGTGAGTAGGGTCACTCCTGCAAGTACCGCACCCGTAACAATTGTGAAAGAGAGTGAGAGCGGAAAGGCGCTCGGGGTTACCAAACTGATCGTCATGGCGAGCAGGGCACCTGCCAGACCGGCCAGACCCGAACTGATCGTGAAAGCCAGAACTTTTGACCGGCCAACATGGATTCCGGCCAGAGCCGCCGAAGTTGGATTGCTCCTTAGCGCTCGCCAAGAGCGGCCAAATCGACTTCCAAGAATGTTGTAGGTAAGCCAGGTAATGATGAGGGCGGCCAGCGCTGCGATCCAGAAGAACCACTTATATTGGGTGAAATCTGCGCCTAACCAGGTTGGGGGTAGCCCAACGTCATAGGTCAAACCTTGCTCCCCGCCAAGAAATCCGAATTCATTGGCCAAGGAAGGCAGTCCTACGGCGAGCGCCAAGGTGGTGCCCGCCAAATAAGGCCCGGTTAGTCGACCAGCAGCCACTCCCAAAACCGCGCCAAAAAGCGCCGCCGCCAAAACTGCCACGACGAAGGTAAGTGGGATCGGCAAGTTCCAGTAGTTGCGTGAAAGTACCCCCGCGTAGGCCCCAACCGCCATGAGAGCGCCGTGGCCCAAGGAGATCTGCCCCGAGTATCCGGTCAACAAAACGATGGCAGAGATCGCGACAACATATACCGCTACCTCGGCACCCTGATAGACCCGCAACTCATCAACTCGATTGCTAACAAGAAAGAGAACGAAACCGATAGCGCTAAATATCAGAGCTGCGCGAACTTTTGAATTACGCATCTCGCCCTCGCTTACGACCCAAGAGCCCCGAAGGTTTAACGAGGAGCACAATTATCAGTACAACAAAGGCAACTGGGAAAGCTAAAGAACTGCTGACATATTCCAAAACAAAAGCCAAACTAACTCCAAGAATCAATCCGCCCAAGCTGGCACCAATCAAACTTTCCAATCCACCAATTACGGCAGCAACAAATCCTGAGACTAAGAGTAGGTCTAAAGAATTTGGCGAAAGGTAATTTGTTGGCGTCACCAAAATTCCCGCAATCGCACCAGCAGCACCGGCAAATGCCCAACCGACGGTTCTGGTGGCATCCACTCTGATGCCTGAAAGTCTTGCGATCTCAGGTTGATAGGCAGATGCTCGAAGTGCGAGTCCCAAATTAGTCCGTTGAAAGATTACCGAAAAAGCGGCCATGACAATTAGTGTTGTTACGACTATCAGCAAATTAATCGGCGCAAACGGAATAGTTGTATGCCCA
>CAIQNN010000008.1 GCA_903873185.1 uncultured Actinomycetes bacterium
CAATATCTTCTTGATCCATGGCTTCAAAGAATATTGTGCAATCCTATTTTTCAAGGGTGCACTAATGAAGGATCCAAAGGGAATCTTGATTCAGCAAACCGAAAATGTGCAATCCAGCCGACAACTTAGATTTAAATCATTGGCTGAAATTACAAAAGCAAAGAAAATCATTAAGTCATATCTGACAGAAGCGATTAAAATCGAAGAAGCTGGTTTGAAAGTCGAGTTTAAAAAGCCAACGGATTTCGTAATCCCAAAAGAGATCTCCACCCAAATAAAGAAGATTCCTGGGCTGAGCGTCGCATTTAAAAAGCTGACGCCAGGACGGCAACGAGCATATGTTCTTCACTTTTCAAGTGCGAAACAACTAAAGACACTTGAGGCCAGAATCGCGAAGTGCGCCCCGGGTATCCTCGCTGGCAAAGGGCTGAATGAACAATAATTTGGCTCGAGTTTCGGTAATCGATGCTAGTGAATGGGAACGGCTTCGAGATATTAGGTTGAGGTCGTTGCTTGCCAATCCGGATGCTTTTGGTGGCAAGTTTGAAAGCGAGAATTTGTTAACTCAAGAGGACTGGCAGGCTCGAATCGCTAAATCGGATTGGCTAATCGCGTCTGTTGATGGCCTAGATGTTGCACTTATGTTTGTCGAAGTTTTAGAAGGTGACCATGGCGCCACTTGCTGGATAGGTGGATGTTGGAGCGATCCGAAATATCGAGGCACCGGTGCTTTTCGCCGACTTTTTGAGTTTTTGGATGTAAATGCGCCTTCAAAAGGCTGGGAGCGTCAGGGGCTTGGCGTTTGGGCGGATAATTCCGAAGCCATCGGTGCATATAAGGCTTTGGGCTTTGAATTTGCCGGCGAGATACAACCAAGTGCGAGGCAGCCCGATCGCTTCTATGTTCATATGGTGCGCATTTCGAAGTAATGTTCTTTAAGTGAACATATCCAAGCTCTCAAGAGCAAGAAGAGAAGGAATAGCAAAAGTCCTAGTTGGAATCCAATTCTTGATTTTGGGATTGCTTGGGATAACGGCGCTGTTGAATATCACTGACAATAATCACAGCTACTTGGCTTTTGAAGCGGCATTGGTTCTCATAGGTGGTGCTGTAATTGCAAGCGCTGGAAAATATTTACGCCCATCTCTTCGGATATCGCCCATTCCAAAGGCTGATTCTCCTTTAATCGCAGTTGGAATTTATAAATATGTTCGTCATCCAATGTATTTGGGCGTGATCCTAATTGGCGTTGGATTAGCGGGATTTACTGACTCATCTCTTGCTTGGGTCATGGCGGGGATCTTGGTGATTGATCTTAATTTCAAGGCCAGATTTGAAGATGCGCTACTTCGTGAAATTCATCCAGAGTCACTTCACTACCAACTGCATACCTCCCGGATAATCCCGTGCATAGGCGGATCTTGCCGAGAAAATTGCGAGCTTAAATAGAAGTGTTCTTTAGCCGGTATCGGTATATTCGCGCAATGCCCACAATTAGCCACATGCTTTGGTTCGATAATCAGGCCGAGGAAGCTGCGAGTTTCTATCTATCCGTTTTTGGTGATGGTAAGATAAATAGCGTAGCCCGTAGTCCGGAAGGGGTGGCCTTCATCGTAGATTTTGAACTACTTGGCGAGAAATACATTGGTCTAAATGGCGGGCCAGCCTTTAAATTCAACGAGTCAATTTCAATATTTGTTTCAGTCGATGGCCAGGAGGAAGTGGATAAGCATTGGAACGCGCTCATTTCCGATGGCGGCGAAGCGCGCCGCTGCGGCTGGCTAAAGGACAAATTTGGCTTATCTTGGCAGATCATTCCCAAGCAATTGGGGGAGTGTCTAGGTAACTCTGACCCGGCCATAGCCGGTCATGCCATGGGGGCCATGATGAAGATGTCTAAAATTGTTGTTGCGGATCTTTACCAGTAACTAATTAATTGGCGCGCCAGAAACTCTAAAGAATTCCCTGGCCAATTTCACTCGCTGATTTATCGTTGGACTAGAAGCAATTCCCATAGTTACAGCAATTCTGCCGATGATATGTTCCACCGATTTTTCGCTTACTTCTCGTACTCGTGCAATTTCGGCATTGCTAAGCCCAGTAGCAAGAAGGCGATAGGTTTCAAGCTGAATTGCAGAAAGGGAATCGAATTCGCTCTCCCAAGCCTGCAAATCGGTTGAGGTTTGATTTTGTACCCAAGAAAGTTTTTCTCGATTAGCAACTGCATCAACTGACGAATGAAGTGCATCTTGAAGAACAAATATGTCTGTTACTGAATTCTTTAAAATAACTTTCGAACCAAACGGCATTTCCTTTTCAACCAGCCCATACATTTGCACTTTTGGCGCATCGGATATGAAGACTAAACCGATTGAAGGAAATAGCAATCGCAATTTGTCGGCGAAGACCACACCAGCAAGGCGATCAAAACTTAGAGAAATAACCGCAACATCAGGGTTAAATTCCATTACAGCTTTACTATCAAAAGTTTCAAAGTTCTTTACTTCGATGACGCCAAGACCAATTGCGCGAAAATGAGATTTCATCAGTATGGATTCCCACGGAACATTGATTGCTGTTAACACGCGGTTCATCACAGTGCACTGTAACCCAACGGTTTGTTAAAAGAAGTTTGAATCTTTTTTATTGAACCTAGACTTGTTGTCCAATACGTAGAGTATAAAATGATGGGTGTTAACCCCAGATTATTTATCCAATTAGGCTCAATACGAGAGTTAGCCCCCTTTAACGAAATAAAGTGGTTATAGTGAAGTTAGTGCCTCAAGTTTGAAAGCACTCAAACTCCTAAAAAGAGAGATCGCTGGATCTCGTGGCAAGAGAAGAAGAAAGCGTTATAACTGATTTAACTCGGCTAACTATTTTTGAGAATAGTTTTCACCCGGGAATGGGATTCTTCATTTCTAAAGGATTTAGCGAAGATACGAATTCCAGTCTCGAGACGAAAGTAGTTGATTTCGCAAATGCGATTCCTCACGTTGCCGAATTTAAACCCGACGTGGTTATTTTTGATATGGACTCATTGCGTAAAATTGATGCGCTAAATACGGCGCTAGAAATTCGAAAGCTTTTTCCAGATCAATTCATCATCTTTATGGCAGAGAGTGCGAATCCGATATTGGTTCGCGAAGGCTTGATTTCGGCACTTTGGTACCGCGCTTTTTGGTTGAATGAACCAACACGAAATCCTTCTACCGTGCTGTCGGAGATTTTGCGCGCTTATAATGGTTTACAGCAGATTCATCCCTCGTTCCTCGAGGCGACAGTTTCAGAGACGGCTTACTACGGCCTACTCTCGCCACAACAACATCGAGTGATGCGTCTGATGGCGATGGGCGGTTCCAACCACGAGATTGCTTCCGAGTGCAAAATATCCGAAAAGGCAGTTGAACGTACAATTTCCGCTGCTTCGAAGTTACTTGACGTGGAACCATCTTCACCGGCCACCAATCATCGAGTGAATGCAGCCAACAAATACCTTAGAGCGGTTTTTTATTCAGATTCGATGGGTCTGTAACGAAGGCTTAATCGGGCGCCCGTAGCCACTCTGCCTTATCTGCGTTGGATACGGGTCTGATAGTGATCGCCATGATCTGAGGCTAACAAATACAATTTAAAACAGTGAGTTTCCTGTGGATTTGATGGCTGAGCCCGCAATCCAACAAATCGCTGACAGAATTAGTAGGTGCGCAGATTTATTCTCTTTGCTGCCCTGGCAGGGTTCATCTCGCTGACTTTTACTTCGGCCATGGGCGATGACATCAGTCCTTCGCCAAGCACCTCCCCATCAGCTTTGGATCAACCAACACCAACAAGCACTCCAACAGCCACTCCAACGATAATTCCTTACACCCCTACCTATATTTTGCCACCCATGGTCGATCAGGAAGTTCCAGCCAATCTCTCCCCATCATTGGAGAAGGCGCCGCTAGATTATCCAAAACCTTATGCTGATCGTTGCCATACTCAACAGAATCTGACCGCTTCTTTAGCTGCCTGCGAATATGGAAATTTGAAATCAAAAACCACAGTGGTGCTATTCGGGGACAGCCATGCACTTTCATGGTTTCCGGCAATAGAAAAATTGGCAATTGCTAAGGATTGGAAATTACTTTCGTTAACGATGAGTTCATGCTGGCCAGCTGATATTCCCGCTTGGAATTCCACGACCAATAAATTGATGACGAACTGCACGATTTGGCGAAAGTCAACGCTGGCAAAAATTTCTCGCATCAAACCAAATTTAATTTTTGTTTCTGGCACTGGCGGATTCGCTACGGCGGATTCAACTGGAAAAGTGTTAACGGGTGATGCTAAAACTCAAGTATGGCGTGCCGGTATTGCAAGAACACTTACAATTTTGAAGACAGCATCTCCACGCGTGGTGGTTCTTGGTGACACTCCACATTCGCAATACGATCCCGCAGATTGTCTAGAGTTAAATAAAGACAGCATTGCAAAATGTTCTACTCCGTTAACGAAATCATTCAATACAAATTGGTTAACCGAAGAACACAATGCCGCGCTTTCCTTAAACTTAATTTGGTTAGATCCCACTAATTGGATTTGTACAACAGATCCATGCAGTCCATTGTTTGGAAAATACTTGATCTATCGAGATGCCGGGCACCTGACCGCAACATTTGCCAAAACCCTTGAAGTGCCACTTTGGCGGACGCTTTCGCCGCTAATGCAATAATTAGAGGCTGCCTTTGTTTGGCATTTAGGTGAACGGAATGTGCACTACGCCACTCTTTTATCCGCCATTTTTGTTAGATTTTCGATTGAGTGAGTGCTAGCCCTTCGAGAATGCACAACTTTGTGATCTGAACAATAGTTTCTGCAACTAGATGTGATCTAGGGAATATTACGTGCAACTTCCTCACAAAATTGAATGTGACACAGCGAATATGCAGGTTAGTGCCAGCCCCCAAGTAAATGGACTTCAAGTCTCCCATCGGTGAAAAGATTCCGTTGTAAGCAAGAAGTGAGAAACCATGGAGAGATGGGAAATGAAAATGAAGCAAAGTTCAAAGTCCGTAAGTAAGTTGATAGTAGTTGCAATTGCTGCCTTTGGTTTAGTAGCTACTACTACCCCTTTAGCAAACGCCGCAACAAAAACGATCGTTTGCTACAAAGGAACCACTGTTAAGAAAGTTACAGCTGCTGCGCCAAAGTGCCCAACCGGTTATTCAACCAAGAAGCCAGCGCCAGTTAAGCCAGCTCCAGTTAAGTCGGTCGCATCTACACCAACGAAACCAGTAGCAAACGGCACTGCGTTCACAGGAACTTACAAAGGCAAAATTGCGACGGTCTGGAGCGACAGTGGAGTTACAGCCACTGTGACTGCAACGGGTACGGGAACAGTTTTGGGAATGGACTCACTAACTGGTCTCGGTTCTTCCTCGCCTTCGAGCCAATGTGAATCGATTGCCGGGTCCGGAACTATCAGTGGTGGCGGAAATACCCTCAAAGTCAGCTTCGATACCGCTTCCAAGGGCTGTGCTGCAGAAAGTACTGCTCCAACAGTTGTAACAGTCACAGGAAACGCAGTTATTAATGGCGGCACCGGAAAATATGCCGGCGCTACTGGAACTTTGAAAGTCACCGGCACGTTCGCGGTTAACGCAACTGACGCTGGCACCAAAGAGAGCCAAGCACTTTCGTTAACACTTACCGGATCAATCGTTACCAAATAATTAAAAGTTAAACACGAGCAAAAAACTAGAAGGAGAAAGAATATGAAGCGAATTATCTCGAGCATCGCGATTGGTGCTCTTGCGCTTGTTGGTGGCGCGGCCATCGGAGGTACACCTGCATCCGCAGCAACTCCTTCGACGTTGGTGCTATCAGGAGGCAGTGCAGTATTCGGGTTAGATCCAGTTGCAATTGTTGGAACTGCGAATAACGCCGGAGTTGTAAAATTCTCCGCTGTTGGCGTTGTCATCAAGGGATGCGAAGCAGTTGCAACCACAACTGTCACCCCATTCGTTGCAAAGTGCATGTGGCTTCCAGCAGCTAGCGGTCCAACGGCCCTAACAGGAAGTTTCACCCCAACTGACGCAGTCGCATTTACACCTGTTGATGCTGCTCCTTTCACCGCAAAGGTTGGCGTACCAGTACAAGGTGTCGTATCACCAATTCATATCTTCGTTGACCAGGTTTTGGCCAGC
>CAIQNN010000009.1 GCA_903873185.1 uncultured Actinomycetes bacterium
CCAGTTATTTGGTGGTTCGTTACCGTCAACACCGCGTCCATCGTAAAAATGAAAGCGAGCGCGTTCGCGCGATCCTGGCTCTGAATGCAGGGCTGCTTGAAACCAAATGTGATCACTAGAGAAATGATTTGGAACGATATCGAAAATAATGCGAATTCCGATTTCGTGAGCGGCAGCAATTAGCGCTTCGGCGTTTGCTAGCGTTCCAAATCTGGGATCTACTTCGCGCGGATCTGCTACGTCGTAGCCGCCATCGCGGTTAGGCGAACGATAAAAGGGGCTAAGCCAAATGGCATCAATCCCCAAGTTCTTTAGGTAGGGCAACCCTTGAACTACACCTGCAAGGTCGCCCTCGCCATCTCCGTTTGTATCTTTGAATGAGCGCGGGTAGATCTGATAAATCGCGGCATCTCGCCACCATGCTTGTGAGGACATGGTGACGAGTCTAAAGCAAGCGTCCTGAAATGGCTTTAGTCAGTTTAATTCGATGGCGCGGAGCCCAAGACGATGGTAAATACCTTGGTGCCGCCGGTTGGAAGCGTTGCCGTCACTGAAACTGTCGAACCTGGCTTGTAGGCCCGGATTCGAACAATCGCTTCAACGTAATCGGCCAGCTTTGCAGAATCAATTTGGGTGATGATCGAACCAATTGGAAGTCCGGCCTTCTCAGCACCGTAGCCAGGGGTAATGGCAGCTACTTTTGCGCCCTTGCCGGTGTATGTCTGATCGAAAGAGACACCTAGAACTGGGCGAGTAGATTTTCCGGTGGTAATGATTTCGTTGATGACCCGTTGTGCCTCATTAAACGGAATCGCAAAACCCAAACCAATACTGCCAGTCGAAGATGTACTAGAACCCAACGAGGCGATGGCCGAGTTAATCCCAACAATGCGCCCAGAAGAATCAGTAAGTGGGCCGCCAGAGTTTCCAGGATTAATCGCAGCGTCAGTTTGAATAGCATCGATATATGACTCGGAGCCAGTGCTTCCCGTTATAACTGGACGATTTAGTGAGGAGACGATTCCGGCCGTGACCGTGTGGGCTAAACCAAGAGGGGAGCCAAAGGCAATAACTTGATCGCCAATGCTGATCGAAGACGAATCACCATATGCAATAACTGGTTCATTGCCGATATTAATCTTTAAAACAGCTAAGTCATAAATTGCATCGCGCCCAACAATCGTGGCTGGAACGGTATCGCCATTATTTAGATCCACGGAGATTGTTCCGGTGCCAGTGGCAGCGGCATCAATAACGTGATTGTTGGTAACGATATAACTGGAAGTTGCATCGGTCTTATAAATTGAACCAGAGCCAGTGTCGCCACCACCTGGGATGGTGACATTTACGGAGACCACTGAAGGCGAAACTTTTTGCACCGTTGTCTTGATGGAGCCCGAACCCACCGAACCAAGATCAACAGCCGTTCGAGTTTTGGCGCAAGTACCATCGGCGGAGGCATAGAGGGCTTGGGTCCGATTATCCATACAGGCTTTCACAACCGGACCGCTGAAGGTGCCGGCTACTGCGACCCCACCAACGACAGTCGCACCTAAAACAAACCCAATTAATACTTTAGCGACGGTACTTCGCATGAAACTCTCCGTTCGATTTAATAGTCCCTGATTTTTATAGAACAGGGTTGAGATTCTAAATGGATTTTCTAAGAGTTAACTGAGAAAAGTGCAATACTTTGCCTACATATGGAAGATCTCGACCTATTAATTCGCACTCCTCGCCTAGACCTCCACACCGTGACCCCCCGCGACTATGAACTCTTGGCCGTGGATCGGGCTGATTCAAAGCTCTGGCAGGGCCGTGGCTTCTCTAATCCTTATGGCCACTTAGTTGATGACCCCGGGCCACTGCCCTTTCGAATCCCTCGAATTGAAAAAGACCCGACCTTGGCTAAATATCTGCTTCGAATGGCGGTCTATCGCCCCACTAACGAGATCATTGGAAGTGCTGGTTTTCATGATGCCCCCGATAGCGAGGGAATGATCGAAATCGGCTTGGGGCTCGTTCCAGAATTTCGCGGCCGAGGCTTAGCACAAGAGCTCCTGCATGGGATGTGGGGATGGGTCGTCGATGATCCCAAGGTGAAGGTTCTGAGGTACACCGTTTCACCCGAGAACGCACCATCTCAAGCAATCATCAAGAAGTTCGGTTTTACCTATCGTGGCCAGCAAATTGATGAAGAGGACGGACCCGAAGATATATTCGAAATGAGCGCCAATCAATATCGACTAAAATTCCGAAATGGCAGCGTTGCTGAGTAACTTAAATCTGCGAGAGCGCATTCGCAAAGCCCTGCCTAATTCACAAGTCCTCAAAGTGATGTCAATTAGCACCTTCATTAATACTTTCGGTAATGGTCTTTTTTTTTACGATAGAAATTATCTTTCTGACTAGGTCTGTCGGTTTAACCCCTCACCAGGTTGGATTTGGATTCACTCTCGCTGCGCTCTGTGCCTTCCCGATGAGCCTCCCAGCCGGGCAGATCGCACATCGAATTAACATCAGGAAGTTTGTGGCCGTTTCGCAAACTCTTCAAGGTATTGCTGCTGCCTCATTTATTTTCATTCACAGTTTTTCAGCATTCTTGATGTTGACAATCTCGGTCGAAATTCTGGTTTCCTTCACTCAAACATTTCGCATGGTCTTGATTAACCAAGTCGGGGGTGCAGGAGAGGAGAGAGTTAGTTTCCGCGCTTACCAGCGAGCAGTCACCAACTTAGGTATCGGTATGGGCACCGCTTTTGCTGGTATTGCCTTAATCATGGACACCCATGCCGGTTATGCAACCATCGTTGTTATCAACGGAATTACCTTCATAATTGCTGCTTTAGTCTTTCTTAAAGTGCCGTACACCGGGTCTGAAAAGATTGACGAGGAGCCCCAAGTCGGTGACCGGTTCATTGCCTTAAAGGACAAAAAATACATCTCAGCCATGCTGCTCAATGCCATTTATTCCAGCCATTTTATTATTCAAGGAGTGGCGCTTCCGCTGTGGATCATCAGATATACCAAAGCTCCACATTGGACGATTTCTGTTGTCTTTCTGATAAACACGATCGCTTGTGTGTTTTTTTCAGTACGAGCCAGCAAGGGCACCAGCAATGTTGTGGTTGCATCGAAAGTTTTCTTCAAAGCAGGGCTATTCGTGGCTGCGGCCTGTGCTTTATATGCACTTGCGCAAGGAGCGAGCGTGTGGGCAGCATGCGGATTATTGTTTGTGGGAATGGGTCTTCACACCGTGGGCGAACTCTTGGGTTCAGCCGCTGGCTGGGGATTGGGTTTTGGACTAGCCGACGAGCGCTATCAAGGGCAATATCAAGGCATCTGGCAAATGAGTTGGAGCTTAGGTGGCATTGCAGGTCCGGCCCTCATCACGGCTGCGGTGGTAGATCTTCATAAAGTTGGTTGGTTAATTCTCGGCGTCGTCTTTACCGTTTCAACTTTCCTCTTCATCCCGTTGGTTAAATCAATGAAGAATCGTCACCACTCACATCTTGCTTAAGCGGAACAAATTGCATGTTGCGGACGTCGGCAAATGCCAGCGTGCCGATCGCAATAACTAAACTTAAAGCTGCCCCGATTTCCAAACTTCTGGTTATTCCAATCGAGTTTGCAAGCGGCGCGGCGATTGCCAAGCCAATCGGCCGGAACATCATCGATCCCATCGCATCGAAGGAAGAAACCCTTGAAAGGGATTCGCGCGGAACCAATCGTTGCAGTGCGGTAGACCAGATAGTTCCCCAGAGATCCAACGTGATACCCCAAAGGAAAGCGCAAAAGGCAATGAAGGTTAATGATCGCGGCGCCGCCATTGACCACAAGTAAAGTGAAACTGAGCAAGTTAAAATCATTAGCACCCGCATTGGGTATTTGAATTTGACGCGCATTGCTATGAGTGAACCGCAAACAAAACCAATGGATTCGGCGGTCAGAACGAAGGCCCAAGATTTCGGGCCATTGAAGTGTTTTAGGGCTATCAGCGGGCCCAACACATTCTCGCCAGCTGCCCAACACATGACTATTAGGGAGAACCCAGCCACAATTACAACAATCCAGCGAAAAGAGAGAAAGACTTTCCAGCCATGCTTTAGATCATCGAGCATACTGTCTTCATTCTTGGCTCGCGCTGGAACAATATGTCTGAAGCTGTAGACCAACGCGCCAGCGACCAAGAAGGTTCCAGCATCAATTCCTAAAGCAATCGTGCTCCCGTAGGCGCTAACTAAGAAGCCAGCGATAGCCGCACCTGCTATAGCTGAAACATTAGAAATAAAGTTATTGACGGCATTGCCTTTTTGCAGCGCCTCTTCTGGCAAAATCGCCGGCAGCACGCCAGAAAAAGCGGGCCACCAAATCCCCCACATAATTCCAAAATTAATATTTACGACCAGCATTAGCCAAAGCGGAACGTTGCCGGTTGCGAAAAAGCCAACCTGAACAAATAGCCCAATTGCCCCCCACGTATCGCATAGTCCGACCATTCGAACTCGGCCATATTTATCTGCTAACACGCCACCAAATGGACTCATGACAATCATGGCCAAAGTTGAAGACCCAAGTACCAATCCAAGTTCAGTAGCGCTGCCATTTTTTAAATGCAGAATTCCAAAAGCCAACGCAACGGGGGAGATGCCATTGCCGAAATTTGAGATGAATCGACTCAGGTAAAACCTTTTGACATAGCGATAGCCAAAAAGCTCTTTAAGCGTCATGACTACTTCCGAAATGTAGGAATGAGAACGCCAAGACCAAGAGCGGACTCGATCCGGGACATAGCTCGAACTAAGTTGGCCTCGTCATTGCGCCGCGAAACAACTCCCATACCTACTGGCAGGCCATCGACTATCCCCATTGGTAGACATCCGATTGGAGTTCCAGCGACCGAAGGGGCGGTAGTTATCCAACTTGCGGCGCCATAATCATCGCCGCCACCAAGATTACTCTTCCAAGATGGGGCGTAGGCGGCGCCAATTAAGAGGTCGACGCCATCTAGAGCTTTAGCCAACGTGTTTTCGGCCCAAGCCAAATTCCGGGCACGAATCTCGCGGTAGGACTCGTTTCGACCACCAAGGGTAAGCGCTTGATCAAAGAGTTCTTGAGCGAAATATTCCATTTCAAAATCCGAATTAGCCAAATTGTATTCAACTACATCTCTTAAGGACTTTGCGCCCTCGCCATCCCGAGCCAATAGATAATCACCTAAATCATCATGTAGCTCGTGCATCAATACTTTGAACTCATCATCAGAAATACTTTCAGCGGGCTCCGGAATCTCCACTTCAACGAGAACAATTCCACTCGCGCTCAAAAGAGATAGCGAATCTTCGAAACGAGCATTTGTCCCATCGTGCTTGGTTAACCAGCTACGAACTACGCCAATACGTATTGGGTCTTGATTTTCAGCGGCGACAAGAAAGCCTGATTGCGCGGTCATAACCTCGAGCAATAGCGCTACATCTCGGACACTTCGTCCCATTGGGCCTGGTGAGTCTTGGCTAGAACTTATTGGAATCATCCCGTCTCTGGGAACTGATCCGACGGTTGGTTTAATACCAACACAACCATTAACTGAGGCCGGGCAAACTATGGAGCCATCAGTCTCGCTTCCTACTACTAATGGAACAATGCCAGCAGCGACGGCTGCACCAGCTCCGGAAGAAGAACCGCCAGCACTGTGCGCATGAATCCACGGATTAGCGGTCAAGCCGCCAACCGCGGACCACCCACTAGTTGATTTACTAGAACGGATATTTGCCCATTCTGAAAGATTGGTAGCGCCTAAAATGACTGCGCCCGCTTCACGGAGCCTGGTGACCAGGGTCGAATCACGTACCGTCGCACGACCAATTAAAGCTAACGATCCCGCCGTCGCCGGAAGGCCCAGCGCTTCAATATTGTCTTTAATTAGAATTGGTAATCCTTCTAACGGCCGAGATTTACCATCAATATCAATTGCCTGCGCCTGTTCAAGCGCATCTGCATTTTGTGCCAGAACGGAATTGAGTTCGTAGCCTGATTGATCAATTGAATTTATTAGCTCGATAGCAGACTGAACTAGTTCCGCGGAAGTCGCTTCACCCGTGAGGACGCAAGCCCGGGCATCAATCGCTGAAGTAAATTGCCCCATTATTTTTTGTTACCTTCAAAATCTTGAAGTAGCTGTTTCATCTCTTTCGCAATCTCCTTCAATTCAATCAATTCTTGCTTGGCAATTTCGCGAGCCTCTTTAGCGAGTTCAAACTCACCCAAGCTCGCGGTATGAGTCTCGGTAATTTTCTGTTCTACCGAGACCGAAGCGACATTCTGCCCCACCATTATTATTGACAGCAAAACCAACTGCAGGAAGGTTTGAGCTACCCAAGCGACGATCGTGATTGCATCACCGGACTTAAGAGCCGCAGGTAGCGATATCAGGGCAATCGCAGCAAAGGCATAAGCGCACCACATGGTGGCGACACCAGAAGTTATCTTGGCTGCCAATTTGGTATTGAAATCAGTCACTTTGCTCACGCGACCCATACTAAAGCAACCGTCTAGATTGAACTATCTAATTGGCTTACTGGACGCTCCGGAATCTTTAGTCGCAGCGCAAAGGTCGCCACCAGTCCTAATCCCACAATCAAGATCTTGATCCAGAGCCAATGAAGGTGTGCGCCCAGGAGAGTGCCGGCCATTGCGGGACCCATGATCAGGGCAAATTGCCAAGCATTTCCGGCGGCGGCGTTATAGCGACCTCTTAGGTGGTCGGGCGCTAGCTGATTCACGATCGACGGTAGCGAAGGCGACCAGAACATTTCACCGAAGCTAAAGATGACCTGACAGAGAATCACCATTATTAAGGCAATATTTGTGAAGAGGCCAGCGAAGCTCAGAGTCAACCAGGCTAAGGCCCAAAATGAAGCAGCCACTGCCATCGCTTTGCCGCGATGCATGTGCTCAATTTTTCGAATTACCCACAGCTGGAAAATCGCAATAATCATCGTGTTGGCGGCGTACGCCCATGCGATATGTGAGGGTGGAAGCTTGGCAACCGTTGTTGAAAATGCTGCGAACCCAACTTCCAATTGGCTATATCCAAAGAGAATCGCGAAAAGGGCAACAAACCAGATCTTCACAAAGGTGCGATCGGCGATGACATCCTTCCAACCACCTTCAAGTTTCTTATTTTCTGCCCGCTCCTCTTTATTACGATGACCGGCGCCTTTAAGAGTTAGAACCACGAAAAGATAAACGATGTAAGAGGCGCCATCGCCCCAATAAAGATGTTCGAATGTTCTTGCGTTGTGTAATGAAATAACACTCGAGGAGATCAATCCGCCAACACCTAAACCTAAATTCATAACGGCAAATTGAGAGCCATAAACTCGTTCTCGCAAGTGATCGGGCGTTAGTTCGGTATTTATAGCTCCTTGTGCTGGCCACATGCCGGATTGTCCCCACGAACAAATTGTTATGACAACCAAGGCGCTGGCCGCGGAGTGAACTCTACTTAGGCTGGCATAGCCAATTCCGGAAACTACCAGAGAGAACATTAAGACCGGCTTTGGACCCCAATGGTCGATCATATTTCCGACCAATGGTGAAATCGCCAACGAAGCTAGGGCTCCGTATCCGATAATAATTCCAGCTAGCGCCGAACTAATTCCACGAATGCTGTGGAAGTAGATAAAGAGGTAGGGCAAGACCAAGCCATTGCCAACTGCAGAAAGCGAGATGCCAAAGAGCATCACTCTTACTTTTGTGGGTAACCGGTTGGACATTTGGTCAGTCTACTTAAGCAGCGGCTCCTGGGGTTGTTATATTTTTATGGCGGGCCTGCGCCTAAAAGCCATAGGGCACCGTAGCTCGCTGAAGCGATAAAAAAGAGTGAAAATATGAGCAATAGGACTCTAGGTTGTAATTTTGCAATTCGAACTGCCAGTGGAATTAGAAGGCCAAAAGCTGGCAGAAGATATCTGGGCTTCGAGCCAAAATAGCTCGCGGTAGTGAGTGACATTAGAAGTATTGAGGAGGAATAAATTAGCAACGCTAGGGGCTGGCGATCTTTAATTGAGGATCGCAATAAGAGAATTAGGAACCCCAGGCCAACTAGAATTGAAAGCCCCGCAAGCAATGAATCGCTGGTCAGTAATTTCCAAAGCCACTGTAGGAAATTTAGACCGCCATCAAATCCATTTTTCCAGCCAGTAGCAACGTCAAAATAACCGAAGAGGCTTTTCTGTTGGTATCCAACTAAACCTAAGTAACCAACTAGACCCATTGGCGCAATTGCAATTGCTAGATATGGACGTTCTTTCTTATAAATTGCACAAATTACGACCGCAGCTACAACTGCAATACCGATCGGACGGGTCAATCCAGCGCCAACTGCAAGAATTGCGGCCGGTATCCAATTCTTTTTTAAGATATGAAATAGCGCCCATGCCGCAAGCGCGGTAAATAGGGATTCGGAGTAAGCCATAGATTGCACAATTCCGACCGGAACCAACGCCCAGAGCATGGTTGTGATGAATGCGACGCGTTCACCGAATGTGAGTTCGACTGTTCGATAGATGCCAGCCGCAGCAATAATTGATGCGACCGCGCTAATAACTAACCCCGAATTAACAGCAGATAGCCGGGTAAAAAAATGAAGCAGGCGCTCAATGGCGGGAAAGAGTGGAAAAAAGGCGTAATCCGATAATTGTCGACCGTCACTTGCGACAACGATGTGCCCATAGCCATGGTCAGCGATTCGCGAATACCACTGCGAATCCCAGCGGACCAAGACTGAATAAGCCGAACGATTCTTGAGATTAGATATCGCAAACAGAACCAGAAGGATCGCTGCGCGAACTGCAACAAAGACCAGAAGTGCTTGGAGAAGTGATGCGGTTAGCGAGTTACGAGCAACCCTCGATTTCGCACTCACCATAGCGATAATTCTATTTCTTGGTTGCTAAACCACCAACCACATCGGATTTTCAAAGCGCTTCACGAATGCCGCTAACCACTCGGCAGCCAGCGCCCCATCAATTGCGCGATGATCCACTGATAGCGTGAAGTTAATAACTGAGCGAATGACAATTGCTCCGTCAATAACAACAGGTTTCGGTTTCGCCGCGCCAACTGCCAATATCGCCGATTGTGGTGGATTTAGAATCGCCGCGAATTCGTCGGTGCCATACATTCCCAAGTTGGTTACTGAGAAGGTACCACCTTCGATTTCATTCTGCTTTAGGCGACCGATTCGAGCCCGCGCGATTAAATCTTCAGTTGCTGCTCCCAATTGTGCCAAATTCATTTGGTTGACTCCGCGAACGACAGGAGTCACTAAGCCATTTTCGGCAGCAACTGCGATTGCAATATCAACATTTTGATATTGTCGAAGCTCTTCTGGCGTCCAAATAACGTTGGCTTTTGGTACATCAGAAAAAGCTGCGGCCACCGTCTTTAGGATGAGGTCCGTTACCGAGATCTTCTTCTCTGACCATTCATTCAACTTCTTGCGCATGTTCAGCAAATCATCAGCTAATACTGGCGCTGTTAAATAGAAATGAGGGACCGTCGATTTACTCTCGGTTAACCGGCGGGCGATTGCTTTACGCATTGGGGTATGAGCGGTCGCCGTGTAAGCACCATCGCCACTAATTGCAAGAACTGGGGCTGGCGTGCTCTTCTTTGCACCACCGCTAGCTATCTCAGCCAAAACATCGTTTTTAACAATTCGACCACCCGGGCCGGTGCCTTTTAATAAGTTGGCGTTGATTCCATTCTCGCGGGCTAACCTTCGAGCAAGCGGACTGGCAAATAACCGCACTCCGGTGAATTCGACTGGTACGGCCTCGACTGGTGCGGCTGCACTTTGAACAACTTCAACTGCGGCAGAAACTGGCGCAACTTCAATTGCTTCAGCGGCAAGCGCCTTAGCAATATCGGCCTCGCCTTCGCCAGCCGATAGCAGTACTGCAATCGGTGCACCAACCGCGGTAGTTGCACCCGTCTTTGCTAAATACCGACCCAAAATTCCATCGGTTTCAGCGGTTACTTCAACTATGGCCTTTTCGGTTTCTACTTCCGCGATCGGTTGACCAACGGTAAAGCTGGCACCTTCGGCAATCAACCACTTTGAAATAATAGCTTCGGTCGCGTTGGCCAAGACTTCTGGCATTCTCATTACGGTTGCCATGTTATTTAGCACCGCCAAATCCAGCTTTAACAATCTGAAGACCGGCTACAACTTCTTCTACTCCAGCAATCGCAGCGCGTTCAAGGACCTTTGAAATACTTGGTGAAGCTTCCCCGCCCGTTACGCGTTGTATTGGTTGATCTAACCAATCAAAATATCGGCGCTGAATTTCATCGGCCAACCAGGCACCATAAGAAGTTCCTCTTGAACCCTGCTCCACTATCAAAACGTTATTGGTCTTCTTAATACTGGCTTCAATAGTGTTCCAATCCAAGCTGGCGCGATCAAGCCAACGAAGATCGATTACCTCACCATCAATTCCCACTTGTTCAACTGCAGTCAGAGAATGTTTCACCATTGATAGATAAGTCAGAATTGTAACCTCGCTACCAGAGCGTCGAACGTTAGCCTTCCCAAATTCGATTTGATAATCCAAATCAGTCTCTGGAATCTCGCCCATATCTTGGTACAGATCAACATGCTCTAAAACTAGAACTGGGTCTTCCAATTTGAGTGCAGCGTTCATTAATCCAATGTAATCGGCAGGAGTAGAAGCAGCGACAATTCGCCATCCTGGAGCAGTAGCAAAGATGCCGGCCGGATCCATTAAGTGCTGCGAGCCGTAGCCGCTACCCATTGCCACTTTGGTGCGAAGTACCAAAGGAACCGGATTCTTGCCGCCGAACATATGCCTAGCCTTACCAACTTGGTTGAAGACCTGATCGGCTGCGACCCACATAAAGTCGGGATACATAAACTCAACGACCGGGCGATAGCGACCATCCAGTGCCATGCCGCCACCTAAACCCATGAAGGCATTTTCGCTTATTGGGGTTCCCAAAATTCGGTCTGGATATTTCTTCGAAAGTCCTTTAGTAGCGCCATTTGTGCCACCATTTAATCGGTGGATATCTTCACCAAGGATGATGATTCGCTCATCTTCTTCCATGCGGCGATCGAGAACAGCGGCCACGGCATCAACGAATTTAACGCTCTTGGTTGCACCGGCATGGGTAGTCGGTTCCAAGGTGCGCGCTCCGTGCAATTCGCTTGCATCGCCACGAACTCCAATATTTACAAAGTTCACATCTGGCCAAAGTTCTGGACGAATCCGGCGCTTTCCAGGTAGATCGGGATTGGCTTCCACCAGAGCAGCAACTGCAATCTTGTTCGCTGCGATCGCTTGCTCTCTAACTGAGTCAACGCCTGCTTGATCAATCAATCCCAATGCAATCATCTCAGTTGCAACTCGCAGCAATGGATCACGAGCACGCCAATGCGCCTCTTCCTCTTTGGTTCGATACCCAAACGCACTTCCTGGGAATGGACCATTCTGATGGAAGTAGCGATAAACCTCAGCTTCAATAACCGTAGGACCCTCGCCAGCACGCATGCGAGCATTTGCTTCCTGCATTGCTAGATAGACGGCTAGTGGATCCATACCATCAACGCGCCAAGACGGAATCCCAAACCCAAGCCCGCGAGCAGAGAGCCGCGCTTCACCAGTAACTTCACTGACGTGAGTTGAAACTGCATAAAGATTATTTTCGATAAAGAAGCAGAGCGGTAACTTCCAAGCAGAAGCTAAGTTCATGCTCTCTAAGGCTGAGCCAATATTTACCGCACCATCACCAAAATATGTGACTGTTACATTATTTGTACCGGCACGTTTTTGCGCCCAAGCATTTCCGGCAGCCAGTGGAACGCCACCGCCAACAATTGCGTTGGTTCCCAATGCGCCAGCTTCGAAGTACTGCAAGTGCATCGAGCCACCACGACCCGCGCAGTAGCCTTGCTCTAGCCCCAAAATTTCAGCGTGAGTTCGCTGCAAAACAACTTGCAGATCCGGCGTCACTAGATTATTCAGATCCAACTTTCCCTGTGAAACATATTCAATAACTTTTGCTAAGAATTGGTGATGACCGCGGTGCGTTCCATTAACGCCATCTGCACTCGACATTCCAACAATGGACCCGACCGCACCACCTTCTTGACCGATGCTGCTGTGAGCGGGACCATGAACTAAACCTTCACCGGCTAATTCCAAAACCGCTTCTTCAAAGGCGCGAATTAAATGAAGTTGCCCAAGCATCGTTGCAAGCAATTGCGGGTCGGCCGCTTTCCAATCTTCGGCAGTGGTACGAAGTTCCACCCAAGGTTGGCTTGGTGTCAGCGCTACATGTTCAGTCATTTAACTACTCCTCATTGAGCCGCGCAGGGGGCGCACCAGCAAGGCTCAACTGTATTGGCAGATTGAGTCCAATCACAAGGTTTTTGGCAATAATTCTCCCCTTTTTTGCCATTTATGCCTAGGATTGGATCCAATACCAACAAAGGAGCGCACAATGGCCGGACTTCCTGGGCTTCGCGGCACCGAACATATTGGCTTTACCGTCCCTGATTTAGAACAGGCGACTCGGTTTTTTGTAGATGTAATTGGCTGCGAATTGGTCTACGCACTCGGGCCATTTGTTCGCGAGGACGATTGGATGTTGGAACATTTGAATGTACATCCTCGGACCGTAATGCGAGAACTCCGGTTCTTCCGATGCAAAACTGGTCCAAATTTTGAAGTCTTCCAATACGAACCATTCGATGTCGCCGCGCCACAACCAAAGAACAGTGATATCGGCGGTCATCATCTGGCTTTCTACGTTGATGATTTTGATGCTGCCCTCGACTACCTAAAAGCGAATGACGTTCAAATCCTAAGTGAGCCAACTTTTAGCAAGAACGCCAGCGAAGGACAGCGTTGGGTCTACTTTTTATCACCTTGGGGAATGCAATTTGAATTGGTTAGCTTTCCTAATGGTAAGGCTTATGAAAAAGATGCCACCGTTAAACTGTGGCATCCCAGCCAGCCAGAGAAGTAGGAGCAATTAATGTCGGTAAGTTCCGAGGGTGATCTAGCTACTAGCCACCGAATCGCTGCTGCCTTAAAAGAGGAAATTCTTTCGGGTGAATATCCACCCGGCACTCGAATTCGACAGGAAGATATTGCGACGCAATTTGGCGCCAGTCGTTCGCCCGTTCGAGAAGCGCTTCGAATGCTAGAAGCGGATGGCCTTATAAATCTGGTGGCTCACACCGGTGCGTGGATTTCGGAA
This sequence comes from uncultured Actinomycetes bacterium, assembly GCA_903873185.1. Classification (GTDB taxonomy): domain Bacteria; phylum Actinomycetota; class Actinomycetes; order Nanopelagicales; family Nanopelagicaceae; genus CAIMZW01. The sequence continues at coordinate 13,294 of CAIQNN010000009.1, forward strand.
TTGAGTTTGGCTGAATGTGAAGAGATGTACCAAATTAGAGAGCGAATCGAACCGTTGCTTCTTAGATTGAGTATCCCGGGGTTAACTGATGATCAAATAGCCGAGCTTTCAAAGATAGTTAAGGAACTAGAAAAGAATAAGGAAGTTGAAGTTTTTCTAAAGCTCGATCGCGAATTCCATCTACTTACTTATGCAGGTGCCCAAACTACGCTTCTAAGTGAGATGGTTCATCGACTCTGGAACACGACTCAACATTATCGCCGGGCTTACACAAAACTGCTGGCAGCCGATGGCTTCAAACCAGCACATTACGAGCATCACCTAATGCTTTCGGCAATTAAGAAGCGAGATTCCGAAGATGCCGAACGTATTTTGTATGGCCATATTCGGCGGACACGACTGGAACTTAGCAACCATCCGGGAGTGTTTACACCAAATAATCAATAGCGACGCGATCGCTAATGTAATCCGCCACCCATTTTACAAATTCTTGGTGAAGCGGGTGAACTTGGTAAGCATCCAAAGCTGCCTGGGTTTCATAATCACCAACGAGGACGACCTCCCAATGAAAGTCAACTAACCCCATACCGCGATACACATCGAGGCATTTGATGCCCTCATGTGCCACGGTTAGCGCTTCCAGCTTGCTCTTAATGTTTCGAAAATCAGTTTCAATTTGGTTCTCTTCAGTCGCTTTTAAGTGGAAGACCACAATATGCCGAATCATTTTTCTCCCTATGGTTTAGAACTATATTACCGTTAAGCAACTAGCTTCAGTTATGAATCGAGAGAAGAATGAGCGCCAAACGAATCGCGGTATTGGGTACCGGAGCTAATGGCGCCGCAATCGGCGCTGACCTAACTCGCGCTGGTGAAGATGTGGTCTTTATCGAACAGTGGCCCTCGCATGTTGAAGCTATGCGAAAAAATGGGATCCAGGTGAATATGCCTGGTGAATCCCTGACCACCAAAGTCCAAACCCTCCACCTTTGTGAAGTAGCCACTCTGACCAAGAAGTTCGATGTCGTGTTGATGCTGATGAAAGCTTACGACTCCGGTTGGGCTGCCCAATTTATCGAGCCGCACTTGAAATCAAATGGCTTATTGGTTGGCGTCCAAAATGGCATGAGTGTTGATGCAATTGCTAGCGCAGTTGGAATTCACCGAACTATGGGAGCAGTAATTGAAATTACTTCGGCCATGTTTGAGCCTGGAGTTGTTGAACGGCATTCGAACCATTCCCGATCATGGTTCGCTGTGGGCAGTCTCGATAATTCAACCGTTGGCAGAGAGGAAGAGATTGCCTCCTTGCTTCGGTATAGCGGCGCTGTCGATATCGTTTCAAATATTCGCGCAACGAAATGGATGAAAATCGTAAGTAATGCCACAACATTGGTTCCCACAGCAATTCTTGGAATTCCGATGCGTGAAGCTGTCTTAATCCCGGCCATGCACCAATTCATGATCAAATGTGGTCAAGAAGCGCTGGCTGCCACCTTGTTAGAGGGAAATCCGATTCTCCCAATTTTTGGACTCACCGCTAAAGCGGTTGAATCAGAAGAGCAAGTTGTAGAAACGCTCCTCGACACTTTAATGAGTGGATTTGTACTACCAAATTCCACAACAACAATCCTGCAGGATTGGCAAAAATCCAGGCACAGTGAGGTCAATGAGATAAATGGGCTGGTAATCCAAACCCGAAATAAACACGGTTTGGCATCGCCAGCTAATTCGAAGGTTCTCGAATTAGCTCAGCGGATCGAGAGCCATGAATTAACTCCCTCGATGGAAAACTTAACTTCGTTAATTTCGGTTATGGAATAATTTTTTCCGCTCGAAGTTGTGCGAAGAGTTCCGTGAATGAATCCGGCGTTACTTGTACTTCTCTAAATCCAGCTTTGCGAGACTTACCCATGTCGGCGAAAGTTTCAACTTGACGGCCAAGGTCGGCATCGGAATGCCACCAAGATGCGATTTCAGATGCTTTGTATGGCGCTAAATTATATTTGGCAACGATCTTCTCCCAGATTTGATCGGCATCTTTCATTCTTGGCTCTAGTGGAGAAATTTCAGCTGGGTATCCTGGATCTGCAATTTCAAAGAAATCAGCGAGTAACTTCCAAAGTTGACGCCAACGAAATACATCGCCATTAACGGTATTAAACGCTTCATTTTTCGCGCTAGGCGAAGTTGCTGACCAAACCGCATGACGGGCCAACAGTCTGGCATCCGTTACATCGGTAACGCCGTTGTACTGCTCTTTTGAACCTGGAAAAATAAATGGCGCGCCGGTCTCTTTACAGATTGAGGCATATACGGCGAGGGTGACTCCCATATTCATTGCATTTCCTAGCGCCCATCCAATCATCGTGTGTGGGCGATGAACCGACCACGAATATCCTTGCTCGGCGGCAGCTTTAAAAAGAATATCCTCTTGGTTGTAATAGAAGTTTTCAATTGGCAAACGCGCTTGGCTCTCTTTAAATGGCGTCTCCATTGGAGTTGCGGCATAGGATTCGAATGGTCCGAGGTAATGCTTAAGGCCGGTGATTAGAACTGCATGCTCCATGCTCTTCATAACCTTCAGGGCATCAACAGTGTTTTGAATCATGGCACTGTTCACTTTTATATTTTCAGCCTCGGTCGCTTGACGCGACCAGGTACAGAAGAAGAGGTGAGTGATATCGAGCCCAACAATCGCAGCGCTGACGCTTGCTGGATCAAGAACGTCGCCATAAATATGGTTTACCCCAGGAATTGAGATTCCAGCCTTTCGCGAGAGTCCGTAAACAGTGAAGCCCGCTTTTAGTAATTCATGGGCAATGTTGTTTCCCGTGATTCCCGTAACGCCAACTACTAGCGCGTTCTTAGCCATAATTCACTCCTCGTTCTCGCCTTGAAGTTTCCGCTCTCACTACTGATGTTATGTGAGACTACACAAAAAGAGAAGAGTCTGCCCAATCGGTACGCTCAATGTTAAGAGTTGCTTGACGCTCTGCCGCCGCGGTGCTTAAATTTGCTCAGAGTTAACTTCTTCATCGGTTCCATCAAAGGGGATGACCATGGGCAGAGTTTCTGGGAAAGCAATTATCGTCACTGGCTCTGGCAGTGGCATCGGCAAGGGCTTCGTCAAAATTCTTGCCGCCGAAGGCGCAAAAGTCGGCGTAATGGATCTAAATAGGTCCGCGGCCGATGCTGTTGTTGCCGAAATTGCTGCCTCCGGTGGCCAGGCGATCGCGCTGACTGGCGATGTCTCCAAGCGGGATCAGGTTCAAGCTGCCTTCAAAACCTTTGTTGAGTGGGCTGGCCGACTAGATGTTCTCTTTAACAACGCCGGATTCAACAAGCCAATGCCACTTCTGGAAGTGACAGAAGAAAATTGGAACGCCATCATGAACGTTAACGGCCTGGGAGTTTTGATCTGCACGCAAGAAGGTGCCAAATATATGATTCCTAATAAGAGTGGAAAGATTATTAATACCGCCTCGATCGCCGGCAGACAGGGCTATCCAGCATTCACCCCTTACTGCGCTAGCAAATTCGCTGTTAATGCCATTACCCAAGCAACTGCCCGCGAACTCGCAAAATATGACATTACTTGTAACTCATTTGCCCCCGGGGTTGTAGATACGCCGCTTTGGACTGCGCTCAACCAAGATCTCTTCGATATCGGAGAGGCGAAAGAGCCAGATTCGGCGATGAATGAATTTGGCGCGGGAATCCTGAAAGGTCGAGCCGCCCTGCCGGAAGACCTCCAAGGCATGGCGCTTTTTCTGGCCTCTAAGGATTCCGATTACATGACCGGGCAGACGATCATGATTGATGGCGGCATGGTTTTAGTTTAAAAAAGTGACCTATTTGTACGTTATATCCAGATATTTTCCCAATTAATCCTGCAACTTCGACCGAATGAGAGTGAAAATGAAAGCCCTTCAGTTCACCAGCCCAGGCGCCATGGCCGTCAATGAAATCGCAATTCCGCAAATTGCCGATGACGAGGTTTTGCTCGCCAGCCGCTCCGTTGGAATCTGCCATTCTGATATCGAACTGCTCGAAGGTCGCTACATAATTCCCTTCGAATATCCAGTCATCCCAGGACACGAATGGTCGGCTGAAGTAATCGAAATTGGCAAGAAGGTCAACAAGTTCAAAGTTGGCGACCGTGTCGTTGGTGAATGCGTAATTGGCCAGGAACATTTTGGTTTCAGTATCAGCGGTGCAATGGCTGAATTCTTCGTTGCAAAACAAGATTGGTTGCACAAGCTTCCAGATAATGTCTCTTACACGCAAGGCGCACTAGTTGAACCTTTCAGTTGCGGTTACTACGCCACTGTTCGTGCCGACAATATGGATGCCAGCGACACCGTAATGGTCTTCGGTGCTGGCCCTATCGGCCTTGGGGTTATCGCCGCCTCGGCAGCGAAAGGCGCCCGCGTTATTGTTGCCGAACCATCCGAAGCCCGAGCGAAAATTGCACTCGGCCTTGGTGCTGAAGTTGTTGTCGATCCAACCAAAACAGATTTCTTGGCTCAGGTCAGTGAGGTAACCAAGGGTGCCGGCGCATCAGTTGTTATTGATGCCAGTGGAAAACCACAAGCTATGGCAAGTACTTTCGAAGTTGCCGGTTTTCGCGCTCGAATAGTAATTATTGGAATCAGCGTCGGTGGCGAAGCGCCAGCTAAGTTGGGATTGATCCAATCTAAGGAACTGCAAGTTCGAGGAATTATTGGCTCTCCTGGGGTTTGGCCAGAAACCATTCGCTTTATAGCCCGTACCGGAGTTGATCTCTCATCGATCGTGACATCTTCATTTGATCTTGCCGATGCTGATAAGGCCTACCAAGCGGTCTATAACGATAAAAGTCAGATCAAAGTTCACGTCACAAACAAGGCCTCTTAATGTCAACAATGCGCGCGGCTGTTTTGTATGACTTGCACGATCTGCGAGTTGAAGATGTACAAAAACCAACTTACGGTGAGAACGATGTGCTGATTGAAGTTTCTTACAACGGTCTTTGTGGAACTGACGCTAGCGAATTTGCAAAGGGTCAGATCATGGTTCCGCTAAAGAGTCCACATCCCAACAGCAAACATGTTGGGGCAACAATTTTGGGCCACGAATTCATTGGTACCGTCGTTGAAGCTGGAGTAAATGCGAAAGCGCTTATTGGTAAGCGCGTAGCTTGCGGTGCTGGAGTTGCTTGCGGTCAATGTAAACGTTGCAAAGAAGGTCGTACCAACCTCTGTGCCCATTACTACACACTGGGATTGAGTCTTCACGGTGGCTTAGCAGAGTTTGTGGCAGCTCCTGCCAATATATGTATCCCCATTCCAGATGATATTTCGGATGAACACGCTGCTCTTGCTCAACCACTAGCTGTCGGCATTCATGGAGTGCGCCGTTCCGGTGTTCAAAAAGGTGACACTGTGATTGTTCTTGGTGTCGGCGCAATTGGATCTTTCGTATGCGTTGCCCTTCAAGAATACGGCGTAGAAGTTATCGCCGTGGATATCGATGCCAATCGACTCAAGACCGCAGAACAACTTGGCGCAGGTAAAACAATTTTAATTGATCGTGATATTACGCCGGCTGATATCAAGGCGCTGTATCCGGCGCAAGCCGATGTGGTATTTGAAACGTCAGGCGCACCCGGTGGACTAGCTCGAGCTCTGGGCCTCACCAAAATGGGCGGCACCTTGATGATGATGGGTCTCAATAAGACGCCACAAGAACTCATTTTTGCCGATGCGGTTTTGCGTGAGGTAACTATGCAGACCACGGTCGCACATGTGTGCGCCGATGACATTCCAGATGCTCTGGATTTACTCAGAAGCGGAACTGTTGCCGAGCTTCTTACCGAAAAGATTATTCAACTGGAAAACGTTGCTGAAGCGTTTGAAGAGTTAGCTGCCGGCAAAGCAACCGGAAAGATTTTGGTAACCCCTAAACATGTATAAAGTTGCAATCTTAGGAACTGGAAAAATGGGTTCCGCCATGGCCCGCGAATTAGTTAAAGCCGACGTTCGCCTCTCACTGTGGAATCGAACTAAAGCGAGCGCTGATTCACTTTCTGATTCGCTTGAAAGTAATCTGGTCACGGTTGCCACAACGGTCTCGGATGCCTTAAGGGATGCCGACATTGCAATTTGCACCTTTACTGATGGCAAGGTCACTCAATCTGTTCTGCTTTCCGATCCATCGATCCTTGAAAAAGCGGCGAGCAACTTAGTAATTGTTGACATGGGAACCAGTGGGGTTGAAGCAGCTAAGGCGCTTTCTTATTCAATTTCAACGACTGGCCTTCGATTCGTTGATGCTCCAGTTTCTGGGAGCACGGCCACCATCGCCGCCCATCAACTCCTCGTGATGGCCAGCGGCTCAGTAGATGGAATTGAAGTGATCCGACCAATTCTGGAAATATTCGCAAAAAAGGTTGTCTACCTCGGCGAAGCTGGTGCCGGGCAAGCCATGAAATTAGCGGTGAATTTGATCGTGCACAGCCTCAATGCCGCGGTCGGGGAAGCCCTAGCTTTAACAACAAAGTTTGGGATTGCGCCCGAGGAGGCCTATGACGTCCTCGAGGAGAGTGTGGTGGCAGCCCCATTTGTTAAATACAAGCGTTCAGCCTTCCTTGACGCATCCACCCCTGTTGCCATGCGAATTGATACCGTCGTCAAAGATATGGGCTTGATTCGAAACTTTGGCATGAGCAGTGGAGTCTCACTCACCGCCGCCTGGGCGGTGGAGGATCTCTATCGTCAAGCCTGTGCTGCCGGATTTGAGGCTCAAGATATGGCCAACCTCTTCCGTTTTCTGCGCTAAGAGCCGCTTTTTCACCTTTATAACGAAAACGTAGTCAAACCGTTACTCGTAATCCCTTGTTAACACTGTGTAGCCATGTGTAAAGTCTCAGTGAACAAGACAAGTTGAAAGGCAGTGAATGAGCTCTGTAGATCGCCGCGATGTCAAGAAATCCTCTCGCATTCAGATCTCTCGTGGAATGCGTACGGTTTTAATTGGCCTTGCCGCTTTATACCTAGCAAGCGCTCTAATAGCTCCAACAAGTGTGAGTCGAATCGCTCAGATGGGAATGCTTCCTTTTGCGGCCGCATTGGCAATCGTTGGTTTAGGGCAGACCATGGTTATTCAACAAGGCGGCATTGATCTATCAGTCGCCGGCTCCGTCTCACTTGCTGTTGTGATCGTTACATGGGGACCTGATCGTCATGATAATCGATTGATCCCAGCAGTCTTGGCTGCATTTGGCGCTGCGATCATCACTGGACTTATAAATGGCTTTCTAATTACTCGGACCAAACTAAATTCAATCGTTGCCACGCTTGGAACTAATGCCATTCTCTACGGCGTAATGATGGGGCTATCCGGTGGCAGCCCGCGACGCACGACAGAACGTCTTTCAAACTTTACAAACAACAAAATTTTCGGATTACCACATTCGATTTGGTTCGGTGTGATTGTCACGATCATCGTGACGGTAATTCTGAAGCGCACCGTTTTCGGTCGCCGTTTTGAAGCGGTCGGCGCAAATGCTCGCGCCGCTCGGGCCGCCGGATTAAAAGTCGGCCGTTACCAGATGAGCGCCTATGTCAACGCTCAAATTCTCTATTGCATCGCCGGAATAATTTTGGGTGGCGTAATTTCGCAACCTACGGCATATCAAGGCGACGATTATGTCTTGCCTTCCGTTGCTGTCGTAGTTCTCGGCGGTACTTCACTTTTAGGTGGTCGTGGCTTTCCTGCAGCATCGGCAATATCAGCGCTATTTCTTAAGCAACTAGATATGTTCGTACTTTCGCTTGGCGTGCCATATGGCGTTCGCACACTAGTAATTTCACTGAGTTTGATGATTGGCATCGCAATCTATGCCGTCAATTGGAGTTCGATTCGCCAAAAGCTGATGCGAAATTCCAAATCGAGAACTCTGAGTTCCGCAAGCGCGTAAATAGATTTCGGAGTCTGCGAGGACACCGATTAGTGCGTCAATGGTTGCCGCACGACTACGAAAGGAAGTAAGTTGATACGGTTTAAATCTCGAGCCGCTGTCGTGGCCAGTAGCATTGGTTTAGTTGCGGTTATGGCCGCATCTACTCTTACTGCAACCGCCAGCAGTGCTGCTGGGCTACCTTCTTGGTGCGGCCCTAAGAAAATCACAATGGGATTCACCGATGGTTTTGGTGGAAACTCATGGCGTCTAGTAACAACCGCCGCTGTTCGCGAAGAAGTTAAGCTCTGTCCAAATGTAACCAAGCTTTACTACGCAGATGGCCAAGGCAAGACCGACAAGGCAATTTCAGATATCAAGGGAATGGTTGCTAAGGGCGTAAAGGCTCTCGTTGTATTCCCAGATTCTGGACAAGCAATGCTTCCTGCACTTCGATCTGCTTACAAAGCAGGCGTTGTAACCGTCCCTTACCGTGTGTGGGCTGGCGGCGTAGCTGGTAAGGATTACAACATCTTTATCGGTTCCGACTTCGTACTTGCCGGCAAGCTTTGGGGTAATTGGATCAAGAAGAACCTTCCAAACGGTGGAAACATCCTTTCACTCTCCGGCCCAGCTGGTAACAGCCAAGGCGTCGATGAGGCCAAGGGTCTTCAAAGCGTTCTTGGAAGCGATCCAAAGTACAAATTCATTGGAACACAACCATACGAAGTAACCAACTGGGATCCAGGCAAGGCACAGGAAGTTTTGACTGCTGCTATTGCTAAGTATCCAAACATTGATGTAATCACAACCGACTTCGGTCCATCAATTGTTTCAGCTCTTCAAGCCGCTGTTTCATCTGGTTGGAAAGTACCTGCAATTGCCGGTTCTGACGGAAACGTCCTCGGTTGCTTCTACGCAGACAACAAGGCTACCCAGCCAAACTTCAAAATGATGACTGTCTCTACACAGAACGACCACTCCCGTTTGGCAACAGACTGGGCGATCGCTCTAGCAACTGGTGGAAAGGTTCCTGCACAAAAGGCCTACCCATCAACAGCCTTCGAAGATTCCGTCTCTGGCAAGCCATCACCTGTCCAGTGCCGCAAGGATCTTCCTGGCGATGTCTACCTCTCAGCAAAAATGAGTGGTGCAGCACAAGCTAAGTTGAAGACCAACTAATAATAAATCGGAGTCAGATTGGCCATGGATTCCCGTGGCCAATCTGATTTCCAATTTCCAAGTACCTGCATAATTGGTTAAACATAAGTATCAAATCAACGGAATGGTGACCTCTGTGTCTAGCTCAGCTCTTCTCCTCTCAAACATCTCTAAGAATTTTTCTGGCGTGGCAGCATTAACTGATGTCTCGTTTGAAGTTAATCCCGGAGAAGTTCATGCGCTATTGGGAGAAAACGGCGCTGGTAAATCAACGTTAATGAATGTGGCATCTGGAACTCTTAAAGCCGATGGCGGGCTGATCGAAATCATGGGAACCCAAATTGCTAATATCACGCCTGCGTTAGCTACTGAGCTTGGTCTAGCAATCGTCCATCAGCATCCAGCGGTATTACCGGATTTAACGATCGCCGAAAATATTATGATCTCGGTTCCTGAAAGTCTTTTGATGTCTGAAGGATCAACCGAAAAAACAATGCGCAAGATCCTTGATGAATTTGGATTTACTGCCAGTCTCCGCGATCGCGTTGAGACCCTAACGGTCGCCCAGCAACACTTATTAGATTTAGCTAAAGCTTTTGCCATCAACCCTAAGATCCTAATTTTGGATGAACCAACCGCACCTTTAGGGCAAGAATCGGTCGAAATTCTCTTTAAGAAAGTACATGCCATCGCCCAGGCTGGTACAGCTGTTATTTACATTACCCACCGCTTGGCGGAAGTTCGTGAGATCGCGAATCGAGTCACGATTCTTCGCGATGGAAAAGGTCGCGGAACTTCTAATGTCAGCGAAATATCTGACGATGAAATCATGACCAAGATCGTTGGACGGCAATTAGAGTCGACCTTCCCGCCAAAGCATGATGGCTCAATCAACGACGGCGAATTTGTAAAGATTGAAAACCTCTCCAGCAATGATTTCCACGAAGTTTCCTTTGCCGCCTCCAAAGGTGAAATCATCGGGATTTCCGGTGTTGTAGGAAATGGTCAAAGCCAATTGATGAGGTCCTTGGTCGGTCTTGATTCCCACGCCGGAAAAATTATCGTCAATGGTAAAGAGATCGGCAACAAAGAGTTACTTCTAAAGACCGCCTACCTTCCTGCAGATCGCCATGGTGAGGGCCTCATGATGACACTCTCAGTTCGGGAAAATGCATCAGTCAGCGCGCTAGGAAAATTCAGCCAAGGGTTATTCATCAGCCGCAAACGTGAAGACAATGTGGTTTTGGCATCGCTAAGAGAGCTGGAAGTTAAAGCTCCGTCAATGGACTCACCGGTTTCGGCACTTTCAGGCGGTAATCAGCAGAAGATTGTTATGTCTCGTTCGCTGCTTTCAGAGCCGATCATGATCATCGCAGATGAGCCAACTCAAGGTGTAGACGTGGGAGCTCGCGCTGAGATCTACAAGATTTTACGCAATGTTGCCAACAGCGGTATTCCCGTAATTGTTAACTCCTCTGATACCAAAGAGCTCGAGGGTCTATGCGATCGAGTTTTGGTGATGTCCCGGGGACACATTGTTCAATCGCTCGAGGGCGATCAAGTAACCGAAGAGAGAATGGTAGCTGCCGCGATTCAATCAACTGCGCTGAAGCGTCAGGAAATTGATGATGCCGTTGCCGCTTCTCAAAAGCGGACAATATCTAAAGTACTTCAATCTGATTTTGTACCACCCATAGTTCTAACTGGAATGATTTTGGCGTTGGCGCTATTTATCTTCTCTAAGAATCACCTCTATTTCGGCTCCTACAACATAAACGCGGTGTTGGGCTTGGGCACCGGTCTTGGTTTCATTGCCTTGGGTCAAACTATTGTTTTGATGACCGGCGGAATTGATTTATCAGTTGGTCCGGCATCGGGAGTATTGCTTGTAGTCGCGTCGTTCTTTGTTAATGATGGCAAGTCTTTTTGGATAATTGCCATTGGATTCTTACTAATTCCAATTGTTGCAACAGTTATCGGCACTGCTAATAGTGCGTTGATTCGATATGCGAAATTCACACCAGTCGCCGGAACGCTCACCGTCTACATCGCATTAATCGGTATTGGATTCCTACTTCGGCCCGCACCGGGTGGCTATTTGAACGCCTCTGTCACTGACTTCCTGTTACGAAAGGTGGGTCCGCTGCCTGATGCTTTTATCGTTCTGGCAATTGCAGCGGTACTTCTTGAAATCGCACTTCGTAAAACTAAGTGGGGAATTCGCTTACGCGCCTCGGGTTCAAATGAAGAGTCGGCCCGCCGACTCGGAGTCAATATCAATCGAACGGTTTTTGGCGCTTATATAGCATCCGCACTTTTTGCTGGAGTTGGCGCCATCATATTTATGGGACTGATTGGTGTGGGTGACCCAGCTCAAGGAACTTCATACACGTTGCAGTCCATCACAGCAGTTGTACTTGGCGGAACAAGCCTGCTGGGTGGTCGCGGTTCCTTTGTTGGATCGCTGTTAGGTTCAGTCCTGATGGTGCAAGTTTTGAACGCCTGCGTATTTCTTAACCTTTCGCAGACTTGGCAGTACTTGTTCCAAGGTCTTTTAATCGTAATTGCAGCACTCTCTTACACATTAACTCGCAAAACCAGGAGGTAACAATGAAAGCGGCTCGTTTCCATGGACAAAAAGATATTCGGATTGAAGATGTCCCACGCCCCGGCGCTCCGCTTCCTGATGAAGTTGTAGTAGAACCGCTCTTCTGCGGTATCTGCGGTACTGATTTACACGAATATTCCGTCGGTGCAATCGTTACACCTACCAAACCACACCCACTTACTGGTGTAACTAATCCACAAATTCTTGGCCATGAATTCTCGGCTCGCGTTATTGAAATTGGTAGAGATGTTCGCGATGTTGCTGTCGGCGATCGCGTTTCGATAATGCCAGCCATCGTTTGTGGTCGGTGTATCCCTTGTCGAACCGGGCGTGGGCACCTCTGTGAAGTATTTGCTTGTACTGGCTTATCTGCACCAACCGGTGGCTTAGGCGAGATCGCAGTTCTTAAGGAATACCAGGTTGCAAAGCTACCTGACAGCATCTCCGATATTGCTGGCGCGGTTGTAGAACCTGCATGTGTAGCGGCTTACGGAATTGATCGAGTAGGAATTTGGGGCGGGGATGTTGTCCTGGTGACTGGTGCCGGACCAATTGGTGCACTTAGCGCAATGTATGCCTGGGCGCTTGGAGCCTCTCAAGTAATCATCTCCGATCCAAACCCACACCGTTCCGCTTTCGCAAAAACTCTCGATGTCGGTCCAGTTCTAAATCCAATGGATCCAGGCTTTGACGATCAAATTCGTGAAATCACCCAAGGACGGGGAGTTGATGTCGGCGTGGAATGTTCTGGCTCAACACCTGGCCTCACAGCTCAAATGAATCACATCCGTCGAAGTGGAAAGATCGTTCAAACCGGATTGCATACCAAGCCGGCAACCATCGATGCAATGCGCCTTTCCGAGCGCGATATCTCCTATGTTGGAAGTTGGTGCTACTTGCTAACCGATTGGCCACGAATAATTCGACTGGCCGCTGCTGGCAAATACCCAATTGAAAAAGTGGTCTCATCTACTATCGATATCGATGATGTCGTTACGAAGGGTTTTGATGTTCTAATCGATCCAAAGGGCGATCAGATGAAGGTCTTGGTCCAAGTAAATAAGTAGTTAAATTAGAAAGGCCACCAAATAAATTGGTGGCCTTTCTTAATTTTTGAGATTAATAGTCAAAAGACTCTAGGGCCGGCCGATTCTTTAAGTAGAGCGCAGAGGCTGCTACTCGTTCCGATTTTAGGTAGTAGGCCACTTCAACTAGTTCTAGCGCTAAGCCATCTGGGTCGCTGAAATAGCACCAGCGCCAGCCAGCCAATGGTCCTTCGTCAACCACATTTACATCGCTATAGAACTTGACGCCTTTGGCTTCGAGTTCGGCCTTGGTCTTATGAATATCATCAACGTTGAAACAGACGTGCGCTGCCCCAAGATGATTGTTTGGAACCAGTTTGTTCTCAGCCGGTAAGTTGCCATATTCAATTAATTCCAAAGTACTGGTGTCATCCACCCACATGGAAACTTGGCGCAGTGTGGCAGCGGGAACCCCAACCCCTTTAGCTAAATCTGGCCCCTCGAACCAGCCAGTCGGTTCATTGGCAAATTGCAGACCCAAAATGTCATGGTAGAAGTAAATTGAACGGTCCAAGTTTTTACAGACCAAACCAACGTGATGGACAAAATTTAACTTCATTCTTATCTCCGTGTTCAGTAGTAGGAAACGGTAGCCGCAACAATACGCGGACTGCTAGGGGCTGTACAGCCCTTGTAAACACTGGAATACTAGGAAAATCAAAGACAATAAGCCAAAATTAAGTTCTTAACATTGCCTAGCTTTGCTAAAGCTCCTAACTGAAAGAGAGGGTCATGAGAGATCCCGTCGCGTATTTAGGACCACGTCTAAAAGAGATCCGCTTAAAAACTGGCTTATCCCTTCGAGAGGTTGCGCGACAACTAGAAGTCTCTCCTTCCTTCGTTTCACAAATTGAAAATGGAAAATCGCAACCTTCTGTTGCCACCCTTTACGCCTTGGCGAAACTGCTCTCCGTACCCGTCGATGTTCTCTTCGAATCACAATGGGGCGGTAGTAAACCAATCGCAGATACTGAAGACAGTGAGCAAGTAAGTCGCGATAACTTCGACACTCCGACTGACGCCTGGGACGAGTCAAAGGCGCGGATTTCATCAGTTAATCCTCATAACCGAAGTGTCATAATCATGGACTCTGGTGTCCGGTGGGAGCGCTTGGCGGCCACTGCAGAGCAAGGCGTTAACTTCATGGAGATTGTTTATGAGCCAGGTTCTGAATCAAATTCCAGCGGCGAGATGATGATTCACTCCGGATATGAATACGGTTACGCCCTCGAAGGTGAAGTTGAAGTCACTATTGGGGATTTAGTTTTGACACTCTCAAAGGGCCATTCAATTGGCTTTGATTCCTCGATCCCGCATATGTTCCGAAATAACGGCCTGCTGCCCTTCCATGGCATCTGGTTTGTAAACGGCGCCCAAAACCACTGACCGAGCTCCCGGGGAGCGAATAACCAGCTGAAAAACCTTGACACCCCCTGATGGCTAGTGTTAACTAGGAGAGAACATCATCCGAAACTAACTTAACGGGAGTGAACAATGGCGATCCCTACCTATGGGACTACAGGCGTCGATTGGGAAAATCGGCTCGATACCGAGCGATTGCGTACCGAGCGCTTGGCACGCCTCAAGGCGGAGCTAGAAAAATCCAGCCTAGGCTCGCTACTTACCTTTGATTTCCACAATATCCGTTATATGACCTCGACCCATATCGGTACCTGGGCGATGGACAAGATGATTCGCTTCTCGATTCTTCCTCGCGGCGGCGAGCCAGTTCTTTGGGATTTTGGCTCCGCTGCAAAACACCACACCTTGCATACCCCTTGGTTGGATAAGGCACATGCCGACGCGAGCGCAAATGGCCATGCTCCGCACCACGATGCCGGTCCACTTATTGGTTCACGTGCGGGAATTTCAACGCTTCGCGGTGCAATCAATCCTGCAGCTGGGCAAGCCGAAGCCGTCGCAGACAAAATTTATGAAGTACTCAAGATTTATGGCTTAGAGAATGAGCCGCTCGGCGTAGACATCATCGAACCGCCAGTTATGTTCGCCTTGCAAGCAAAAGGCATTCGCGTCGTTGATGGCCAACAAGTCTTTTTGGCTGCTCGCCGAATCAAAACCAAAGATGAACTAACGCTTCTTACATCAGCTGCATCGATGGTTGATGCCGCTTACGACCAACTTTATGAATTCTTGCGCCCAGGCGTGAAGGAAAATGAATGCGTTGGGTTGGTAAGCAAGATTCTTTACGACATGGGTTCTGAGCATGTCGAAGGTGTTAATGCAATATCTGGCGAACGTTGCTCACCACATCCACATGTATTTAGTGATCGCGTATTGCGCCCTGGCGATCCAGCATTTTTTGACATCTTGCACAGTTACATGGGTTACCGAACCTGTTACTACCGAACGTTTGCCATTGGTAGCGCCTCACCTGCACAGCGCGATGCTTACACAATCTGCCGCGAATATATGGACAAGGCGATTGCGTTAGTAAAGCCGGGCGCTACCACGGCAGATATCGTAAAAGTCTGGCCTACTGCCCAAGAGTTTGGCTTCGAAAATGAAGAAGCAGCTTTTGCGTTGCAGTACGGTCACGGCGTCGGACTTTCAATCTGGGAACGACCAATCTTTAGCCGAATGATTTCCCTTGATCATCCCGAGGTTCTCGAAGAGGGCATGGTCTTTGCGCTAGAGACTTACTGGCCAGCAAAAGATGGTTGGGGAGCAGCTCGAATTGAAGAAGAGATCGTAGTAACTGCAACTGGTTGTGAAGTTATTACAAAGTTCCCAGCAGAAGAATTGTTAGTTGCTGGGCAGCGTTATTTCACAACAGGGGGCTGGTTAAACACGACTCGCGATTCCCAGTCTCATCTAAATACTTCCACCTTCAATCACATCGGCAATGGCAAATAATTAGATGGATTTAGGTAACGGCTACGGCCACCTGACTTACTCCACCCTGGTTCACCCTGGTGACACTTGGACTGACATGAAGACCAGTTTGATCACCTATTTGCCTGGTGTGAAAGCTAAATTCAGCCCTAATGCACCTATGGGCGTCTCCCTTCGCTTAGCCAACGCTTCAGTTGAAGAGTTACTTGCTAAACCAGAAGAGCGACAGTGGCTCAAAGATTTTTTAATAAAGGAAGAACTCTACGTTTACACCGTTAACGCCTTCCCTTATGGGCCGTTCAAGGGTCAAATAGTTAAAGCGGAGGTCTACGAACCAGATTGGACCACTGAAGCCCGAACCCGCTACACCATGAATGTGGCAGACATCTTGGCTGAGGTAACAGGCTTGGACGTGGAGCCAACAATTCAAACTGCGCCGCTGGCATTTCGCCCAAAGGTGACCACGCCAGAATATGAAGCGGCATTTAATGAGAATATCTATCGAGTTATTGCGCACTTAATGACTTTGGAAAAGAAGACTGGCCACCGAGTAAAGCTAGCGCTAGAGCCCGAGCCATTCTGCTTCCTTGAAACCATCCCAGAAACTGTTACCTATTTTCAGGAAAAGATTTATAGCTTGGAAGCGGCAGAACGAATCTCTAAACTTTCTGGCCAACCGTTAGCTGAAGTATTTAGTGCAACTCGTCGCTACCTTGGGGTTGTTTTAGATATCTGCCATCAATCAGTTCAATTCGAAGATATTGCCGATGATATAAATCAACTTTCAAAAGCTGGTATTCCAATTTTTAAACTTCAAGAAGCAGCAGCATTGTTAGTTGAGAATGTGACCCCGGAAATCGTTGAAGAGCTAAAGAAATATACGGGAACCATTTATCTTAGCCAAACAACCGAACTTCGAAACGGCGAGATTACACGATTCTTGAATTTAGAGGATGCGATCAAAGCGTGGGAGGCCGATCCCGGCCCACGCGAGTGGCGAACTCACTTCCACGTTCCGGTCTTCCTAAAAGATCTTGGACCGTTTCAAACCACCAGAGGTGGAATCGACGCAGCGCTCAAAGTGCATGCAAAGACGCCGCTTTCGACCCATTTAGAGATTGAAACATATACCTGGGATGTATTGCCCGATCATTTGAAGACCGGTGACATTTCTGAATATGTGATTCGCGAATTGGAATATGTTCGCGATGAACTTTATCGTCAGGTTGATGCGCTGAAGAAATAGATTTACTGAATACAGAGAGCCGATCGCAACGGGGGGATCGGCTTTTTCAGTTTCAAAGCTCGATGCGAGCGCCTTCTTCATATCGATGCGTTGGCCCACCCTTGAGAATATGAACCCCGGCCATGCCATGAACCTCCCAAGTCCGCGATTCAAAGGCGATGCCTTTATCTAAACCGGTGACTAAAGCAGTTCCTTCATCGATTCCAATTATGTAAGTTCCATCAGGGGCGTGAAGCACTAACTTGGCCGCGCTGTCTGGAATCCAACCAAAGAATTTGTTGTAGTGCGGGATAGTCCGAATGTATGGCGTGATTGCTAGCCCCGGAGTTGGTTCGCTATGGCGTTTCATAAAGCTTGGAACTTGGTCAGCCATCGCCATTGCACCGGCGCTACAACCCGCCAACGAAGAACCAGCCTGCCAATTGCGGACAATCGCCTCCCAGACCAAAGTTCCTTTGAGGGTGGTTGCCAAGTAGTTGGGATCCCCGCCTGAAAGGTAGATCAGCGCCGCGCCTTCGAGGGCGGCAGCATGTTCTGGATTCATTGCATCTTCCCGAGTAAAAATTGGGAGAAAGAGAGTGGGCGTGGATAGCCGCACTCCTTGTTCGGCGCCGATCTGCTCCCAGTAAGCCAAGCTCTTTGCGCCCTCTTTCCCGGCGGCAGTTGGCAATTGCACGAATAGCTTCTTGCGGCCCCGATTTAATCCTTGATTTATGAGGGCGCCCTCGAGCGGCTCCATAACGGGTAAATATTCGCCAGATCCGACCAGGGCCAGGGCACCAACTTCGCTCATGCAAGAACTGTACGCCCGAAGTAACGCGCGATACTTAAAATTTAGTGAGATAGAAAGGTCACCTGATTTCAATCGCTAGGATTAGGCATATGCGTGGAAAACCCTCAAAAATAGCGGCCGGGTTCTCCGTAGCGATCGTTTTAGCTTCAATGGGCTTTGCCTTTTTTACCAATACTGCAACCTCTGCGATCCCACGCTCTAAAGCGCTCCAAGGCGCAAAACAATCAGTGCATGGTGATACCAATATCTTGTTGCTGGGGCTAGATAGCAGGCGCGATGCAAATGGCGCCGACCTACCAAGGGCCCTGTTGGATTTAATGCACGTCGGTTCCACTAGTTCGGTTGGTGGCTACAACACCAACACCATGATTGTGATCCATATTCCGGCCAATGGAAGTGCCGCCACTGCTATTTCTATTCCTCGTGACGACTATGTAAATGTCCCCGGTTTGGGAATGAAGAAAATTAAAGAGGCATACGGCTACGCCAAGTATGCCGAAGACATGAAACTCTATAAAGCAGGGGTAAAAGAGCCACAGCGCGAACACTTAGCTCGCGAAGCTGGTCGAACCGCAACAATCGGTGCGATCACAGCCCTGCTAAACATTCCAATTGATCACTTTGCAGAAGTTAACTTGGTGGGCTTTTATGATTTGGCAACCGCACTTGGTGGTATCCAGGTCTGTTTGAATCACGCAGTTAACGATTCCCAATACTCTGGCGCTGTCTTTCCTGCCGGTTTACAAACTATTTACGGTGTAGATGCGTTGAAATTTGTTCGTCAACGTCACGGTCTACCAAATGGCGATCTCGATCGAACCCATCGTCAGCAAGCTTTTATTACTGGTGTGATTACTAAATTCCGTAGCCAAGGGATCTTCGGTGATCTTGGAAAATTGCAGGCGCTACTAAATGTGGCAAAGAAAGATGTGGTTATCGATAGCGGTTGGGATGTCTTGGGCTTCTTGCCACAGGCAAAAGCGCTAACGGGCGGTCACATTACTTTCCATACCTTGCCAATTGAAGGTTATGTCATGCGCAACAGCCAGAGCGTGAATTTAATTGATGTCGCCAAAGTTCGAAAATTTACTAAAGATATTTTCTTTCCACCTAAACCAACTCCAAAGCCAACTGCTACTGGCACTTCATCAACTGCACCAAAGCCAAAGCCAAAGCCTTCCAAGATTAATTATGCCAACTTAGCAAATGGCAAAGCCGTAGACGGTGGGACTATTCCCTGCGTCAACTAGGATCGCATCGTTAGCAGTTCCCAATTGAAACGAGTCCCACCTTGCTAGGTCTTTTAACGGTAGTAATTGGCGCTCTCGTAGCGCTGCAATCAAGGCTAAATGGTCAACTAGCAACTGCCGTTCATAACGGAATTGGCGGGGCAGTACTCTCTAACTTAGTCGGCTTCTCGCTGCTTTGGATCTTGGTATTTAGCATGAAGCGCGAGCGCGCTGGCTTGAAGCGGGTCTTTGCAGCTTACCGCGCCAAAGAGGTAAAGATTTGGGAATTCTTTGGTGGTTTTGGCGGCGGCTTCTTCTTAGCAATTCAAAGTATTGCGGTTCCGCAAGTTGGTGTTGCAATCTTCACGATTGGCACCATCGGTGGACAGACTGTTACCTCTTTAGTTGTAGATAAAATTGGAATCTCGCCCAGCGGCAAGAAGCACATCACAGTGCCTCGGGTGGTAGGCGCCGCGGTTACCTTAATTGCTGTGACTATTGCAGTGTGGCCGGAATTAAATGGTAAGAATTTGAAATTCCTGCCGATTATTCTCTCAATTTTGGTTGGCGTAGTTGTTGCATTCCAACAGGCACTTAATGCGCGAATTAATGTTATTTCTACGAGGCCACTGGCCACCGCTTGGTTTAACTTCACTGTTGGAACCTGCGTACTTTTAATTGTCTTCGCAATCAATTTGCTCGGAGGTGGCCACTTGAGTCATTTGCCCAGCAATCCTTGGCTATACCTCGGTGGGCCACTCGGTCTGATCTTTATCGCGGGTTCGGCCTATGTCGTGAAATCGCTCGGGGTGCTGAACTTTATAATCTTCAGCGTCACCGGACAGTTGATTGGCGCCTTGTTACTTGATTGGTTAGCTCCGGCCACAAAGGGTGGACTCAGTAGTTACCTGGTCTTTGGAACCTTGATGACTTTGGTATCGATCGCAGCTTCGCAGCTGTATGAGCGAAAGACGACCGTTTAGTCGTCCTCGCCTCCAGCGGAGCCAAGAACAACGGGCTTAGTAGTAGCGAGGTTCGCTACCGGAGCTGATTTTGTAGCGGTCACGGTCGAAGCAGTCGAAGCGGAAGAAGCGCTTAGCCCAGGCGTCGAATTGCTAGGAAGCTGGGTATAGGTAACGCCACCGGCGAGGATTAAGCCAAAGGCCAAGATTGCGATATGTCGTTTCATGCCCTAACTATGGGAGACCCGCCTGCGACGAAGGTGGGAAGTTTCTGAGAGTCGGCTGGTAATACTTTACTAGAGGGATGCGTGGGAGAATCTCTCCATGCCCAAAATCCAGGCTCCAAACCTCGCCGCCCACCGGGAATTTCGGCGCCAGCAGTTAATGGCTGCTGCGATGGAGTTGGCTCTAGCTGATGGCGCACAGGCGATCACGGTAGCCGCAGTCGCCGCTAAGGCGGGTTTGGCAAGATCATCAATCTATGAATATTTTTCTAGCTCTGCCGACCTAGTCGCTGACTTAGTAATTGAAGAGCTGGATTACTACACCTTGCGATTAGCAGATGCCATTAAAGGCGCTGAAGATCCATTTGAAAAGTTATCGCTTTGGATCGCTGAAGGGCTTCGCTACGTTGCCGATGGCCGCCACATGTTGGTTAAGTCTTTAAATACCATTACAACTCCCGAGTACCGTAAAGAAGAGATCGCCTTGGGCCACCGGAAATTAATTGCGCCGCTTAGAGAAGCGCTCGTTGCCACCGGAATAAAAGATTTGGCAATGGCTTCCGCATTTATATCAAGCATCACAGATGCTGCAAGTATTCGAATTGAATCCGGAAATGCAGCAGAGCCCGAAATCCACAACGCGACGCTATTCGCGATCGCTGGACTTCGAGCCCTGGCTACTATCTAGTTATTTAGTAACTGCCAACGAGATCTTGGCCGAGTATGGGCCAAACAAACCGTTGCGCGCGCCAGCTGTGGCGCTCAAAATACAAGTTCCACTCTTGAGAACTTTTACATTGTTTGCTGCAACTGTGCAGACCTTTGGCGATGAACTCTTATAGGAAATTTTCTCACCGAAGTTAGTTAATTTAGCCAATACAATTTTCTTGGCTCTGACGCTCTGTGCCATAGAGGAAGTTGAAGTCTGAACTCCCGGCGCTAAGTTAAATGGGTAGTGCGAGGTCTTTGGTGCCGCTGTCGCACCACCTGGTGAGGTAACGGCGATATCGCATTGGCCAGCGCCCTTGAGCGCAGTAATAGTGGTTCCTGTTAGTGCACATTCTGGGGTGTATGACTTCAATGTAACCGCGGCACCAGAACTAGTTGTGATTACAAAAGTGATCGGGCTTCGATAGTTCAGGGTTCCTGGGACGTTAGGCGCAACAACGACACCGTTTACGGTTACGGAGATGGTGTCCGAAGGAAGCGCCGCCGTCGTAGGAACAGCGCTGGCGGCTGCGAAGGTGATTGGTATGAACTGATCTTGTGAAGTATCAGTAGATGCGGTGTGATCTAGTCGGACAAAGATGCCACAGACAACTTTGGAA
>CAIQNN010000010.1 GCA_903873185.1 uncultured Actinomycetes bacterium
CCGATCTTTAACTGAAAGGAAATTAGAAAATGCGAATTGCCCGCCTCGGAGCTTTTGAAGCCGAACGCCCCGCTGTAATTGTTTCGGACCAGGAGGCAGTTTTCGTAGACGACCTAATAGCTGACTGGAATCGAGTTGAGCTCGAAAATGGGGCGCTAGAAAAGGTTCGTGCCGCCGATCTTGACTCAAGAGCGCGCGTATTGATTTCTGATTACCGCCTTGGCTCACCTGTAGCTCGTCCAACGAAAGCGATCTGTGTTGGCCTTAACTACCTCCAGCATGCGATTGAAACAGGAGCTACTCCGCCACCAGAGCCGATTGTTTTCATGAAAGCTCCAGATACCGTCATTGGCGGTAACGATGACATTATTATTCCGCCCGGTTCGCTTAAGACCGATTACGAAGTGGAAATCTGTGTTGTTATAGGTAAGAGCGCGCTCTATCTCGAATCGCCAGCACAGGCGAAGGAATACATCTTGGGGTACACAATTTCACAAGATATTTCGGAGCGACACTGGCAGATAGAACGCCATGGCCAATGGATGAAGGGAAAATCATTTCCCTCCTTTAATCCGGTAGGACCATGGATCGTCACTGCAGATTCTTTCGAACCAGATGATGTTCGTCTTTGGTGCAAAGTCGATGGCGAAATGCGTCAAGATTCGCGAACCAATGACCTAATTTTCGGCATAAATCACTGTGTCTGGTACATCAGCCAATTTATGGAACTTAAAGCTGGAGACATAATTAATACCGGAACGCCTCAAGGGGTCGGAATGGGATCAAACCCCACCAGATACTTACTTGGCGGCGAGGTTGTTGAAACCGGTATCGAAGGTATTGGGGAGCTTCGATCTCAGGTTAGGAATTACCGCTAACTAACGCAGGGCTGCCAAGATTTTTTCGGCATCGGCTTCGGGTGAATCTCCTAGTTCAATTATCAAGCTAGCCACCTGTCGGTAAAGCGGATCTCGGCGCTCATAACGATCGCGCACAATTTGAACGCCAGACTCAGTGATGGCCTGTCTACCAACCGTTCCGACCGATGCTCGTTCGATCGCGGTTTCAAGTGGGATTACTAAATAGATGGCATAAACGCTTTTTAGTTGTTCAAGAACGTGCTCATTCTCAACAACCGAGGCGGCGGCGCCAGAAATTACCGGCGCTGCTCCATCAATAACTCTGCTTATGAATTCGGCTTCAAATTTATGGAGTTCAGGAACTGAAAGTTTCGAAAGGTCTTCGATCGACATGGCACTCTGAATTGCTAAATCGGAATCGTTATCGATATATGGCCAACCCAATTTGGCTGCCAAGATTTTCCCTAGCGTTGATTTTCCAACACCCATTGGGCCCATGAGAATTATCTTCTTCGGTGAAATCACTATCACTTTATACCAGTAGCGCCATAGATAATGAATTACCCGGCCAGTAATGAAACCAGCCGGGCAATTCACATCAAGTTAGGGCTTACTTGCCCCAGATCTTCTTGTACTCGGTACGGTAACCATTCTGTGGATCCCATACAGTTGCAGTTCCGGCGTTTGCCTTGGTTACAAGGTGAACAACTGGAACATATCCGCTGGCCTTAGCGCTGTTGAAGGCACGGTTGAATTCATCAACGATCTGCCAGCCCTGCATTGTCAAAGGCTCTGGAACTGTTACAGACTGGAATTGTCCAGAAGTGATTCGCTGGTATTCATCAGCTGATCCATCGCCAGCACCAACGTTATGTGGGAAGTCAGTACCCTTCTTGCCAGCTGCGCGTAGCGCTGCTGCCATTGGAGTTACGTAAAGTCCACCATTGATTGATACTGAGTGAGTCCATGACTTACCGAACTTTGCAAGTAGCGCAGCGGTTTCAGTCTGAACGCGGGTTGCAGTGTCGTTTCCGATTGGAATGTCGTCGTACTTTAGAAGCTTAAGTGAAGAACAGGTCTTAAGCTCGGCAACGATCTCGTCGGACTTTCCGTGAGCGAATGGGATTGACTTGTCGGTGAATACGACGACGCCACCCTTGCCCTTTGAGTCATAGATGACCCAATCAGCAGAGATCTTTGAAACATCAGCACGAAGTGTTGTTACGTTGCTGAACAAACCAAGATCTGGTTGTGGGCCTGATGTTGCGGCTGCATGCCAACCAATAACCGGAATGTTTGCAGCTTTAGCGGAGTCAATTCCGGCCTTAACTGTTGCAGGATCGAAGCCGCCGATGACAATTCCATCAGCCTTAAGAGTTACAGCCTGATCAACTGCAGCTGACATACCAGCTTGGGTGCCTTGACCGTCAAGTACGCGAACAGTCCAACCAATTGCCTTGGCTGCCTCCTCAACGCCCTTTTCTGCTCCAGCAACGCCACCATTTTGCATGGTTTGAGCTACGTAGATGATGGTCTTTCCAGTTGCTGCCTTAGGACCAGTCTTTGGACCATCCCATGGAGCTTTAACAGCAACAGAAGCATTTACAGCTTTTGTAGCCTTTGCGAGAGCAGCTGAGCAAACAGCTGAGGATGCAGCGTTGGCGCCGGTTGCAGCAAAAGCTGAACCTGCGATCAAAACTGCCGCTGCACTGAATGCAACTGCGCGCTTTGTAAGTACGTTCACGTGTCTCCTTATATTTGGTATTGGTTGATATTTTGGACGGATGCGGATTTAGTTTTCGTTTGTTTCCATGCTTCTTCGCGAAGCTTCAGCACCAGACTTCAAGCGGCGTCGTGCTGAATAGCCGGCTAAGCCAACTGCAGCAAGTAACGTAAGTCCGTTAAAGAGTGGTGTTACCCAGAAATCAGCTCCCAACTGCTGAATGCCAGATACTCCGATTGCAAGAATGGCAACCGCAACCAAAGTTCCAAGCGCGTTTGCTCTTCCGAGGCGAATCGTTGTTGAGCCTAAAAGAGCGCCAACAAATGCAGGAAGTAAGTACTCGCCACCAATACTTGGGTTTCCAACTTGTTGTTGGGCGGCGAGAATGCAACCTGCAAAACCAGTTACACATGATGCGGCAACGAATGCTGTGATGACATAGCGTCGCTTAGGGATTCCAATAAGTTCAGCGGCCCTGGGGTTTGAGCCAATGACATAAAGTCCACGGCCGGCAGGCAAGAGTTCCAGATAGACCGCCAAAATAATTACTAGCGTGACAACGTAGTAAGCCGATATCGGTAATCCGAATACGTGCGCGTCGATCAAATTCGTAAATCCTTTTGGTAAGCCTTGTTGTGGCGGAACAATTCGACCACCACCTGTGATCCAGCCACTAAGCGCATAGAGCACGCTCCCCGTTCCCAATGTTGCGATGAAGGAATCGATCTGGGCAAATTCAACGAGCAAGCCATTAATTAAGCCGACTACAGCCATGCCAAGAATTGAAAGGATGCAGATCAGTGGCCAGGCAACATGAGTGTTAACGATCATCCACATAACTACTACGTGTGTCAGACCAATTCCGTATCCCATCGAAAGATCGAACTTGGCAGTAACAATTGGGATCATGGCGCCAAGTGCCAATAGCGCGGGGATACTTTGATTGGAAAGCATGCCGCGCAAGTTTGAAATTGTCGGATAGGTGCTAGGCAAGAGCAATGAGAAGACGACGAAGATAATTACCATCAGAATTGGAAGGCCTAAGGTTCCAATTCTCAGTGCAAGAGACTGCGATTCATTCCCATTTTTCTTTGCCATTAATGTGCCTCTACATTCGCTCTTGATGCATATGTGACCAGGTTTTCGACGGTTATCTCAGATCTTTGAAGCTCGGCAACGATCTCACCCTCCGAAAAAACGATTGCGCGATGGGCCATCAGGGCGACTTCTTCGAAATCGGTTGAGACCAGAAGAATTGCAACTTTGTTTCTAGTCGCATCTTGAATAAGAGAGTAGATATCAGTCTTGGCGCCAACATCGACACCCGCTGTTGGCTCTTCGAGCACAATGACTTTACGCTCCATGCTCAACCAACGACCCAAAATAACTTTTTGCTGATTTCCGCCAGACAATGTGGCAATAGCCAATTCCGTCTGACGCGGTTTTACATTGAACTTTTCGTTAATTTCTTTGGCGGCGACTTTTTCTTTGCTCTTGTGAATTAATTGCCAAGGGTGCAGACCACGAGCTTTGAGATTAGGGAATAGATTCTCGCGAACCGTAAGTTCCATACACAAGCCTTCTTCAGCTCTACTGCTTGTGATTAATGAAATTCCTTTGCTGACGGCTTCCCCGATGGCGGTCTTAAATTCAACACCGTCAATTGCAATTGAACCAGATTCTTTTGGCAGCACACCGGCGATCATCCGACCAAGTTCGCGTTGGCCCGCGCCGTTCAGCCCAATGAGTCCTAGAACTTCGCCCTCGAAGAGTTCTAGTGATGCATTGGAGACGCGCGTAGAAGAAACATTTTGAACTTTTAGCACTGAACGACCTTGTGAAATTGCTCCTAAATCAAAGCGAGCGCTCTCTTTTCCAACAATCGCTCGCACCAGTGATGCCGGACTGAAAGTTCCAATAGGGCCATCTTCTCGTAAAACGCCGTCGCGAAGAACGGCTACGCGATCTGAAACTTTGAAAATTTCATCGAGTCGATGTGAAACATAAACAATTGCAACGCCTTGATCACGCAAACCGCGAAGTACTTCAAAAAGATGTTCGCAGTCGCTACTGTGCAACGAGGCGGTTGGTTCATCTAGTACCAGTACATCTGACTGGTTATAGAGCGCACGGGCAATAGCTACTAATGAGCGATCAGCGCGGTTCAGAGTGTTAATTTGCGCGGTCACCGAAATATGAGGAGCCACATTCTTGAGTGCTTCTTCGGCCATTTCGCGAACGCCAGACCAGCTGATGAAACCGTTCTTCATTGGGTAGCGAGCGCCCAGGGCAACTGACTCGGCAACGGTCATCCATTCCACAAGTCCAAGATCTTGATGAATAAAAGCAAAGCGAACATCTTCAACACTTCCGCCAGTTGCAGATGTAATGGTTCCGGAGTCCGCGGAATAAATACCCGCCAGAATTTTAATGATGGTGGATTTTCCGGCACCGTTTGCACCTAAGAGTGCCAAGACCTCGCCGGCACGAATATCGATCGTTAAATCATTCAAAGCCTGAGTCGCGCCGAATCGTTTAGAAACATGGGAGATGCTCACAACAGTTTCTTGCGCCATTGCACCCCCCTTTCCCTTTTGCCCAGATTCAAGGCGAGTAGAAAGTAAACCCAAACCCTCCAAAGTGTTATGCAGTGTCCAGCCGTTTGGGCGGGTTTATCAAATTGTTATGAACGCGTTACCAACGGGTTCGAGAGCCCTTTAGCCAGCGCAAAAAGGTCATTTAGGAGCGCTCGTTTAAATTCTGGGGTTAGCCGCTGTTTTAACACGGTAGCCGATACCGCGACATTGGAGGTATCCCCACGAAATCCATTTACGGCAACTGCAAAGCAGATTACCCCCAGCGTTGTCTCTTCATCGTCAACGGCATATGAGTTCTTTCTGGCTTCAGCCAGCATTTTGGATAGTTCAGCCACGTTCTTAACGGATTTACTGGTGAGTTGAACGAAGGCCGAGGGCTTTTCGCGATACCGCTCTTCAGCTTCGCCAAGTGGAAGAAGTGCCATCAGCGCCTTTCCCGTTGCAGTGCAAACTGCCGGAAAGCGATCACCAATATTTGCAGTTAATCGAATTTGTTGTCGCCCCTCGTACTTACCTAAATAAAGAACATCGGTTCCATCTAAAATCGCGATTCGGGAAGATTCGCGCGAAAGAATCGGCAAGCTCGCACAGAGGTCGTAATACTCTCGGAGGGAATCGACGCTGGCCAAATAGTGACCACCCAACTCAACCAGCTTTCTTCCCAGGGCATAGCCGTTCTCACGGCGAACTAACATTCCGGCTTCAAGTAGCTCTAGACAGATATTGGCCGTTGATGATTTGGGCAGATTCAATTGCCGAGCAATTTCATTACTGCCAAGTGCTTGACCTGATTGACCAATTAAGTCCAAAATTGCCGCTGCGCGCGCGACTGCAGGAACCAGATGGTTGCCTTCAGATTCCTCGCTCATTAAAACCCAACCCTCTGGACGCTACACAGCATCCTGCTAATGTCGGACAGTACTTGGCAAGGACCCTGTGATCAAGAGGAAAAAGAATTGGAAGTGGTGTGATGAGTTCAGAGAAGCAGAGTTTCGACAACGGGCCGGCCATGACTTTTGCCGAATTTGATTCCATTTTTGAAAGCACTAAAACCTGGTCCCAATATTCCGCAGCCAATATTGAACGTGGCGCACTAAATTTTATTGACGCTGATGTTGTTAAGAATTCGCTTAGCTTCGTAAAATCTGGCCGTGTAATTCCGTTATCACTAGCGTGGAACACAGTTGCTGGGTTAGATAATTCTAAACCGGCGCTTCATTACATGACCGAGCTCGGTGATGATGAAGCGCCAGAACCTACGGCAAATAAGGACTTCATTGGTATCGATTATCACGGCAAAGCTTCTAGCCACCTTGATGCTCCCACGCATATTGCATATCGCGATCAACTATTCGGCGGAAAAAAGTCTAGTGAAGTTGTAAATTCTCAAGGTTCTAGTTGGGCCACGGTAGACAAGCTCGGCCCAATCGTTACTCGCGGCGTACTTCTGGATGCCGCGTTACTAATAGGTGCTGACTGGTTAGAACCAGGGACTGCAGTTAAAGCCGCAGATATTCTTCGGATGGAAGAGAAATTTGGTTTCAAAATTCAAAAGGGCGATTGTGTTCTTTTACGAAGCGGTCACTTTGCTCGCCGCGAAAAGCTTGGGGTTTGGGATCCAAGTAACCTTTCTGCTGGGTTTTACGTTGATGCAATGCAACTATTTAAGGAACGCCAAGTTTCAGTTATCGGCGCCGATGGCGATAGCGATGTTCGACCTTCGCCGGTCGAAGGGGTTGGTTCACCGATTCATGTTTTAGCGTTACCAGCAATGGGGATTCCGCTTCTTGATAATCTGCAATTGGAAGGTTTGGCGGCAGCTTGTGTCGAAGAGAATCGTTGGACTTTTCAAATAACTATTGCGCCACTTAATATTCCCAGAGGCACTGGTTCACCTGTCAATCCCGTGGCGGTTCTATAGTGAGTTTTCGAGTTGGGCTTTCCTCTGATTTAAATAATGGTTCGGGCGGTTTTTCTTGGGGCGATATTGCCATTGAAACGCTTGCTCCCCTTTCTTGGGAGTTCTTGAAACCTACGGGCCGAGATTTCACCCCTGAATCAGTAGCTGGCTTTGATGCCATAGCATTCTCAGCTCCTGGAGTTACCGCTAACTCATTTGCATCGTCTGAAACCTCGCCCCTAATAATCGCTCGCTTCGGAGTCGGTTATGACAATATTGACTTGGCAGCCTGCACCGCAGCTGGCGTCGCGCTAACGATCACGCCCGATGGCTCCAAAAAACCAGTAGCAACTGCAGCGTTAACGCTAGTGCTTTCAACAATTCACCGACTTCATCAAAAGATGAACACCGCGACAAATAGTCAGTGGAATCAACGCCTTAACGGCCTGGGTCAGGGGCTGAATGGCAAGACTGTGGCGACCATCGGTTTGGGCAATATTGCTACTGAATTTTTTCGTTTAATCGCTCCTTTTGATTGCAAACGAATTGCCTTTGATCCATGGAAGCGCCAAGACGAGGCGGATCAGCACGACGTGACTTTGGTGGAGCTCGATGCGCTCATGAGCTCGGCCGATATTGTGGTTGTGCTTGCAACCCTTTCTCCCGAAACTCATCATTTGATAAACCGAGATCGCCTATCTCTAATGAAGTCCAATGCGGTATTGATCAACATTTCTCGTGGACCAATCGTTGACGAACAGGCTTTGATTGAAGTTTTGGAAAGTGGCGCAATCGCTGGAGCTGGATTAGATGTATTTGAAACCGAACCACCAGCAACCGAGAGTCCACTATTAAGACTTCAAAATGTAATCGCTACACCGCACAACATTGCCTGGACGGATGAACTTGCCCTTGGAATGGGAACCAGCGCCTTCACTGCTATCTCCGCAATTTCTAACGGCCAGATCCCACAATTTGTTGTAAATAAAGATGTCCTAGAAACCAAACAATTCAAAGCGAAGTTGGCAAAATGGCAATGACACTCAGGAATCAGAGCGTTGCAGTTATTGGTCTCGGGGCGATTGGTCTACCAATAGCAATCAATCTCGCAAAAGCCGGAGTTAGCGTCCAGGTTTGGAATCGATCAGATGCATCCGCAATCTCGGCGGTCGCAGCTGGAGCTGTCAGAGTAGATGACATTTCCTTAATTGATGCCGCAATCGTTTTAACTGTTCTTCCAGATATGCCGCAAGTTACTGAGCTACTGGATAATGGCTTAGAAGCAGCCTTGAAACCAAAGGATGTTTTAGTAATCATGGGAACAGTTTCGCCGGTGGCAGTTCCAGAACTTGGAAAGCGCTTAAGTTCGCTAGGGATTCAATTACTCGATGCCCCGGTTAGTGGTGGTGACATTGGTGCCCAGAACGCAACCCTTTCGATCATGGTTGGTGGCGACCCAGAAGTATTGAAATTAGTTGAGCCCACTTTCTTGAAAATTGGTACTACGGTTAAACATCTTGGGCCGCTTGGTGCTGGAGAACTTGCAAAAGCCTGTAACCAAATTGTTGTTGCCCTTACCTTGGCAGCCTTAGCTGAATCAGTAACTTTGGCGCGAAAGGCAGGATTGGATACCAAAGTCGTCCTAGATATCTTGGCTGGCGGGTTAGCGAATTCGCAAGCGCTTACTGTCAAACGGGGAAAGTATGAGTCTGATAATTACGCACCCGGTGGTTCAGCCACATTTCAATTAAAGGATCTCCGTTTTGCGTTGGAAGCCGGAAGAGATACTGGCACCGCTTTACCCATTACCGAAGAAGTAGCGAAGTTATATGAGGCACTGATCGCCAATGGCGATGGCGCCTTGGATCACAGCGGAATTATCAGAGAAATCGAGCGTAGAAGTAACTAGTTAACGACATTCTTTAGGGTTTCCCCAGCAGCCAAAAGCGCTAATTGAGCTTCAACTAAACCACGACCCCGAGACTCGAAAGCTGTGGAGTCTCCACCTACGTGCGGGGCAATAATGCAATTTGGCGCACGCCAAAGTGGGTGATCGGCAGGTAGTGGTTCTGGATCTGTGACATCTAAGCCAGCAAAAATTCGCTTAGAGGTTAATTCAGCTAGTAGCGCATCGGTATTTATAATCGCGCCACGCGCCACATTTACCAATAGTGAACCATCTTTCATTTTGGCCAAGCGCTCGGCGTTAAAGAGATTCTTGCTTTCATCGTTTAGTGGAAGCGTCAAAAAGATAATGTCGTAGGTAGAAATATCTTTATCCAAATCACCAATTATTTTCGAGCCGTTCTCACCTTTGCGAGAATAGCCAGTGATCTCAACGTCATAAACACTTAAATAGCGCGCCAGTGTCTGCCCAATGGAGCCAAAACCCACAATTGCAATTTTGCTGTCATTTAGCGACGCATACCGGCGGTGCAACCATTCGCCATTATCTTGGGCTCGAATAAAATCATAAAAACCACGGCGAACTGCAATTCCTAACCCAACCGCCAATTCCGCAGTCGAGGCATCGTGAACTCCCCTGGCGTTACAAAGCGTTATTCCGGGGCGGAGAAACTCGAGAGCATCGTCGTAGCCAGCATTTGGCATCTGCAATATTTGAAGGTTTGACATGGCCCGTGAATATTCCAAGCCTTTACGGCCGCTCATATATGCGGGTACATAGAAAGTTATCTTGGATAGATCCTCGGTCTCCAAATTAAAGTTAGTTGGTGAGAGTCGGGTGTAACCAGATGGAACTTTTAGTTCCTCCCACTGAGACCAAATAATGTGTTTCATCTACAAGGCCACCAAGACTTTCCCAGATTGTTCCGAGTTTTTTGCCATTTCAAAAGCTGCTACAGCTTCCCCTAACTCATAAACATGAGTAATCGCGCTAGAGATCCAAGGATTGGCGGAAAGAACTTCGATCGCTTGATCAACTTCATTGTTGAAACGGAAGGTTCCGCGTAGTTGCAACTCTTTTGAAACCAGTGGCGCGATCGCAATCGCTTGGTTGCCAGAAGCTAACATTCCTACTTGTACAACTATCCCTGCTCTGCGAGCGGCCGCGATGGCACCACTTACTCCAGGCGCACTGCCGGAACATTCGAAAACCACATCGAAATAATTCTCTGGAATTTGATCCTGGCCAATCTGAATTACGCCCGTTGCTCCCAGTTCCTTCGCGCGAGCCAACGGGGAAGGTAATAAGTCTGTTGCAACGATCTCAGTAGCGCCGCCAACCTTCGCTGCTGCCACGGTTAGAATTCCAATCGGTCCAGCACCTGAAACTAAGACTTTCTTGCCTGAAACTCCCCCCGCAATTGCTATTGCATGAAGGCTCACGCCCAGAGGCTCCGCCAGGGCGGCAGTCTTTAATGTGAGTGAAGTCGGTAATAACCGCACACTTGAGCGCTTCATAATGAGATATTCGGACATACCACCCTGGGTGTGCGGCCAGGTTGAAGCGCTCCCCAAGTAGCCGCCGCCTGGCCATAAATGTGGTTGCTCTTCGATCCCAGGCTCAGATTTTCCTAAAGTCGAAGGATGAACTGTCACTGGAGTCCCTGGTAAATATTGCCCGCTTGGATCGAAATCAATTGTCCCGCTTAATTCGTGCCCGGGGATTAACGGCTCCTTAACCACAAAGGCGCCATTTGCACCGTCAAAGTAATAATGCAGATCGGATCCGCAAATACCGACGAAGGCAACCTTAATTCGAACTTCATCAGCTTTGGGCTCTGGGGTTGAAATCTCTTCAACACTTCCATCTAATTTGCCACGAATTGTGAAAGCTTTCATGACCTCATCCTATTAAGAATACTTTCTACCCGCTTTAGGCTGCCCAGCCAGTTGGTCATGGTTTTATGAAGTAAGCCGTGAGCCCAGTAGCCTTTCACTTGTGAGCCAAGATTCGGAATTGGGTAAGACCACCGCCCCGAATTCCGCACTGATTATTAAAGGTATCCAGCCAAAGACCGGAATCGTTCATCTGGGGCTCGGAAATTTCCATCGGGCTCATCTCGCGGTTTACACAGCCAACGCTGTGGCGAAGAGCGGTGGCGACTGGGGTATCTATGCTTACTCTTTTCGAAATCACTCATTAGCTGATGCTTTAACTGAACAAGATCTCCTGTATAGCGTCATTGACTTTGCTCCCAATACCGAGGCTGTTGTCATTCCAGGAATCCACACCGCAGCTGTTGCTGGTATTGAAGCGTGCACTGCTGTGATTTCTCAGATCGCAAATGCAACTACCAAGATAATCTCAATCACTGTTACTGAGGCTGGTTATTCAATTTCTCCCACCACGGGTGGCCTTGATTTAGCCGCACAAGATATTCAATCCGATTTAGCTGGGAATACGCCAAAGACGCTAATTGGGCTCATCGTTCGAGCGCTGCAATTGCGATTAACAACTAACGGCGCACCCATTACGGTTCTTAGTTGCGATAACCTCTCGAAAAATGGAGATCGGACCAAACGGCAAGTTTTGGAATTTATCCAAGCGCTACCCGCTAATGAGCAGGAACCTTTTCTTGCCTATCTCAGAAGTTCGGTTACCTTTCCAAACTCCATGGTCGATCGCATCGTTCCCGGGACTGAACCACGGCATTTGCAACTGGCACAAGATCGTTTGGGCGTTCACGATTCATCACCCGTACCCGCGGAGCCATTCACTATGTGGGCACTAGAAGATGACTTCATAGCAGGCCGGCCGGCTTGGGATGAAGTGGGTGCAATCTTTACAACTCAGGTAATGCAATTCGAGATTATGAAATTGCGATTACTCAATGGTGCGCACTCACTTTTAGCCTACTTTGGCGCTTTGGATAACAAAGAGACCATCCCTGATTCCTTTTTTCAACCGTTTATTCAAGGTGCGCTTAAGGCTGCGCTTTACGATGAATATCTACCAACTCTTGTTATGCCCGAAGGTCTAAGTGCGCAAACCTATATTGATCAACTATTTTCGCGCTGGTCCAATACTGTACTTGCGGATAAGACCAACCGAGTTGGATCCGATGGCTCCACAAAGCTGCCCCAGCGACTGACTGAGTCGGTTATCGAACTTATTTCACGAGGTCAGATGCCAGAACTATTGGCTCTGACAATTTCCGCTTGGTTGGCTTGCATAGCTCCGATCTCTGGATTCAACCCTGGTCCCTATGCAAATTCGATGAAAGATCCGGCTCAACCAAAGCTAATGGGTTTTGCCGCTCGTTCAAGTGGCGCCACTGAAATGGTTAATCTGGTCTTTGATGAAGGAAATATTTTCTCGCCAGAACTCGCGAGGTTGTCCGAATTCAAAAGTCGAATAGCAGAGTATTTGGAAATCATAATTTCAAGCGGAATCGAGTTAGCAGTTACTACTGCAAATGCTCGATCAAAGCCTGCTAATTAGGAAGTATGAATAAATCGTTCGCCACGCCTATTTTGCGTATTAAAGAAGCTAGCACCAAAACCGATCACCTGATTCATAATCGGATGTATACCTATTACTAATACTTAAAGGTCGTGACCTGTTGTTCAGTTGGAACTTTGAATCCACCACATTCAAATGGGTATGCCAGTACCCCCGCTTCATAATTTGCCGATGGTGAGTAACATTTCCAGAAGAAGAAAGCGTCTGGTTGAACCCAGTGAAGATTGAGGTCACCATTCTTTTCCAGCGTATTCTTCTTTGAATTCCAAACCTTTACTTTCATTGGCGCCTGTGAATGATCAGCAACGGTACCCGCATAACCCACCACAGATCCGCGCTTAATACTCTTGCCTATCAATCCACCGCAGGCTATTCCCGCCGCGTTCGTAGGTGCGATTCCTTCGTTAGTTGCGAAAATCTGACGCCCTTCAGCTCGCATAGGACCGGGCCAAGAATCTGACCTTCCGCAGAGTGGATTTACATCTATCCCGCGAAGCAAGGGCGAATTTTGCAGATGATAAAAACAATAGACCAGCTTCGGCCAGTCTGCGCTGGTGGATTCAAAGCAAACTTCAAGATCGTCAAATGGTTGGCGAAACGGTCCTAAGTCATCAGCCGCTCGATAGTTGGCATTGCGATTATTGAAGCCAACAAATTTTCCATCTATGGGAGCAAGTACAGGTTTCCCATAGCCAATAATGAAATTCATACCAATTTTATCGGTGTACCAATCTATTTTGGTTGTTTGGTAAGTCGATTTAGTAGGACCCAGTGTCACGATTGCGGGATCCAGACCACCGTCCACCCAATTGGGATCGGTGTTTATTCCAACCATACTCAAAGGCGGATGAGTAATAGCTGAAGCTGGAGTAGGTGCCGCCAAAGTTCCCAAGCTCCACACCAAGGGGCCAGAATTTAATCCACAGATGTACCACTTGTTGCTAACTTGGGCTATCAATCCGCGTTTGGAACATGAGGCACCAACCTTGGTCACCGCAGCGGTTGCCTGAGCAGCCAGAAGCGCCGCAATCAAAGTGGCGGCTGCGAATATAACTAAACCTTTCCGGGGGAACATATCTTCATGCTAATAAGCCAAACTCACATAAAGGGGGCTCTTTCCTGGTTGCAGCACTCAATAGTTGGATTAGCACAGCCGTATAAACTTCCTAAGCTGAGAACGCTTCTATAAGAGCCTGTATGTAACCAATCGCGTGAGCACGCCCACGGTAGCCATAAGGATCATCGCCTGTAAGCCCAGGGGTGTGGTCATCCAAGATAAAGCCAGTGAAATTGTGCTTCTTAAGCGCCTTAATGACTTCAACTGGTTTGTAATTTCCTTCACCAAGGAAACTTTCCTTGAAAAATGGCATCGTTCCTTGCACATCGCGCAGATGGATATAAGCAATTTTATCAATCGGGGCAAAGCGATTTACCGCATCCATTACGGCAGCTTCCCCACCCATTTCCGAAACAGTTCCGAGGCAAAGTTCCAATTTAAGGTTGGGACTATCGACGATATGAACTGCCCGATCCAAATTATCAACAGTGGTAAGAATTCGAGCAATTCCATGAAGTTCTTGAGCGGGTGGATCATCGGGATGGAAGCAAAGAATCACGCCTGCTTCTTCACACGCAGTGATAACCCCTTCTACGAAATATTTGTAGTTCGCCCACATCTGCTCAACTGAAAGAGTCTCACGACCAAGTGGTATGAAATTGCCACGAGTAAAGGTGTCTTTGATGTTGGGGTCGCGCAAATCTCGCCGTGCCACCCAAATCTCTTGATCGCGCGCGCGATCAAGAATAACGGAATGGTCATATACCGAAATATAAGAATTTCCTCTGCCTGTGTAATTCAAATCGGTACGCCAGACACTTTGGGGCATCCAGTGAAGTCCCAAGATTGGAACACCAGCGGCCCCCATAGATTTAATTAGGTGACGCATATTTGCAATTTGTTCATCTCGACCTGGAAGGCCCAGCATTGCTTTGTCGAAGAAATGATTTGGAACATTCTCAAAAGATTCAACTACCAAACCAGCATCAATTACTGGCTTGATAAAATCTTCGATATCTTTTCTTTCCCAACGAAATTCACCCTTTACTTCAGGAACGTTGAAAGATACGCCATCACACCCAAGTGCAACAGCGAAGTCAAGATATTCTTTAGTGACAGTTGGGTATTGACCTACAGCAACCCGTAGTTTCCCAAGCGTCATGGTTCAGGAACTCACTATTCGATAAAGCTATGCGACGCGATTTTCGAGTTTTAGAGCAGACATAAATGCTTCGACAACTTCTGCTTTACTCCATGGCGTTGGAGCTTGAGTAATAAAGAAATCTTCGAGGGCGATATCCGCCAAATTATCAATATCTGATTCAACAAAGCCAAGACTGGAAAGCACTGGGAAATTGAGTTCGGCAAGAATCTTTCGAACCGCCTTAACCGCCCGTGATCCATCTTTGCTGCCATCGTCAGGAACGCCCATAGCGTCCGCCACTCGTTCCATCTTTGCCGGAACAACTTTTGCTTCGCGCGTAAGAGTTTCGACAAGTACCAAGCCGATCGTTAGTCCATGGGGAACGTGTTTGAGTCCGCCGATCGCCTGTCCCAGCGAATGTTCCGCTGTGCAATCTGAAATATTCATGGTTAGACCAGCCATCATTGAACCCGCGGCCATACCTGCACGTGCTGCCTTGTTATTGCCATCTTTATAGGCGCCAACTAGGGCTGGAGTCATCATGTGAATTGCTTCGTACCCAATAGCATCCCCAATCGGAGTGCTGCATTTGGCAATGATTCCTGCAATTGCTTGAGCGAGCGCATCAATTCCGGTATTAGCGGTCATCGTTGGCGGCATCGAATAAGTCAGTACTGGATCAACAATTGCGAATTGTGCGCGAAGATTTCCATTTGCAATTCCGGCTTTGCGACCGGCAGCTGGATCAGAGATAACTGAACCACCAGAAACTTCCGAACCGGTACCTGCTGAAGTTGGCATTGCAATCAGCGCAACAGTTGGGGCTGGGTATTCGGGTTTGCCTGATGAAAATTCGCGGAATGAGATCCCTAGTTGAGCACACAGACGTGCAGCTTTTGCGGTGTCGATCACCGATCCGCCGCCGAGCGCAACGATTGCTTCAGCACCTGATGCGACAACTGCTTTAGTCGCGTCATCGACCATATCGATCGTTGGCTCACCAGCTGGCTTTTCAAAGGTAGTAACTGTGATCTTTGAATTGGCCATCAAATTATCGATACATGCCTTAGCGGCCGGGTTAAATTTTTCGATCGCTTCATCGACCATCAAAAGGACTTTCGTCGCTCCACATTCGGCAATGACATCTGGGAGCGTTAACGACTTACCTTCGCCAAAACGAACTTTTACCGGAAGGTGGTTATTGAATGCTTCGATGTTTTCCACGAGTGCTCCAATGTAGGTAGTCGCGAATGAATAGAGCGGAGACGAGAGGATTTGAACCTCCGAACCCCTTTCGGGGTTACCTCATTAGCAGTGAGGCGCACTCGACCGGGCTATGCGACGTCTCCAAGTGTGTGCTTACTTTACAGGCTTGTTCTGGGGTTTTTTCTCCCCTTTTTTCACGCCCAAATTATCAATTTGCCCCTCGACTTTGGCGATTGGGTAAGGATCTGGACGGATATAGATGTACCCGGGGCGAACACATGGCGTTCCACATGCAACTGGCCCGGTTGAGACATACAACTGATAGCCGCCAGGGCCAACGCATTGATAATTCTTGGCATCTGCTGCTTCTTTTGAAATTACAAAACTGGAAGGTGTGAATCCCAACTTTGCATATGGTTCAAAAGCTTGAGTTGTCACGTGTTCAAAAATTGATTGATAAACCACTTTTCCACCTGCCAAATTGGCCTCATATGCGATTTGCACTGGGTCCATTGGGCCTACGGTTCCAACCAGTTGTCCAGATTTCACTTGAGAGCCTTCTTTTAACCCTGGAATCACATCCGAGTGATAGAGCCTTACGATCCAATGCGAATTGGATTTAGCCTTAATTATAATTTGCAGTCCTATTTCTTTGCTCGAAGGATTATTTGGATTTATTCCTTCTGGTCGTGTCGAATACTCGCCATCGAATGGGGCATAGAGATTTATGTTGGGATTGCCGGCAGTTGGTTTAGAGCGATATGGCAGCCCGTTGATGAAATGTCCGTAATTTCCATAATGGTTAAGGGTTCTACAAGTTTCGCCATCCCAGGATTTGTAGGTGTAATCGTGGCCGACTTTAGATCTATAGGGAGTGAGTGCATATACTCGATCAACATCCCATGGTAAGTGTGTAATTTTTGGGATTTCTGCCATTTGCTTGGGCCCAAAACTTTCCAGCGCATTCATGGATTGCTTAGCAAATTGTGAACCGACTATCAAAATAATCAATATGGATAATGCAGCTATCTTGGTTTTTCTTCGCTTCTTAAAGAATTGGGCTGGCCGCTTCATTTTGACATCTTAGGACTCATTAAAAAGTGAGTCATTAACTTTAATGAATTTTGGAATACTCATATGGAATTAAGTGGCACCACTTACCTCATTAGCACCTAGGCGCACTGGACCGGGCTCTGCGACCTCCGAGTATGGGGAAGTTTAAAGGTTGAAAAAACCAACTAATGAAGAATATTGACTGCTCGGGCAACAACTAGTCCAACCAAGACCAGTGATGTTATTGATTGAATAGCCATCAATAATTTTGCCCATTTGGTAAGTGGCATGGCATCTGTTGGGCTAAATGCCGAGGCATTTGTAACCGAGACATACAAATAGTCGGAGTAACGGGGAAACCAACCAGGAGCGGCATAGGCGGGATCAGTCATTTGTGGGAAGAGAAAATCAGGAACTGAGTCAGTTGCCGCGGCGCGAGCCGATGGACCACCGCGGTCGAAGTCCCAGTACCAAAGCGAGAAGATCACAATATTTGAAAGCCAGATCGAAAAACCCGACCAGAGCAATCTGGTGGGTGAAGTAATTGAACCATCGACAATTTTTCCGACTAATAATATTGCCGACGCCGCATTACTAAGCATCATGAAGCCATTGAGAACCAAAGTTAGCGTTCGTTGTGGAATGTGGGGCAGGCCAAGCTTCCTTGGCGCAATCAAAACAATTAGTACGAGCAGCATCGCTTCGACAAAGCAGAAGACTTTGTGGTGCGGAATCGCAAGCGACTTTGGAATAAAGAATTGCAAACCAATCACCATGAGAACTACAAGTAGTACGGGGCCACGGTTTTCTTGCTTGTGTTCTTGGAGCCAATGCGGCTGGGGGAAACTCTCAAAGGCCATGCGCAGAATCTACTCTTGCGGCTGGCTATATGGCCGGGTTTAAATTAATTGCCGCCGTTGCAAGATGGCGGGTGCTATCGATGAATCTTGCGTTGGACTCATCGCTTCCAAGGGACCAGGCCCGAGCCGCCTCCGGACTCTTCCCGTGCTTGATATGACGGGCAATTAGACGCTCAAGGCGCACGGAATCCTCTAAATCGAGGAAGTAGCTGGCGCTCAATAAATCTCTTACTCCCTCCCAACCAAATTCAGTCGAGAGCAAATAGTTTCCTTCCACCAAAACTATTTTTACCTCTTTGGGAACTATTCCCTCATCCGCGATCGCCGCCTCGATTTCTCGGTGAAATATCGGAAAATGAATATCTTCGCCGCCTGTTTTCAAGTGGGTAAGAAGTGCAATGAAACCTTCCTGATCGAAGGTGTCTGGCGCCCCTTTGCGCTCCCGCTTTCCAGTGGCTTCCAAAATTTCGTTGCTTAAATGGAAACCATCCATTGACACTATGGAAATTACATTCTGAGGGAAATGAGACTTAATTATTTCAACAATTGTGGATTTGCCAGCGCCTGGTTTCCCAACAATTCCAATTAACTTTCGTGCGCTAGTTGAATTTATTAGTTCATTGATTTGGGCTATAAAATCTTCAATCCGCATGTAGACACAATCCCTTTCAAAAATATCTAAATATTATTTTGCGACGCTAGGAACTCTGCTT
The DNA here is from genome assembly GCA_903873185.1 of uncultured Actinomycetes bacterium. Classification (GTDB taxonomy): domain Bacteria; phylum Actinomycetota; class Actinomycetes; order Nanopelagicales; family Nanopelagicaceae; genus CAIMZW01. Next base: position 18,542 of record CAIQNN010000010.1, read on the forward strand.
TATGGAGTCAACAAAACTAGCAGTGAATGGATACATAGTTAAGAGGCAGGAATTAAACATGTGGTAGATATCAGGCTTGCCTGGCCAAGTTTCATCTATAACTTGCTGTTGTGGATTTAATTCGTGAAACCAAGAACCGTTTTTGTAATCCAACATGTTGTTGGCCGCATATTCCCACCAATTATTAAAGTCTTCTAAATACTTGGGTTCATTCGTCGTTATCCAAAGTGAGTATGCTGCCATAATTGCCTCGCTGACCACCCACGCCATCCGAGATCTAACTATGGGCAATCGATCCCAATCCATTGTGTAAATGAAGCCATCAGTTCCATCGGCCGACCAACCAGCTTCTTTTGCAAGATCGTAGAGATTAATCGCATCTGGAAGTATCCAGGAATTCGTCGTTGGACTATCCGAATTTTGCACTCCTACTTGAATTGCTAACCGCGACCATTCAAAAAGATGACCAATCGTGACACCGAAAGGGAAAAATGGGTCAGCAGGTTTTTCGTTATTGAATTCCATGTCAGCGTTCCAGGTTGAATCAAAATGCTCTGGGAGCATCCAGTTATTGTTTCGGGCAAAATTATCAACAACCTTTTTAGTTATGCTAAATGCTCGTTCCCTATATTTTGATTGCTTGGTAACGGCATATGCGGCTATGAAAGATTCGACACCATGCATGTTGGCATTTACACCTCGATAGGGTTCGCATACTGAAAAATCAGCGTTCCAGGCATTGTTTAGCATGTTAAATTTGGAATCCCAAAAGTATTTTTCTATTACTTCATCAACTATATATAGAAGTTCATCAGCCCTGGGATGGCTACAGGCCTTTGCAGTACTTGCTGCCAATAATACAAATGCGTGGCCATATGCCAATTTGTTAGCGTCTACCGGTTTACCAAAGTAGTCAACGGAATTATAAAATCCAGAATTTTGCGAATCCAGAAATACTTCAAAAAGCGCATTGATCCCCAAATCAACTAACTCCATTGCCTCTGAAATACCGGCTAAATGCGCAAGTCCGAATACTTGAATCATCCGACATTGAATGTAAAGTTCGCGCGGATGTGACCGGTCTACATTTCCTACGGGGTCCAAATATCCAAAACCACCTTCAGCTACGACCGATCCGCGGGCGAAATCAAGTAGTCGCCGCGCTTCCTCACCAGAGAAGGTCTCACCGAAGCGGGAAAGTTCCGTTGAATCAAGGAGGTTTTGTATTGGGATTGGGCGCATTAGCCGAGTCTAGCCACGGATATTTGAGTCTAAATTTTGTTCAACGCGTCTGCCTTTCCTTATTTTCAAGCAATCCTGCCCTCGCGGCCAGTCAGTTCCAGGAGTTAGGCTTAAGGTATGAACGAAGAAGAGGGCACTCGCGTCCACGATCATCCGGTAGCCGAACAGTTAACTGACTTTATGAAGACCGGCTGGGCGCCATCGCCCTTAGATGGAATTACCCAAGCCGCCGTTGCTTCATTTAGCGCCCAACGTCGCGCCAAACTTTCCGCGGCTTATCCTGGTCTGCGTTTGATCTTGCCCGCAGGCGCAGCGAAGGTCAGAAGCAATGACACCGATTATCGCTTCCGAGCGCATACCGCCTTCTCGTATTTCAGCGGGGTAAATGGTTTAGATGCCTTGCCCGATTCGGTTCTGGTTTTGGAACCAAATGACAATGGTCATGAAGCGGTGCTGTTTGTGCATCCTCGATCATCCAGAGATTCTGAAGGCTTCTTCAAAAATTCAAAGCATGGCGAGTTCTGGGTGGGTCGGCGGTTAACTTTAGAAGAGACCCAAATTCGCTACGCAATCGCGGTCCGCGATGTTGAAACCATCGAAAATTTTCTCGCCGACGATAAAGATGCGTTAATTCTTCGAGGCGAAGATCGCAAGATCGACAAGCAAATTGAGAAACACAAGAAGAAAGAGGAAGAGTTCGCCAGTGTTCTCTCCGCTATGCGCTTGATTAAAGATGAATTTGAGATTGCTGAAATGCAGAAGGCTATCGACGCCTCTGCCCGAGGTTTTGCCGACATGGTCCGAGTTTTACCATCTGCAACTGCAGTCTCTCGGGGTGAGCGAATCATAGAGAGTGCTTTCTTTGGTCGGGCTCGGCTGGAAGGCAACGATGTTGGCTATGACACCATCGCAGCATCCGGCTCCCACGCTTGTATTTTGCATTGGACTAGAAATGATGGCGATGTCTTGCCTGGTGATTTAATCCTTATTGACGCTGGCGTCGAGGTTGATTCGCTATATACCGCTGACATCACGCGCACATTGCCAATCAACGGGAAATTTACGCCGCAACAACGCCAGATCTACCTATTGGTATACGAAGCTCAAAAAGCGGGCATTGCTGCTGTTAAGCCCGGCGCCAACTTTCGCGATTTTCATCTAGCTGCCCAAAAGGTTTTAGCTGAAGGTTTGGCAGCGATGGGCGTGCTTCCGGTCTCCGCAGAAGAGTCCATGAAGCCCGAGGTTGGGTTGCATCGACGTTGGACGATTCACAGCACCGGACATATGTTAGGTATGGATGTTCACGATTGCGCATTGGCACGTAAAGAGCAGTTCCTCGAAGCCACTTTAGAGCCGGGCATGATTCTTACTGTAGAGCCAGGACTTTATATTCACGCTGATGACGAACTCTTCCCGGTTGAATATCGGGGTATCGGCGTTCGAATCGAAGATGATGTTCTTGTAACTGAAACTGGATGTCGCGTCCTTAGTCAAGGGTTGCCAAGTCACCCAGACGAAGTTGAAGTTTGGATGTCTAACTTAAGTCGAAGCTAAAGCGCATTTCCTAGCGCTGCTGCTGCAATTCCGAAAACTAGGGTGAGCGCTAAATAGCTGATTGCCGCTGATTTGCGGTTAGTGTGAAGCAAGCCGTGGGTTTCCACGGCGAAAGTAGACCACGTTGTAAACGCTCCCGCGAAGCCCGTTCCCAGGATAAGCACGATGTTGCCATGGGAATTTATAACTAGCCCTAACAGAAAGGAACCTAAAGTATTAATTAGTAAGGTCTCGAGTGGTAGATAAGAAGAGTGCAGCTCTTTTACAAATTTATCAATGAGGTAACGAGCCGGCGCACCTACGCCAGCGCCTAAGGCAATTAGTAGCCCTCTCATCGCTTGGCCCACTTCTTTTGCAGGATTTCATTAGTAACTAAGACCAACAGGTAACTGCCAAATAATGATGCAAGCGCATAACTAAATGCGGCGGCAGTTTTTCCATCATTTAAGTATTGATCCATCTTTACCGCAAAAGCGGAATAGGTGGTGAAGCCGCCGCAGAACCCGGCGCCAAGTCCTGGTCGCCACCACCACTTTGGAGCTTCGTGAAAATTGATATAGATCAGAAGTGCAGCAAGCAGAACCGTTCCAAAGTAATTAACTAATAGGACTGCCCACGGAAAGCCGTGATCTGGAATGGCCAATGCGACTGCCCAGCGGGCGAGGGAACCAGCAACTCCGCCTAGAGCAACAACTGCTACCTTTTTCAGCGGTAACCCTTGATTGGCTTCTTCTTGAAAATGCCATTTAAAACTGAGGAGACAAAGCTAATTACCAACGAAGCGAGAAGCGCGGACCAAAAATTCTTAACATCAAGGGAACTGCTCCACCTGGCAGTGAGCATTAACATGGCGGCATTTATAACGATGCTAAATAGCCCAAAGGTAATTAGAACAAAAGGAAATGTCATCAGCTTTAAGAAGGAGCCAAAGAAACTGTTAATTAATCCGAAAAGCAGAGCCACCCAAAGATATTTCCTGGCGCCGCCATGAATGGTGATGCCAGGAATTAAAGTGGTTGCCGCCCAGAAAGCTAACGCAAGAACTGCCCAACGAACAAGAAGTTTCATGCCTTAGAGAATACCGTCTCGCTTTCGGATTTTGGAGCCTAACCAGCGGGCAGGATCATATTTCACGTCTACAACGCGCTCTTTCATTGGAATGATCGCGTTATCCGTGATCCGAATGTGCTCTGGGCAAACTTCAGTACAGCATTTCGTGATGTTGCACATTCCAAGGCCGTGCTCTTCTTGAGCCTTCTGCTTTCGGTTGCGCAAGGTATCCAATGGGTGCATATCTAACTCGGCGATTCGAATAAAGAATCTTGGACCGGCAAAAGACTTCTTATTCTCTTCGTGATCGCGAATTACGTGACAGGTGTCTTGGCACAGGAAGCACTCGATGCACTTTCTAAATTCTTGGCTGCGCTCAACATCAACTTGCTGCATGCGAGCTTCGCCAGGTTTCAAGTTAGCTGGGGCTTCGTACGCTGGAATCTCCATCGCCTTCTTATAGTTAAAGGAGACATCAGTGACCAAATCTTTAATGACCGGAAAGGCGCGAAGTGGCGTAAGTGTGATGGTCTCATCTTCTTCAAAACTGGCGACTTGGGTCATACACGCAAGGCGTGGCTTTCCATTGATCTCCATTGAACAAGAACCACACTTACCGGCTTTACAGTTCCAGCGAACCGCAAGATCGTTCATCTGCTCGGCTTGAACGCGGTGAATGACATCGAGAACAACTTCACCTTCATTGGCATCTACGGTGATGTTTTGTAGCCCACCATCAACCGAGTTTCCTCGCCAGATACGGAGATTGAGTTTGCGGGCCATTAGTTGGAACCACCCTTCGAAATTTCTTCCGGTGTCATGTATTTCTCGAGTTCGTGAATATCAAAGAGATCGAAGAGATCCTTACGAATCATTGGCAGTTTCTGTGATTTGACATTGACCTGGCTGCCATCGAATGAGCTGATGTGGTTGACCTGACGCCACTGGGCGTTCATGCCAGGGAAATCATCGCGAGTGTGACCGCCACGAGACTCTTCGCGAAGCAACGCAGATTTCGCCGTACTTTCGGCAACTAGCAACATATTGTCTAAATCGAAAATCAAGTGGAAGCCAGGATTGAATTGGCGATCACCTGAAACCGTCACATTGGCCGAGCGCTTACGAATGTCGGCAATCTTAACGATGGCGCTTTCGATTTCCGCTCGGGTGCGGATAATTCCGACCAAGTTATGAGTAACTTCTTGAAGTTCTTGATGCAGCGCATATGGGTTCTCGCCACCGGTTTGGGTAAATGGCTTCTCAATCTTTTCCGCCGCACTCTTGATAGTGGCTTCATTAACTGGGTTCGCGCCATTGCTCTTTACATATTCCGCTGCGCCAATTCCTGCGCGCCGACCGAATACCAAAAGATCTGAGAGCGAATTCCCGCCGAGACGGTTGGAACCGTGCATTCCGCCAGCAACTTCACCAGCAGCAAAGAGGCCAGGCACGTTAACGGCCGCAGCAGAATCTGGATCTACTTCAACGCCACCCATTACGTAGTGACAGGTTGGTCCCACTTCCATTGCTTCTTTGGTGATATCAACACCGGCAAGCTCGTAGAACTGATGCCACATCGAAGGCAACTTCTTTTTAATTACATCGGCTGGAAGGCGCTTGGAAACATCGAGGTAGACACCACCATGTTCGGTACCGCGACCAGCTTTAACTTCAGAGTTAATGGCACGAGCAACTTCATCACGTGGAAGAAGTTCTGGTGGGCGGCGATTGTTGGCTTGATCGTTGTACCAACGATCAGCTTCGGCTTCATTGTCAGCATAAATAGCTTTGAAAACTTCAGGAATGTAGTTGAACATGAAGCGGATGCCGTCGGTATTGGTTAGCACGCCACCATCACCACGAACTGATTCGGTGACAAGAAGGCCGCGAACTGAAGGTGGCCAGACCATTCCAGTTGGATGGAATTGCAAGAACTCCATATCAACCAGGTTTCCGCCAGCCTTCAAAGCAAGGGCGTGACCATCACCGGTCCCCTCCCAAGAGTTTGAGGTAATTTTAAAGGTCTTTCCAACACCACCAGTTGCAAGCACAACAGCGGGCGCTTCGAAGAGAACTTCGGCGCCGGATTCACGCCAATAACCATAAGCTCCAGAAACTTTGCCGTTATCTTTTAAGATATCGGTAATGGTGAGCTCCGCGAAGACCTTAATAAAACTTTCAGCATCGCCATGATCGCGAGCATCTTTTTGTTGCAGAGCAACGATCCGCTGTTGCATCGTGCGAATAAGTTCAAGACCTGTGCGGTCTCCGACGTGTGCCAAACGAGGGTACTCGTGGCCACCGAAGTTACGTTGGGAAATTTTGCCTTCTTCGGTGCGATCAAAGAGCGCGCCCCATACTTCTAATTCCCACACTCGCTCTGGAGCTTCTTTTGCGTGAAGTTCCGCCATTCGATAGTGATTTAAGAACTTACCGCCGCGCATTGTGTCGCGAAAGTGAACCATCCAGTTATCGCTGTCATTGACGTTACCCATGGATGCAGCGACGCCACCTTCTGCCATAACAGTGTGAGCCTTACCGAAGAGCGACTTACAGATGATCGCAACTTTCAGGCCAGCTTCGCGCGCTTCAACAGCGGCCCGTAAGCCAGCACCGCCAGCACCAATTACGAGAATGTCGTATTTGTATCGTTCGATTGAATTTGTCATGGTGCTCGCTTAGAAGAAGTAGAGGTTGGTAATGGAACCGGCGGAAACTTGGCGAACATAAAGATCGGCAAGCGCTACTCCGAAGAGTGAGACCCAAGCAAAATTCTGATGCTTGTGATTCAAGATTGATACGTAAGTCCATAACTTGTAACGAATTGGGTGCGCTGAGAAATTGCGAAGGCGACCGCCAATGGTGTGGCGACAAGTGTGGCAAGAGGCCGAGTACAACCAAAGGAAGGTGGCATTTGCTAGCAGAACTAAAGTTCCGACGCTCATGTGACCCCACTGGTTGTGTTCATTTCGGAAAGCCAAGATTGCATCCACTGTAAGAATTACATTAAAGACGCAGCCTGCGTAAAAGAACCAACGATGTGCGTTCTGCATAATCAAAGGTGCACGAGTTTCGCCGGTGTACTTGGAATGTGGTTCAGCTACAGCACAAGCTGGTGGCGAGAACCAGAAGGAGCGGTAGTACGCCTTGCGGTAGTAATAGCAAGTTAAACGAAAGCCCAACGGAAAGATCAGAATGAAAAGTGAAGGAGAGATCATCATTCCAAAGATGTGGTAAACCCCTAAAGGTTGTCCCAGTAATGAGGAGCCTGTTACGCAACCCGTTGAAAGACATGGTGAATAGAACGGCGAAATTAGCGGCTCAACAAAGTAGTGCGCATTTTCGAACGCTCGGAAGGTTGCGTAAACGATGAAGGAAAATAAAACCAGCACAGTAAATGCCGGCTGGAGCCACCATCGATCAGTTCGAAGGGTGCGCTCTGAAATCTTGGCGCGCCCGCTAGAGAAAACTCCTGTTGCCACCGATCACTCCTTAAGTATTCGCATGCCGCAGCCTGCTCGACATAGATAGGAGAAGTTTCACCCTTTGGGGTGGTTAGCGCTAGGTAAGTGGTTGGCATAAGCCTATGAAATCAACCACAGGCGTAACTTGAGTTAAATTGCAAGAAATCTGGCGGAGGGCGAGGGATTTGAACCCTCGAAGGTTTCCCTTGCCGGTTTTCAAGACCGGTGCACTCGGCCGCTATGCGAGCCCTCCGTGGGCAAACTTACTGCCTAGAGTTCACGCGCTCAAAACCAGGTTATTCGGGAAGCTCCAATAGTTGTTCGATAATGATCGCCACACCGTCATCTTGGTGTGGCTCAGCAACAAATTTGGCATATTTGACGGCATCCGGGTGGCCATCGGCCATCGCCCATGATCTTGCGGTCCATTCGAGCATCGAGAAATCATTTGGGTTATCCCCGAAACTGACGCAATCTTCGGCGCTTAATCCAGCTCGCTCGGCCATTCGAGCCAACGTCAACCCTTTTGAAACTCCAACGGCCGAAATTTCTAGGAGGGAATCGATGCCATTTGAGTGGGTAACAGTTGCGATGCCTTCTAGCTCCCGAAGTGCAATTTCGAGCATCTCATCTGAAGTTAGATCACCATCAGAACAACGGGCCAGAATTTTAAACGCTGGTTGAGTCATTAGAGTTTCGATTCGGTCTACACCGACATTGTCCATCCCAATATCCCATCGCGGGATGTAGGCGATCTCGCGATGAAAACGATCTTCAAATTCAACGGCAAATGAAATTGTCGGCATGGCGGCACGTAATTTGCTCGCAACTAAAATTTGATTCTCCACCGGCATTAGCCACTCTTCTAATACCCGCTGATTCTGCAAATCAAAGAGCATCGCGCCATTGGCACAGATGGCGTTTCCAAAACTAAAAACTTCCTTTAGTTCGGCCATCCACCTGGGCGGCCGGCCCGTAACAAAGAAGATCTCAATTCCAAGATTGTGAGCATTGGTGAAAGCCGCGATCGTGCGATCTGAGATAAATCCATAATCGGCGACAATAGTGCCGTCAAGATCGGTGGCAATTAATTTTGGTCGTTTTCCGGGAATGCTCATGCTGGCAACAAAGTATCAACACCAAGGAATGGGCGAAGTGCGAGTGGCACATTTACCGATCCATCAGCGTTCTGGTGATTTTCTAAAATTGCAACAATCATTCGTGGAATTGCAACCAGTGTGCCATTAAGTGTGGCGACCGATTTTGTTCCTGTCGCATCTTTGTAGCGAATATTTAGTCGCCGCGCCTGGAACTCAGTGCAGTTTGAGGTGCTGGTGACTTCGCGATAAGTTCCTTGAGTAGGAATCCACGCTTCACAATCGAATTTGCGAATGGCACTGGAACCTAAGTCGCCAGATGCCACATCGATAACGCGAAATGGAATCTCCATCGCATTGAGAAAATCCTTCTCCCATTGCAACAGTCGTTGATGTTCAGCGGCAGCATCTTCTAGTTTGCAGAAGGAAAACATTTCGACTTTATCGAATTGGTGCACTCGAATAATTCCACGAGTGTCTTTGCCGTAGGTTCCAGCTTCACGGCGGAAGCAAGAGGAATAACCGGCATAACGAAGCGGAAGCGAACTCTCATCCAAAATTTCATCCATGTGATAAGCGGCCAATGGCACTTCGGAAGTTCCAACTAAATAAAAATCATCTTCTTCTAAGTGGAAGACATTTTCGGCAGCTTGGCCAAGAAAACCAGTGCCTTCCATTGCTGCTGGCTTAACAAGCACTGGTGGAATAACCGGGATAAAGCCGGCTTTAGTTGCGGAGGAGATTGCATAGTTAACCAATGCAAACTCTAGAAGTGCACCCATTCCAGTTAAGTAATAGAAGCGAGCGCCAGATACTTTTGCGCCGCGCTCGGTATCAATAGCTTTAAGAATCTTTCCAAGTTCGACATGGTCTTTTGCTTCAAAGCCCTCGGCGGCAAAATCTCTGGGGGTACCAATCTCTTCAAGAACTACGAAGTCAGCCTCGCCACCAACGGGTGCATTTGAATCAATCAAATTGGAGATCTTTAGCAATATTTTCTGGGTATTTACTTCAGCTTCGGCACGAATCGCATCCGTGCTCTTTACTTTTGCCGCCAACTCTTTTGCATTTTCCAAGAGCGCGCTCTTCTCATCGCCCTTGGCAGCGCCAACCGCTTTAGAAAGAATATTTTGTTCCGCGCGGTATTTCTCGAATTCCACAATAGCGTTGCGACGCAGATCGTCGGCCGCTAGTAGTTGATCGACTAGCTCAGGATCTTCCCCACGCACACGTTGAGAGTTGCGGACGGCTTCGGCTTCTTCGCGAAGTACCTTTAAATCAATCATATTGGCAAGCCTACCGATTAATTAGTGCGACTAGCGCGTGGATAAGAACCGAGGAATCTGATGTCTTCACAAATTCCACGCAGGCCTTCGATCGCCTGATGGACAGGTAGGTCATCAATGTGCCCTTCGGCATCAATGATGAAGTGGTAGTGCCCGAGCTCGCGCCCAGTGGGGCGGCTTTGGATGAAAGTTAGGTTTACATTCTGTTTCGCAAATTCAGTCAGAATTTCAAGAAGCGCACCAGCGTGATCGATATCTATAAAGGCCACCAATGAAGTGCGGTCGTTGCCGGTTGGCTTAGAAGCAACGCCCGGTTTTTCGACGACCACAAATCTGGTTACCGCTCCCTCGTTATCACCAATGTTGTTGGCAAGAATCGTTAAGCCATATTTTTCGGCGGCGTACTCGGCAGCGATTGCGGCATCGTAATTCCCCGCGCTTAGCCCGGCGGCGGCGGCGGCGGTTGAAGCAGTTTCGAGGATTTCAGCTGCTGGCCAGTTCTTGGCCACGAAGGTGCGGCATTGAGCCTCGGCATGCGGGTGGGTCGCAATCTTGTTGATCGCCTTATCTTTATTGGCGGGCAAGACCATTAGAGAAAATGAGACAGGAAGGGTGGTCTCGGCTGAAATTATTAGCGGTTCGCCGCTGGCCAATTCATCCAGGGTCCTTGCCACTACGCCCTCAACTGAGTTCTCGATTGGGACCAGCGCTTTGTCAGCTTTGCCAGTTCGAACTGCTTCCAGCGCAGCGGTCACGTTTGCATATGGAACGAGTTCATCGGCGGCGGTTGTGATTTGGCGCAAAGCCGCTTCAGTAAAAGTCCCAGATGGGCCTAGATAGGCATAACGCGTCATGCTCTTAGCCTAACCGAGCGCCTCTCGGGCGAGCGCCGGCTTATCGCTCATGATCACATCGACGCCAAGTTCGTTGCAGAAGCGCACATCTTCGGGCTCATTTACCGTCCAGACGAAGACTTTCTTGCCCTGCTTATGCATCTGGGATACCAAAGCTGGATTCTTCCTAACAATATGAATCCCCGGCCCTAAAATTGGCGCTGGATTAGATTGCAGGAAAAGTGGGTGTTGAATTAAAAAGACGCTTTGAAAGGGCGATTTACCGAGTCGGCGAACCGCGCGCTCCGAAAAAGACATGATCGTGATCCAAATTCCGCTCGCGTTGATCTCGCTCTGCTTTCGGGTAAGGGATTTCAGAAGTTCAATTTCAATAGCGCCGCCGGTTGGCACCGGATGTTTGGTCTCGACAGCCAAGTTCTTCTTATTCTGGATTGCCAAGTCAAGAAGCGCTTCAAATTTCATCGGGGCAGCGAGGGCCAACTCGTTAAAGCTTGAGCTAGCAATTCGAAGCTTCTTCCCAGTCATCCTTAAAGTCGTTGCATCATGCCAGCAGATGATTTCGCCATCTTTGGTCAACCGAATATCACATTCGAAACCATCAGCGCCTTCGGCGATGGCAGCTTGGTAGGCCATGTAAGTATGTTCGGGATGAATGGTGTGGGCACCACGATGGGCATAAATCAACATGTGCGCGAAAGGGGATTTGAACCCCTACACCCTTGCGAGTACACGGACCTGAACCGTGCGCGTCTGCCGTTCCGCCACTCGCGCTTCATTGAAAGCGACATTAGCACCGTTAGGCTACTTACCTGAAGCACCGCGATGTCGAGGGTAAAAAGGAGGCCGGCTTAGTGTGGATTTTTAAGACCCTCGCGCAATCTGACCTTGGGTTAGTTCGCGATGGAAACGAAGATTCTGGGCTGGTCAGCGCGCGGTTGGTAGCTGTTGCCGACGGCATGGGTGGCCACGTTGGTGGTGAGGTAGCTTCTAAGATCGCCATTAATACTCTGGCGCGGCTCCAATCAGTATTGGATGATCCAAAGATTGACCCTGACTCACGCGAAGATCTGCTACTTAACATTACTTACGAAATCGATAATGAAATCTCGCAACGAACCATGGCTGATCCAAAGTTAACTGGAATGGGAACTACATTAACCGCGCTGCACTTAGAAGGTAAGGCGGTTGAGTTAGTTCATGTTGGAGATTCTCGTTGCTACCGATACCGCGACAACAAACTTACGCAATTGAGCTATGACCATACCGTCATGCAAGAACTATTAGACCAGGGTCGCTTAACTCCAGAAGAAGTTCATAGCCACCCACAGCGCTCTCTTTTAACTCAAGTACTAATGGGCAACTCCAATATTGATCCAGTTTTAATGGTCTTCCCAACTGAAATTGGGGACCATTATCTTTTATGTAGCGATGGGTTGAGCAGCGTCTTATCGGACTTGGAAATATTAGAGATTATTCGAGTAAGTAGTTCCGAACTAATAGTTGCAAATTTAATTGCCGCCACTAAATCAAAGGGCGCTCCGGATAACATCACAATCCTTTGGATAGAAGTTGCAACCGCGACCAAAAAATCGGCAAAGCAAGAGTTATTAGGTGCCGCAAATGAATAAGATTTTGGGAGATCGTTATTCCCTTGGCGAGATGATCGGCACCGGCGGCATGGCCGACGTTTATATAGGTCAAGATTTAAGATTGAATCGCAAGGTTGCAGTAAAGATTCTGCGCAGTGATTTGGCGCGAGACCCCTCCTTTGTGGCTAGATTTCGGAAAGAGGCGCTAGCTGCCGCGGGCCTGAACTATCCAGGAATTGTTGCAGTTTACGATTCCGGTGAAGAAGGAAATAGTTCTTACATTGTTATGGAGCTAGTAACTGGTCATACGCTTCGCGAAATTGTGCACAGCGGTGAACGGCTTTCAGTTCAGCGCTCTCTCGAAGTAGTCGCTGGAGTTTTAGAAGCGTTGAGTTATTCGCATGCCAACGGCATCATTCACCGCGATATAAAGCCTGGAAATATTATGTTGACCGACTCTGGCGATGTGAAGGTAATGGATTTTGGGATCGCGCGAGCGCTCGACGATATCGGCGCAACAATGACCAACACTTGGAATGTGGTCGGAACCGCCCAATACTTATCGCCTGAACAAGCAACTGGTGAAGTCGCAGATCGACGTAGTGATATTTATTCAGTTGGTTGTTTGTTATACGAGTTGCTAACCGGTAAGCCGCCTTTTTCTGGGGATACCCCAGTTTCGATTGCCTATCAGCACGTTTCCATGCCATTTCTTCCGCCATCGGAAGTAGTCCCAGGCCTTGACCAAAATCTAGATAAAGTCTTAGCGGTGGCGCTCTCTAAAGATCCAAGTCAGCGCTACCAAAATGCTGACGATATGTTGCTCGATCTTCGGAGAGTAATGCGTGGCCAAAGCGTTACAACTAAAGTTAAGAAAGTTACCAAAATAAAGTGGTGGCGAATCGCAACTCTTCTAATAACAATCGCTCTCCTTGTGGTTGGAACAATTTTTGGATTGAGTAAGACACCTAAAACGGTAATTCCACTTCAGGTTCCAAATGTTGTTGGTCTTACAAAAGATCAAGCCTTACCATTGTTAACAAATTTTACCGTTACCTTCACACATGCTCCCAGTTCGCAAATTCCAAAGGACCGAATTTCAATTCAAGTTCCAGTGGCTACTTCTAAAGTGCAACAAGGCAGCAGCGTCACATTAACTATCTCTGATGGCGCCGGTGATACAACGGTTCCGGTTGATCTGGTCGGAATGACGCTAGAAGCGGCTCGTAATAGTTTGGCTGCGGCTGGATTGGTAATTACGACAACCGTTCCGATGGATTCCAGCGAAGCTCCAGGAACCGTTCTGAAAGTTACTCCCGGTGGTGGCACAACTATCACAGCGGGCGGTGGCGTAATTTTGCAGATTGCCAGCGGAAATGCGGCCGTTCCAACTTTGCTCGGGATGAATGAAATTCAAGCTCGAACTGTTTTAACTCAAGATGGTTTCTTAGTTCAAGTTGTCTTTGCTTACGATGCTAACCAACCACTAGATGTTGTCTTGGCTCAAGCTCCAGATGGTGAAACTGCCCAACCAATTGGCAGCTCAGTTACGATCACAGTAAATAAAGCAGAGAACTAACTCTTCTTTACGACTGGCGATAACCCTTCGGATCGAGCACGTGCGCCGGCATCACCGCAGGCAACTAACCAATTTCCCAACATCTGATGACCAAATTGTGTCAGCACGGATTCGGGATGAAATTGCACGCCCGAAATTGGCAGAGTGCGATGTTGAATCGCCATAACTACGCCAGAGTCAGTACTTCCTGTTACTTCTAATTCCGGTGGCAGAGTCTCGCGCTCTATCGCTAATGAGTGATATCTAGTTGCCGTAAACGGATCAGCAATATCTTTGAAAATGCCACCACTGTTGTGATGAACTATTGAAGTCTTGCCGTGAAGTAATTCGGGGGCGCGGGAGACAGTGGCACCGAATGCCACACCGATCGCTTGGTGTCCTAAACAGACTCCCAGTAGTGGAATTGCTTCTGCTGCCGCGAACTTCACCAAATCAACACTGATCCCTGCGCTTTCGGGAATTCCTGGGCCAGGTGAGATCAAGATGCCATCAAAGTTTTTAGCTTCTGAAATGGCTACTTCATCATTTCGAAGCACGGTGCACTCCGCACCGATCTGGGCTAGATATTGGACCAGGTTGAAGACGAAGGAGTCGTAGTTATCGACGACCAAGATCTTGGAAGCGCTTGTAGCCATGGCTTTATTGTGGTGTAACCTTTCGCTATGCCTAAATCGAAGGTCCGCAAAAAGGATAAATCCCACCTGCCCGCAGAGGCCGCTAACGCCTTTGTTCTGCCGAAAGAGAGCCCAAAATGGCTTGCTCCGGTGATGGTTGGGGCTTTCCTAGCTGGTCTGATCTGGATCGTAATCTTCTACATCAGTTCCACCAGCTACCCAATTCCACACATTGGGGCTTGGAATATGGTCGTTGGTTTTGGCTTTATCGGCGTGGGTTTTACCCTCGCAACGAGATGGCGCTAATTACAACCATGTAATTCTCCACATGGTGGATAAACCTTGTGGATAACTTCTTACCTTAAAACCTTGATTGCATAGGTTGCTGCTGCGCCGCCCAAAATCCCGCCAACATGGGCATGCCAATCGATTCCCGGAATCACAAAGGTCAGAATTAAGTTGACCACAATAATTCCACCAACGCTGCGGTAATCAACCCCCATCCGCCGGCCAGTCACAAGCATCGCGGCAAATAGTCCAAAGATCGCACCTGAGGCTCCGACGCCGGGAACGTTCTCTGGGTTTAAGAGATTTGAGGCGAATGAGGCAGTCAAAAGTGAAACCAGGAAAATTATAGAAAAGCGGACTTTCCCGTAATAGGCCTCGACTGGCGTACCCACGGAAAAGAGCGCCAACATATTGAAAATTAGATGAGTCCAACTTGCGTGCGTGAGCGAGACGGTAAGAAATCGATACCACTCACCGGTCGCCACCCCATGAACTAACCCGTCACTCAAGATTGCGCGCTTTATTAAAAAGAGCTTCTCTTGAAGTGGCGGGCTGGTGAGATTTGGAAAGTAAGAGGCAACAATATAGAAACCAGTTATTACCGCAATCAGCGAGTTAGTTAGCGAACTCTTAACTCTCATTGATTAGTTGTAATTATTCACTGATAGTTACAGAGTTAATCGTCACTGCTTGAAGTGGCCGATCTTGTGCGCCGGTCTTTGTGGTGGCGATTGCATCAACAACTTTCTGGGAATCTGCATCTTTAACTTCACCAAAAATAGTGTGCTTGCGATTTAGCCAGGCCGTTGGGGCAACAGTTATAAAGAATTGAGAGCCGTTGGTGCCAGGACCAGAGTTAGCCATTGCCAATAGGTAGGGGCGGTCGAATCCAAGTTCGCCGTGAAATTCATCAGCGAAGCGATAGCCAGGGCCACCGGTTCCGGTGCCAAGTGGGTCGCCACCTTGGATCATAAAGTTTGCAATTACGCGGTGAAAGACAGTGCCATCGAAAAGGTTAGCGTTGCTTTTTTCGCCGGTGCGAGGATCGATCCATTCCCGCACACCTGTCGCAAGCTCAACAAAGTTGGCTACCGTTTTAGGCGCATGGTTTGGAAAAAGTTCAACAGTGATATCACCTAAGTTGGTGTGAAGGATGGCAGTAGACATTTAGACCCTTTCAAAAGATACGTATATTTCATCAGCCATTGATAATCAATGGTTCACTTTACGACATTAAGTGCAACACTTCTTAAT
This sequence comes from uncultured Actinomycetes bacterium, assembly GCA_903873185.1. Lineage (GTDB taxonomy): Bacteria > Actinomycetota > Actinomycetes > Nanopelagicales > Nanopelagicaceae > CAIMZW01. The sequence goes on from CAIQNN010000010.1 coordinate 34,413, forward strand.
TAAGGCAGTTTGAGCCTAATTTTTGACGAAAAGCTGCTGAAATTCTTCGACTGGCATCTTGAAAAGACCCTCGAAATCTAAGGTCTTAGCCAATATGTTCGATTGCTGCGTTTGGTCAAAAATTCGAGCCAAATTCTTGCGATATTTCTCGATGAGAAGCGGGATCCCTTCGGCACGCCGACGTCTATGTCCAATGGGATATTCCACAATGACCTCATCTACTACGGTGCCGTCCGCAAACTCGATCGAAATAGCGTTGGCGATGGACCGTTTTTCGGGATCGTGATAATCCAAAGTGAACTGTGGATCTTCGACACAGGTAATTTTTCCGCGCAGCTCATCAATTCTTGGATCTGCTGCAACATCGTCTTCGTAATCCTTAGCTGTTAAACGACCAAAGATCATCGGCACTGCCACCATGTATTGAATGCAATGGTCGCGGTCCGCCGGATTGTTTAATGGTCCTTTTTTGTCGATGATGCGAATGCAAGCTTCATGAGTTCTGATGGTTACTTTCTTGATTTGATCTGAATTCATTCCATTCTTCACCATCCAGCCATGAAGCGTTAAGGCCGCTTCACATGCTGTTTGGGAATGAAATTCTGCTGGGAACGAAATCTTAAAAAGGATGTTCTCCATAACGTATGACCCGTAAGGACGTTGAAATTCGAAAGCTTTTCCGTTGAAAGAGACGTCATAAAATCCCCACGTCTTTGCAGATAAGACTGATGGATATCCCATCTCTCCTGCCCTTGCCAAGAGCGCAAGCCGAACACCTCGAGAAGTTGCATCTCCCGCCGCCCAAGATTTGCGCGAGCCGGCGTTAGGAAAATGACGATAGGTGCGAAGTGATTGACCATCTACCCATGCAAGTGAAACAGCGTTCAGAGTTTCTTCGCGAGTGAGCCCCATCAATTGGCAGACAACTGCGGTGGTCGCTACTTTGACCAAGAGCACGTGATCTAGTCCAACCTTATTGAAAGAATTTTCCAGAGCTATACAACCTTGAATTTCATGGGCTTTTATCATGGCGGTTAAGACATCTCGCATAACCAAAGGTTTTGCGCCGCTTCGTGAGAGCCAATCTGCAGTCGCCAAGATTCCGCCAAGGTTGTCGGATGGATGGCCCCATTCGGCAGCCAACCAGGTGTCATTGAAATCTAGCCAACGAATTGCGGCGCCGATATTGAAGGCACCCTGAACTACATCGAGTTCGTAAGCTGTGCCTGGTACTCGAACCCCGTTTGTTACGGTGATCCCAGGAACCAGTGGACCTAAAAGTTTGGTGCAAGCTGGGTATTCCAGCGCCTCTAACCCACATCCCAAGGTATCCAGCAAACAGTTGTACGCAGTCTCGTAAGCGAGGTCAGATTTAATTTCGAAATTTAGGGCGTACTCAACGATATCTACAATTTCTTGATCAAACGGTTGAGAACTTTTTACTTCATTGCTGCTCAATTTTCTTCCTAACGGTTGCTGAGCGGGATAAATTCAAGATCTTCTGGGCCAGTGTAAGTAGCGCTCGGGCGAATAATTTTGTTATCAATTCGTTGTTCAATTACATGAGCTGACCACCCAGTTGTTCGAGCAATAACAAATAGTGGGGTGAAGAAAGAGGTTGGGATTTGCATGGCGTGGTAGGCAACGGCTGAAAACCAATCGAGATTTGGAAACATCCCCTTAATTTCCCACAACGTTTTTTCCAGTCGCTCTGCAATGTTATAAAGCATTGGTTGGTCAATGCTTAAATCATGAGCAACTTTCGTGATGAGCTCACTTCGTGGATCGCTGATTGTGTAAACCGGATGACCGAAACCGATTATTACTTCCTTGTTTGCCACCCGATTGCGAATATCAAGATCAGCGGTATCTGGATCGGAATAACGCTGTAGCACCTCAAGGGCTACTTCGTTGGCGCCACCATGCTTTGGACCGCGTAACGCACCAATGCCGCCAACTAGCGATGAATAAATATCACTCCCGGTTCCAGCAATAACTCGTGCGGTAAAGGTCGAAGCGTTGAATTCGTGTTCAGAGTAAAGAATTAAAGAAATATCCATTGCACGTTCCCACTCGGGCGGCGTGACCCTCCCATGTAAGAGAAAGAGGAAGTGCCTGGCGGTTGAAGTGGAGTCAGAGAATTCACTAATCTGAATTCCATTAAATGCAAAGTGATACCAGTACAACAAAATTCCAGGCTGAATAGCAATCAATCGATCTGCGATTTGGCGGGTACCTTCAGAGGGATGGCTCAGATTTTCCGGTTCAAGCGTCCCTAGCATCGACACACCAGTGCGTAAAACATCCATTGGATGGGTATCTCTAGGAAGCTGCTCCAGTACTCGCTTTAGAGCTTCAGGTATAGATCGAAGGCCCACAAGTTTTACTTTGTAATCTGCTAACTCGGAAATATTTGGTAAGTGACCATATATAAGTAGGAATGCCACCTCTTCAAATACGCAGTAGTTAGCCAGATCGGCAATGTCATAACCGCGATAATGTAGGTCGTTTCCACTTCGCCCGACGGAGCATAGTGAGGTTGTTCCTGCAGGCACTCCTGAAAGTGCAACCGACTTCTTGGCTTTAAACTCGGTCAATTCTTCTCCTCGTGAAACTTATCGAGAGCGCTTTCATATGAGTAGTAGTCGATTCGTTCGTAAAGCTCTTCTCGAGTTTGCATTGTGTTAATAACACTTGCTTGGGTGCCAGACTTTCGAATAGTTTCGTAGACAAGTTCAGCGGCCTTGTTCATAGCTCGGAAAGCGCTAAGTGGGTACAAGACGATACCAACTCCAACTGTCCGCAACTGATCGACAGTAAAAAGCGGCGTCTTTCCGAATTCTGTGATGTTCGCCAAAATTGGAACGGATAGTTGGGAGGAAAACTTTTGGTAAGTGCCGAGGTCGGCGATAGCCTCCGGAAAAATCATATCCGCGCCAGCCGCTACATAAGCTTGAGCTCGCTCCAAGGCGGCGTCAATCCCCTCGTTGGCCAACGCATCTGTTCGAGCCATAATCGTGAAGTCCTCGTCCGTGCGCGCATCAACTGCTGCTTTAATACGGTCGCACATTTCCGCCATAGAAACTAGCTCTTTGTTAGGGCGGTGACCACAGCGTTTTGCGCCAACTTGATCTTCGATGTGTAGCGCCGATGCTCCAGCTTTTATAAGTTCTTTGACAGTCCGAGCAATATTGAAGGCAGAAGGCCCAAAACCGGTATCGGCATCAACTAACAATGGCAGATCGCAAATATTGGTAATCCTTCGGACATCAGTAAGCACATCATCAAGAGTTGTAATTCCCAAATCTGGAATTCCAAGCGAGCCAGCTGCGACGCCGCCGCCAGAAAGGTAGATAGCTTTATAGCCAGCACGTTTTGCTAAGAGCGCATGATTGGCATTAATGGCGCCAACTACCTGAAGTGGTTGCTCCTGTTGGACTGCTTCGCGGAAGGTTGTCATTGAGAAGTCCATCCACCATCTACTGGAATTGCGGCTCCGGTGATGTTGTGTGCCGATTTAGAACAGAGAAAAAGCGCTACTTGGCCGATGTCATCTGGAGTGGACATGCGGCGTGAGGGTTGTTTCTCTGAAAGTAAGTCAGCAATTCCGGCAGCGCGATCACCATTGAACTTAGCCACGCGATCTTGAATTTGCGGCTCAATGAGAGCGGTTTCGACCCAGCCTGGGCAGATCGCGTTAACCGTAACTCCACCTGATTCGCGAGTGCCAGCATCTGCATATTCCAAAGCAGTGACTCGCGTAATTCCGATAATTCCATGTTTGGCCGCGACATATGGCGCCTTTGCGACCGAAGCCACCAGGCCATGAACTGAAGCAGTGTTGATGACTCGGCCATAACCGCGTTCGGCCATTTGCGGCAAGAGCAGTCTCATAGTGTCGAAGACCGAAGAAAGATTAATCGCAATAATGTCGTCCCATTTCCCGCGCGGCATTTCAACGGTAGGCGCCGTAAATTGAATACCTGCGTTGTTGCATAAAATATCAACCGGGCCGCCAAGTAAAATATTTTTAATTAACTCTTCAGTTGCTGCGCTATCACGCAGATCTGAAACAAAAGTTTCAACTCTTCTGGCACCTGCGCTTTTGGCCGCCGCTACTGCGGAATCAATTGTTGCCTGGTCTGCCAAGCCATGAAGAACCAAGTCAACACCTTCTCGTGCTAGCGCTATGGCAATTCCAAGGCCAATCCCTTGGAAGGAACCTGTGACAAAGGCTCTCCGACCTTGAAGTTCTCCCATGCTTACTCCGGCTCTCCGTAGATTAATTGAGCGCATTTTTCGGCGCCAGTTGCCTCCAACAAAATGTCATAGTGGTTGGTGTCAGGAACTATTACTAATTTGAGTTTCGGAAAGGTGGGCAGTACATGTTCTAGAACTTGAATCGGATAGAGGCCGCCCTCTTCATTCTGCAGCCCTCGTTCCGCTTTTACAAAGAGGACCTCATTGCGTAGACCTTTTAGACTGTCACTTATCAAAGTGTCACCGAACATATTTTGGTTATCACCGATAACCGCCTCGACATTGGTGGCGGCATGGAGTTCTGGCGCCTGTCCGCGAAGGTCATAATCCACATACTCATCCATTGCCGGGCTCCAGCCTTTGTTAAAAGCTGCTTGAGATTTCCAATACTCGCGGTACTCCTCTTTCGAACTGAACTTCATCGCCAATCTTGCCAAGGCGGGTCCTAACACCAACGGCAGAATCTGTTCGATCGTCATCCCTGGAGGCAACGGTAAGGGGATTCCTCCATCTATCAGCACCGTTCTAGAAACTCGATCTGGGTAAAGCCCCACTAAAACAGCGGCAACAAAAGCACCCATTGAATGGCCAATGACTTCAATTGAATCTAAGCCCAAATAATCAATTGCCGCGATCAGGTCTTTAGCATGGGAGCGCATCCCGAATGGGCCTGGGAGTTGATTGGAATCGCCCCGACCACGCAAATCAACGGCATAGGGCAAATATCCGCGAACTATCAATGACTTGGCAAAGAGTTGAAATGCCCGATTGGAAGAAGTCACACCGTGCACCAGAAGAACCGGAGTGCCAGCACTCTCGGATCCGTATCGAAATAGTGCGAGATCGCCACCATCTACTTTGACCAGGAATCTTGCAGTTGGTATGAAAGCTGCCGAATTCATAAATAGAGAATAGCCGTTTCATCAATTTTTCGTAAGAAAAGTGTTGTGAAATTGTAACAATCACAATCGTACGGGAGGAAAACTCGCGACTAGACTTTAAAACAACTATTAAGCCAATTGGCATCCGATTGGCTTTCCTAACCCTCTAGGAGATAACTAAATGGGAATCCGTTCAAAATTAACCCGCGTTGGAATAGCTGCGCTATCTGTCGCGCTAGTCGCGCCGACTGCCCTCACAGCACCTGCCGGTGCCGCAGCAGATATTAAAATCGGCGTAATTACTGCAACATCAGGCGGTTTGAAGTCATACGGTGATGCTTATAACGCAGCACTCGACTGGGGTTTGAAGTATTACACCAATGGAAAAATGTCCATTAACGGTGCAAAGCTTGTAGTAACCAAGAAAGATGATGGTGGCGATCCTGCTGCTGCAACCGCTGCCTTTAAAGATATGGTCGGAAACGGAACTAAAATAATTGTCGGTACCGCTTCATCAGCTGTCGCGTTGACGTTAGCGCCACTGGCAGCACAAAATAAAGTCCTTTACATCTCCGGACCTGCGAAGAACGATTTGGTTGTTAGCGCCGCTAATAAGTATGTATTCCGTTCCGGAAATAACTCCACCCAAGATTTGGCTCCACTTGCAGGTATCAGCCCAATTAAGGGAAAGAAAGTCGTCCTCTTTGTTGAAGATAATGCTTTTGGTGCTGGAAATATCGCAGCTGCAAGAGCGCTGCTTGGTCCAAAGGGTGCGGTATTTGACGAAATAAAAGTTGCAACAACTGCAACAGATTTCACCCCTTATGCCAAGAAAGCGGCTGACTCAGCTGGCGCTTACATCTTTATCGCTTGGTCAAATGCCTTAACCGCTGGTGGAATGTTCACCGCGCTAAAGCAACAAGGTGCATTTGCCAAGAGCCGTCCAATCACTGGTCTTGCTGGCGTATCTTCTTATGACATCTATGGAACCATCTTTGATGGTACCAACGCGGTCTTGACCAACAGTTACTTCCCTGCTGTCTTTACCAGCGCTGCTGCATCATCGCTTAACGCCGAATATGCCGCGACCAAGCAATCCCAGGACCTCTTCACCCCAACAGGTGCTGATGCCGCCCGCATGATTGTTCGCGCTCTAACTGGCAACACTGATGTAAATATCGATACCGCGATTAGCAACCTCGAGGGTTACTCTTGGTTGGGCGTCAAGGGTCGCATGACCATAAATCCAGCCAATCACCAATTGATCCAACCAATGTTCTTGGTATCTTTAAATAAGAACGGATCACATTATGTTCCAAAGCTCGTCCGTACCCTCTACAACGTTGGGCAATAAGCAATAAAGTTAAGTTAATGAGTACGGGAAGCCTGACGCTAATTTGGTGTCAGGCTTCTCTCGTTAATGCCAAAATGGTAATTTTGCTAAGTAACAAATCGCAATGAGGTGATGAGTGGAAACGGCATTAAGTGTTAACGACTTGAGCCTGACGATCGGCGGCGCCAAAATCCTTGACGGCATCACTCTTGCTGTTGCAAAAAATGAAACCTTGGGAATCATCGGCCCAAATGGCGCTGGTAAAACTTCGCTCTTCAATCTTTTATCGGGTTTGCGTTCTCCTACTCGTGGAGAAATATTTCTAGGTGAAACCAATATCACCTTTAAGGCCCCTTATGAGCGCGCAAAATTGGGGCTGGCCCGAACTTTTCAAACCTCTAGTATTTTTCCAAATCTCACTTGTTTAGAGAATGTGCGAATCGCGGCGCAGGCGGCGAACAATAAATCATTAAATATTATTAAGAACGCTTATAAATTTCCTGATGTAGTTTTAAAGGCCCAAGAAGGGCTAGACCAAGTCGGACTCGGCTCTAGGTCGCTACAAATTGCCGGCTCATTGTCACATGGTGATAAAAGACGCCTGGAGATTGCGATTGTTCTAGTTTCTAATTCTGAAGTGGTGTTGCTAGATGAACCAATGGCCGGCATGAGCGTTGAAAATGTCCCAGAACTTGTTGAAATCATTCGCTCGTTAAAAACCGTTCACAACAAGACGGTCCTTATAGTCGAGCACCACATGGAAGTTATCTTGGGTTTGGCTGACCGCTTGGCGGTTCTAAATTATGGCGAACTACTCGTTTGTGACACTCCGGCTAATGTAATTGCTAACCCGATTGTTCAAAGCGCTTACATTGGGGAGGCGTTATGAACGTGCTCTCCGTAAGAGACCTCAATGTCAAAATCAATGAATCCCATATTTTACACGGGGTAACTTTTGAAGTTCCAACCCATTCTGTTACTGCGCTATTAGGAAGAAATGGTGTTGGTAAATCCACAACCTTAAAAGCCATTATGGGCTTGTATCCCTCTTCTGGATTAATCGAACTCAATGGCCAATCCATTGCCGGCAAACTAACCTACAAGATTGCCCAGGATGGAATCGCATATGTACCGGAAGATCGCGAAATCTTCGCCTCTCTCACAGTTAAAGAGAATCTTTCGTTAGCGACCAGAGATGAAAATGATCTCGAGCGCCAGGAACTGGTTCATGCCCTCTTTCCGGAACTGACAACGCGGGCAGCGCAGCGAGCAGGGACGCTCTCTGGAGGACAACAACAAATGGTCGCTATTGCTCGCGCCTTAGTCAATCAAAATGAAATAATCCTTATCGACGAACCTACAAAAGGTTTGGCGCCGAAACTGGTTACTGAAGTAGCTGATGCACTAGGACGAGTCGCTGGCGCGACCACAATGTTGTTGGTCGAACAAAATCTGCCATTGGTAAAACGAATTGCCCAGCATGTGATCGTTATGGATCAAGGTCGTGTTGTTTTCCAAGGTGGACCAGAAAATCTGCACGATCCAGAATGGGTACACGCCATGCTCGGCGTTAGTGGGGGTCACAAATAATGGATACCTTCCTGCTGATTGGGATTACCGGCATTGGATTAGGTGCCCTTTATTTCCTTGTTGCCGCTGGTCTCTCATTAATTTACGGATTGATGGGAGTCCTTAATTTCGCTCATGGCTCTTTCCTGACTGTCGGTGCATTTGTTGGACTCTGGTTCTCTAGCCAGGTTATGCATGTTAGTAACACTTGGACTTTTATCGGTGCCATGGTTTTAGGAGGATTGGCGGCGGGTCTTTTTGCGCTCTTGGTAGAACGGATTGTTATTTCCCGTTTGTATGAACGCCATATCGATCAAGCTTTAGTTACCGTCGGAATTGCTCTCGTAGTTGGTGCAGTTCTTGCTGGATGGTTCGGTAGCGATCTACGATTATTACCTACACCTTCCTGGTTTATTAATACCGTCAGCATCGGTTCGGCTCACATACCAGTTGATCGCTTCCTTTATATTGGCGTCGCGCTCATATTGCTACTTGCAAACACTATTCTCTTGCGCTTTTCTCGAATTGGTTTGGTTATCAGGGCTGGCGTTGAGAACCGACAGATGGTTGCTGCCTTAGGAATTAATGTCCGTCTTGCTTTTAGTACCGTTTTCTTCATTGGTGGGTTTGCGGCTGGAGTTGGTGGCGTTCTGGTCTCGGCCTACTCAAATGGCGTTTCGCCTCTGATCGCTGGTTCGTACCTTATTTATGGTTTTATTGTTGTTGTTATAGGTGGGATGGGGTCAGTGCCTGGCAGCTTCCTAGCGGCCATGATCATTGGAATCATCAAACAATATGCCAACTACTACAGCCCAGGCTTAGGCGACTTTGTGGTCGTTTTCTTGTTGGCTGGCGTCTTGCTCCTTAGACCTCAAGGTCTGCTAGGTAAGGTGAAGGCATAATGTTGCGTTGGAAATACTCTCGCCCGCTACTGGCCATTTTTATTCCTATGTTATTTGCCGCACCACTTCTAGGTAATAACCCTCTGAGTCATCCAGGTTTGCAACAAACCATGGCGGTTGCTTTTCTGTATGGTGCCTTGGCTTTGACCTATGACCTACTTTTTGGTTTTACTGGTTTGCTTTCCTTTGGGCATGCACTGTTCTTCGCTTCTGGCATGTATTTGGCTGTCCTCTTTATTAACCATGATGTTTTGGTCTGGTGGTTGGCGGTCATTGCTGCGGTTGCGATCACAACAATTCTCGCAATATTGATTGGCAGCGCCTCGCTGCGTACTGGTGGAATCACCTTTGCGATGGTTACCTTGGCCTTTGCCGAGGCAGGTCATGTCGTCATCAGTCGCAATTTTGGTGGTTTAACTAATGGCGAAAATGGAATTGCCTTAAACGCCGACAAAGTTCCAAGCATTTTCATCGGGGTTTTTAATACCAAGAACCTCTTCTGGATTTCGCTCGGTACTTTAGTAATTGTCTATTTCATTACTTGGTGGGTGACTGAAAGCTCTGCAGGGCGAGTCTTTGCTGCTCTTCGAGATAACGAAACTCGAATTGCTGTACTGGGTCTCAAGCCGGCCAGATTTAAGTTGCTCTCTTTTGTTATCGCAGCTTCGATGGCCAGTTTCATAGGGGTAGTTATGTTGATGGTTAGTGGCAGCGCAGCTCCACGCTTTGCCTCTTCCGATGTCACTATCGCCTTGCTATTAATGGTTATCTTGGGTGGTGCAATTACTCGGTGGGGCGCTGTCATTGGCGGAATTATTTACTCCGTTGCATCCACCAGGTTGCAAGATATCAGCCAGTCAAGTGCGTTGCACTCCGTTCCAAAGATAATTAGTGGTCCACTCTCTGAGCCAACATTTATCTTGGGTCTGCTATTTATTTTTGTCGTAATGTTTGCTCCCGGAGGGCTCTCTGGTGCTTACTACCGACTCCGAATAAAAGTTATCTCGAAGAAGTAGCCCTTTATGATGGCTCAACAATTATGGTCTCCGAGTAACCCGGAAAATACCTTCCTTGGCCAGCTTCAAAGATCATTGGGGTATGAGACATATGCAGACCTACACTCTTGGAGTATTAGTAAACCTGGGGAATTTTGGTCGAAAGCTTGGGATGATTTAGGAATCCTTGGTGAAAAAGGCGACCTCTCTTACGACCCGGGTGTTGATTTTCTTTCAGCGCGATTTTTCCCCTACGGAAAGCTAAATGTTGCTGAGAACTTGCTTGCTCGTGGCGCGGATGATGAGATCGCCATTGTTTCAATAGTTGAAGATGGTAAGCGTGTTGAAATTACTTGGCGGGAACTTCGAAAACTAGTCGCCGCGGCAACCGCGGCTATGAAAGCTGAAGGAATAACAACTGGAGATCGAGTTGTGGCTTGGACGCCCAATGTCGCTGAAGTCATCATTTATGCCTTGGCTGCTCTAAGTATTGGAGCAATTGTCAGTACCGCATCGCCCGACTTTGCACCACACGCGGTTCAAGATCGTTTCGGTCAAGTAGAGCCGAAATTGCTACTTGCCGCCAATAGCTACAGTTACAACGGCAAGGTTTTTGATTGTTCAGAAAAAGTAAACGAGATTTTGGAACTTCTCCCAACGGTTAAACGAGTTATTTCTATTTCACACTTTCAGGAGTGGATAGAGCCGTTTTTGGGAGCGCCACTCGAATTCACTCCGCTTCCATTTAACCACCCAGGCTTTGTTCTCTTCTCGAGCGGCACAACTGGAAAGCCAAAATGTATTGTTCATAGCGGCGCCGGTGTTCTCCTTAAAGCAGCGACCGAACAGCACTATCAATTCAATATCGCACCAAGTGAAAAGGTTTTCTTTTTCACGACCTGCGGTTGGATGATGTGGAATTGGCTGACAATGGCTTTGTCTCGTCGAGCGACCATAGTGCTTTATGACGGATCACCTATGTATCCAAATCTGGAACGGCTTTTTGATCTAGCACAGAACGAGGAAGTTGAATTCTTTGGCGTCTCTGCAAAGTTCATTGATTCGGCACACAAAGAAGGTTTAACACCAGCCACGACTCATGATTTACACGCACTTAGGCTCATTGCGTCAACTGGTTCAGTTCTGAGTCCAGAGAGTTTTGATTATGTGTACTCCGATATTAAAAAAGATGTGCATTTGGCTTCAATGTCAGGAGGCACGGATATTTGTGGTTGTTTTGTTGCTGGTGTTCCGACTTTGCCAGTCCATCGCGGGGAGATTCAAGGCCCTTGCCTAGGGATGGCTACTGACGTCTTTGATAGTGCTGGAGTTAGTGCAGCAATAGATCAAAAGGGTGAATTAGTTTGCACCGTTCCTTTCCCTTCCAAACCTTTGGGATTTTGGAATGATGATTCTGATGAAAAGTATCGCTCGGCTTACTACGAAGGTTTTCCCGGAATTTGGACTCACGGAGACTTCGCTTCAAAAAGTGCCCATGGTGGCTTTACTCTTTTTGGTCGAAGTGACGCCACTTTGAATTCGAAAGGTGTGCGTATTGGTACGGCTGAGATTTATCGTGTGGTGGAAATGTTCCCTCAAGTAAATGAAGCAATGGCGGTCTCACAAGATTGGGATGGAGATACTCGAGTAGTTCTCTTCCTAACTTTGAAATCAGGTCTCTTTTTAGATCAGCCGCTAGAGAAAGCGATTCGACTTGCGCTGCGATCGCAAGCCAGCCCACGACATGTCCCAGATAAAATAATTGTTGCTCCGGAGTTACCACGGACTAAAAGCAATAAATTGGTCGAATTGGCTGTGACTGATGTAATCAATGGCCGAGAAGTTCGAAATCGAGACGCTTTGGCAAACCCCAACGCCCTCGATTGGTTTAAGGATTTGCCGGCCCTTCAGAGTTAAAGGGCAAAAAGAAAACCCCAGATCTCTCTGGGGTAATTGTGGAGACTAGGAGGATCGAACTCCTGACCTCCTGCTTGCAAAGCAGGCGCTCTACCAATTGAGCTAAGTCCCCGTATTTCTACGGTCTTTCTATAACGGCCGATCTTGCCAGCGTGGGCCTGGGAGGACTTGAACCTCCGACCTCTTCCTTATCAGGGAAGCGCTCTAACCAGGCTGAGCTACAGGCCCGCTAACGGGCTGGTGAAGGTTACCCGACATAGAGCCCAACTCGCAAAAAACTAGTTTTCGGGCTCGGCTTCGATCTCGGATTCGACTTCAATGATCGCAGGTGAAGTGAGATCTTCGGCCTCTATTTCCAGCACTGGTTCATCTTTTACTTGGGCAATAGAGACCACTGAGACCCCATCGCCGAGGTTTACTAGGCGAACTCCAAGCGTGTCACGGCTAGTCTCGCGAATCTCAGCAGCGGCCGTTCTAATGACCGTTCCACCAGAGGTAATCGCCAAAATCTCTTCTTCAGCCACAACAATCATGGCGCCAACAAGTACACCGCGGGAATCCTCATCGATTTTGGCAGCCTTAACGCCGATTCCGCCTCGACCTTGTGGGCGATATTCCTGGAGAGGTGTTCGTTTTGCATATCCACCATCAGTAGCAGTTAAAACATATTGCTGAACTTCAGTTTCAGTAATAGTTGCCATTGAAAGGAGTTGATCATCGCCACGGAATTTCATTCCGATAACACCACTTGTCGATCGACCCATCGGGCGAAGAGATGCATCTCCAGCAGAGAAGCGCAGTGACATTCCTTTGCGCGAAACCAACAGCAGTTCATCTTTTTCACCGACGAGTGCTGCGGAAACTACTTCATCTTCCTCTTTGAGGTTTATGGCAATAAGACCGCCGGTACGAGTTGAGTCGTATTCCGTCAATGGGCTCTTTTTAACCATTCCACTCTTGGTTGCAATAACCAAGAAAGAATCTGGGTTGTAATCGGAAACTGCAATTACTTGGGCAATTCCCTCGTCTGGCTTAAAGGCTAACAAGTTCGCCACATGCTGACCTCGGGCATCTCTGCCAGTATCAGGAAGTTCGTGAACCTTGGCTCGGTAGACCCGGCCCTTGTTGGTGAAGAAGAGCAACCAATCATGTGTCGAGGCGACAAAGAAGTGATCTACCAGATCGTCTTGTCTTAAAGCAGCACCCTTTACGCCTTTACCACCGCGTCGTTGGGATCGATAGAGATCGGCTTTTGTGCGCTTGGCATAGCCAGTTCGGGTAATTGTTACAACCACATCTTGTTCCGGAATTAAATCTTCCACTGAGATATCAGTATCCCCAAGAATAATTTGGGTTCTCCGTACATTGCCATATTTAGTTGAGATCTCTTCGAGTTCAGTTTTAATAATCTCGCGCTGTCTTTCTGGGCTAGCCAGAATCTCATTCAAAGCGATGATGTCGGTCATGAGGCCGTCATATTCGTCGTTAATCTTTTGACGTTCCAGCGCCGCAATCCGTCGCAGCTGCATATCTAAAATCGCATTTGCTTGAAGCTCGTCAACGTCGAGCAGCTTCATTAAACCGGTACGCGCCTCTTCAGAGGTAGAACTAGCGCGAATCAGCGCAATTACAGCATCTAACGCATCGAGGGCTTTTAGATAGCCGCGCAAAATATGAGCTCGTTTTTCCCGTTCAGCAAGACGATATTTGGTGCGTCGAACAATTACTTCAACTTGATGCTCGATGTAATAACGGATGAACTCATCAATTCGAAGAGTTCGAGGAACGCCATCAACTAGCGCCAGCATGTTGGCGCCAAAAGAATCTTGAAGTTGGGTGTGCTTATAAAGGTTGTTGAGAATTACTTTTGGAATGGCATCGTTACGAAGCACAATAACTAAGCGCTGTCCCAGCCGTTCATTTCCTTCGTCGCGAACATCGGCGATGCCTTTAATGCGACCATCTTTAACTAGCTCTGCAATTTTTAAAGCTAGGTTATCTGGGTTCACTTGATAAGGCAGTTCAGTAACAACCAAGCAGGTGCGCTTGTTGATCTCTTCGATTTCAACAACGGCTCGCATGATGATCGATCCGCGACCAGTTCGATAGGCATCTTCGATTCCACTGCGGCCAACAATTAGCGCCTTGGTTGGGAAATCTGGGCCTTTGATAATAGTCATCAATTTTTCGAGAAGTTCCGGCGCGGGCATATCTGGATGCGCCAGAGCAAAACAGGTTCCTTCAATTACTTCACTTAAATTATGTGGTGGGATATTGGTCGCCATACCAACTGCGATACCCGCGCTACCGTTGACCAAAAGGTTAGGAAATCTGCTTGGTAATACAAGTGGCTCTTGAGAGCGACCGTCATAGTTTGGAACGAAATCGACGGTATCTTCATCGATATCGCGCATCATCTCCATGGCTAGTGGCGCAAGGCGAGCTTCGGTGTAACGCATAGCGGCTGCAGGATCGTTGCCGGGTGAACCGAAGTTTCCATTTCCATCGATAAGTGGATAGCGAAGTGACCAGAATTGAGCCAACCGGACAACCGCATCGTAAATAGCTGTGTCGCCGTGTGGGTGATAGTTACCCATCACATCGCCAACAATACGAGATGACTTGTAGTAGCCCTTATCGGGACGGTAGCCAGCGTCGTACATTGCATAGAGAACTCGGCGGTGGACTGGCTTCAATCCGTCACGAACATCAGGAAGAGCTCGACCGACAATAACGCTCATGGCATAGTCCAAATAGGAGCGAGCCATCTCGACTTGGAGATCTACAGTTTCTATGCGGTCATGTTCCATTAGATATCCAAGAACCTAACATCTTTGGCGTTGCGTTGAATAAAGTTACGGCGAAGCTCAACATCTTCTCCCATGAGCACTGAGAAGAGATCATCGGCGGCGGCGGCATCATCGATAGTTACTTGGATTAGAACTCGATGTGCTGGATCCATAGTTGTATCCCAAAGTTCTTTTGCTGGCATTTCACCAAGGCCTTTGAAGCGTTGAATACCGTCTTCTTTAGGAAGTCGCTTTCCGGCTTCAATTCCGAGCTTAATGAATCCATCGCGCTCTCGATCCGAGAAGGCGTATTGAACTGGTTCTTTGCCGCCCCACTTCAATTTATAAAGCGGTGGTTGAGCAAGGTAAACAAAGCCATTTTCGATCAATGGGCGCATAAAACGGAAGAGTAAGGTGAGCAACAAGGTACGGATATGTTGACCATCAACGTCGGCATCGGCCATCAAAATAATTTTGTGATAACGAAGTTTAGCGACATCGAAGTCATCATGAATTCCGGTGCCGAGTGCGGTAATTAACGATTGGACTTCGTTGTTTTGAAGTACTCGATCAATGCGAGCCTTTTCAACATTGAGAATTTTTCCTCGGATAGGAAGGACGGCTTGGTTTCGCGAATCGCGACCACCCTTCGTTGAGCCACCAGCGGAATCACCTTCGACAATATAAAGCTCGCATTTTTCTGGTTCAGTCCATTGGCAGTCCGCCAATTTTCCGGGCATGCCACGACCTTCAAGCAAACCTTTTCGACTACGGGAAAGATCTCGCGCTTTTCGAGCAGCGACTCGAGCGGCCGCAGCATCAATACTTTTGCGAACGATATCTTTACCTTCGCCGGGATTCTTTTCAAACCACTCGGTTAGGTTTTCGTTCATAGCTTTTTGAGTAAAAGATTTGGCTTCGGTGTTGCCAAGTTTCGTTTTAGTTTGACCTTCGAATTGTGGCTCACCGATTTTGATAGAAACGATCGCAGTTAAACCCTCGCGAATATCATCGCCAGTTAGTCGATCTTCCTTCTTGCGAATATAACCCCACTCTTCGCCAAACTTATTTACGATTGAAGTTAATGCGGTTCTAAATCCTTCTTCGTGAGTTCCGCCTTCTTGGGTATTAATGGTGTTTGCAAAGGTGTAGACCGATTCCGTAAAAGTACCGTTCCATTGCATTGCTACTTCAAGGCTTATTTTGCTTTTTAAATCTTCAGCTTCAAAGGAGATAATTGATTTGTGTGTCTCACCTTTGGAAAGATTTAGATGTTTTACGAAATCAATAATGCCGCCGTCATAGTGATAGCGCGCGAATAGCGCCTCACCTTTTTCATCTACATGGCCAGGGCGAAGATCTTGAAGGGTAAGAACTAAACCTTTATTTAAAAATGCCATCTCGCGAAAACGAGCAGAAAGAGTTTCAAAAGAGAAGTCTGTGGTTTCGAAGATCTCTTTTGATGGCCAGAAGGTGACTGTTGTTCCTTTTAGATCAGTTGGGTCGCCTTTGCGCAGTGGTTGTTGTGGAACGCCAAGTTTGTATTCTTGGAACCAATGAAAGCCATCTCGTGCTACTTCAACTGCAAGATCGGTACTCAAAGCATTTACAACTGAGATTCCAACTCCGTGTAGTCCGCCAGAGACGGAGTAGCCGCCATCGCCAAATTTTCCGCCGGCGTGTAGAACGGTCATAACAACTTCAAGGGCTGGCTTTTTCTCAACTGGGTGGATATCGACCGGGATTCCGCGGCCGTCATCAATTACCTTTACTGAGCCATCAGGTTGCAGAATTACCTTAATTTCAGTGCAATAACCGGCTAGTGCTTCATCGACCGAGTTATCTACAACTTCATAAACTAGGTGGTGGAGGCCACGCTCACCAGTGGAGCCGATATACATCCCGGGGCGCTTACGAACCGCATCTAGACCTTCCAGAACGGTGATCGCGCTGGCGTCATAGGACTTGGTAGGCATCCACGCTCCCTCGGTCTAATTGGCGGGCGGTCTAACCAAGTAAAATTGGCTTAAATCGCAACCTGCTCAGGTTTTAATTGCAGTACCTGAGAATCTTACCGTGTTCTCAGAATTTGAACTACCGAAAATCGCCTCTTAAGGTGCTCTGGAGGGATTTTTACCCTGTTGTTGTGGGTGGATATTTAACTGTAGGTGTCGCGAGGGCCACGAGCCCCTCGGATGGTGCGAATCCCCTTTTTCCAAGATGGGGCATGTGGACCAATTACAACGATCTCTTCAACTAGCGCTCCGGGAGCGGAATTGGCGATTGTGGTTAAAAGTTGGCTGGAAATGAGCGTGAGTTGGGTCGCCCAAGCCGTGGCGGTGGTTTGAATGGTTAGGCGGCCATCAACCAAAGAGATGGGTTGGGCATGAGTGGCGATCTCAGCCCCGACAACCCGCTCCCATTCAGTAAAGAGGGTTCCTTCGGCTATTCCTTGTCGCCAATCCCGGTTTTTAACCAGCTCGGTTAAAGCCAGGCTTAAAGGTTGGGGGTCATCGACCCGTTGGCGATTTTCTGGACTATCAGAAGTTGGCGACTTCTTTGGGTGGCCGCGGAAGGAGCGATAAAGCTCGCGAGCTAAATCCCGTTTCATGGCGCTAGTGGTGTTACTTGGCCGGCTTTTACGTTAAACCTTATGCCTGATAACTCTTTAGGTAGATCATTCTCCACCGCCACAGTAATAAAAGTTTGCTCTGCAACTTGGGCAAGCTCGATTAGACGCAACCGGCGCTCTTCATCTAATTCCGAGAAGACATCATCCAAAATTAAAATCGGTGAGAGGCCATCGTTTTGTAATAATTGGAAGGTGGCAAGTTTTAATGAAAGTGCGATTGACCAAGATTCTCCATGACTGGCATAACCCTTAACTATATGGTCGCCTAAAACTAAAATTAAATCGTCGCGGTGCGGCCCACTTAGTGTTAAGCCGCGCTCCAACTCTGCTGATCTGGTGGCATTAACTCGTTCTAAGATTTTATAGGTGTTCTCTTCGTGGTTAAGGGTTGGCTCTTCAATACTCGATTTGTAATTGATTGTGGTTGGTTTCTCTGCTGAGATCTCTCGATATATTTCGTTAAATATTGGAGTTAACTCTGAAAGCGTCTTCATACGCGCTGCAATAATTTTTCCGCCAAATTCGGCAACTTGCTTATCCCATGGGATTAAAGCTTCAATTCCTGATCTGGATTTTAAAAGTGAATTCCGCTGTTTAACAGCCCGCTCGTAATCGCTAATAATTCCGGCCATTCGTGGCGAACGAAGTGTTAAAAGTTGATCGATAAAACGACGTCGCTCGCTCGGGTCGCCCCGAACTAAATCTAAATCTTCCGGTGAGAAGTAAATGGCTTGAACTAAACCAAAAAGTTCGCGTTGGCTTCTAACTGGATTTTGATTTATGCGAGCTCGATTGGCCCGCTCACCATTTATTTCTAACTCAACCAACACCTCCCGGTCGGGATTGGTAATAGTGGCTCTGATATATGCCGAACTATTTCCCAGTTGTACTAAAGGAAGATCATTGGCAACTCGGTGAGATGAAAGGTAAGAGAGATAGAGAATTGATTCGACGATATTGGTTTTACCTTCGCCATTACGCCCGATAAAAATAGATATGCCGGGGGTAAGTTTTAGCTCCAAATTTTCATAGGACCTAAAACTTTTCAGCGAAAGCTGCGATAAATACACGGATTTAACTCTTAATAATTATGAGGTGTAGCGCATGGGCATTAGTAGGTATTTATAACTACTGATTGGCTCAGAGTCGGCTGCGCTTTTGCCCGAAAGCACCGCTGGCTTATTAGCTCCAGTAAATGCAATGTGCACGTATGGGGTGTTTATGGCTTGAAGTCCATCAGTAAGGAAGGTTGGATTAAATGCGATATTAATTGGTTCCCCGCTATATTCAATCTCTAACTCTTCGGTGGCTTGCGCTTCTTCACCGGCGCCAGCTTCAAGTTGTAGTGAGCCTTCAGAAAAGATTAAACGCAGTGGGACAGTTTTGTCAGTAACTAATGCAACCCGGCGTACTGAATCTAAGAATGTGGAAACTTCGACAGTTGCTTGCGCTGTGGACTCTTGTGGAAGTAAGTGGCGAAAAGGTGGGAAGGTGCCATCAAGAGTTCGTGAAGTCATAGTTTTTTCGTTAGAGATAAAACCAACTAAACGTTCGTTGGTCGTACTTTGAGAGAGCGCGAAAATAACTTCCGGGTTTCCAACCAAGGATTTTGCAGCGTCGGAGAGAGTTCGGGCGCGAAGCAAGGTGGCCGTTTCAATATCTGGGTTGTTTGGGTTCCAACTAATTTCTTTGACCGCTAGGCGGTACCGATCGGTCGCGGCTAGGGTGATTGTGGTTCGGCTGATATCAATATGAACACCAGTCAGGGTAGGCAATGAATCATCTCGTCCGGCGGCAATTGCAACTTGACTGATTGCTGCCGCGAATACATCGGTGGCGATTCGGCCAGCTGTTTCTGGAAGCTCAGGCAAAGTTGGGTATTCGTTGACCGACAAGGTTGGCAGCGTGAATTTTGCGCTGCCGGCGCTCACAAGGACTCTGGTGCCATCTAAAGTGAAAGTTATTGGCTTTGCTGGCAAAGAGCGGGCAATTTCAGCTAAAAGTCTTCCTGGCACAAGAACTTTGCCTGGGGTTGAGATCTCAGCGTGCAAAATCGCCTTCGTTGAAGTTTCAAGATCTGAGCCCGTCATGGTGATTACATCAGTAACGTCGATCATGATCCCTAGTAAGGAGGTTGAGATCGGCCTGGAAGAGAGGCTTCTAGCCACCCAATTAACAGCGTCGATCAAAGCTTCGCGTTCGGCAACAAACTTCATAACTTCCTCTTCTTCGTTAGATAAGGGGAGTCTTTCACAGGTTCTCTCTCCCCAACTTTTTGTTATTAATACAAGTATTAGTAGTAACTAGAGCCTATTTGTGTGGAAAACATAAGAAAGTACAGGTTGGTACGGTAAATCATTTAATCCTGGCTTGTGGGTAACTAGTGGAAAACCAAGCTTGCTTGAGGGCAACCCCACCGGCAAAAGATGAGAACCAACAGTTCTCCCGAAATTATCCACAGTTATCCACAAGTTACCCACAGACTGAGGGTAACTATTAAGGAGTTCTTTACCTTTGGCCATTTGTGCGCTTAGTTCTTCGCTTGGATCTTGATTCGGTTAGTTAGCTCAGTTACTTGGTTATAGATCGAGCGGCGTTCAGCCATTAACTGACGAATTTTACGATCGGCATGCATCACCGTGGTGTGGTCGCGGCCGCCAAAAGTTTGACCGATTTTAGGAAGAGATAACTCCGTCAACTCCCGGCAGAGATACATAGCAATTTGACGAGCGTTAACCAACACCCGAGACCTGGAAGAGCCACAAAGGTCATCGATTGTCAGGCTGAAGTAGGTGGCGGTCTGAGCCATAATCGCCGAAGAGGTGATTTCTGGGCCACCCTCATCTGGAATTAAATCCTTTAACACAATCTCAGCTAACCCTAAATCAACAGGTTGCCGATTTAGTGAGGCGAAGGCGGTAACTCGGATTAAAGCCCCCTCGAGCTCTCGGATATTGGAAGAGATTTTGCTGGCGATATATTCCAAAACATCATCAGGAGCATTTAATTTATCTTGGGCCGCTTTTTTACGAAGGATGGCGATTCGGGTCTCAAGCTCTGGTGGTTGAATATCTGTGATTAGCCCCCACTCGAATCGGCTGCGGAGTCGATCTTCAAGAGTTGTTAATTGTTTTGGTGGCCGGTCGCTTGAGATAACAATCTGCTTATTAGCGTTGTATAAAGTATTAAAAGTATGAAAGAACTCTTCCTGGGTACGTTCTTTGTTTTCTAAGAACTGAATATCATCAACTAATAAAACATCTAAATCTCGATATCTGCGCTGAAAAACCGAGGCTTTATCGTCTCGAATCGAGTTAATAAAATCGTTGGTAAATTCTTCACTTGATACATAACGTACACGGACGCCGCCATATAACTCTTTCGCGTAAGCGCCAATAGCGTGTAATAGGTGGGTTTTACCAAGCCCAGACTCACCATAAATAAATAGCGGGTTGTAAGCCTTTGCGGGCGCTTCAGCTACCGCAACAGCTGCAGCGTGGGCGAAACGATTAGAGGCGCCAATAACAAAAGTTTCAAAAATATATCTTGGATTCAATTGCGACTGCTCATGTGGGGCAGAATTAGTGGAGGGTCGGCCTGTGCCAGATTTTGGTTGAATATCTGCAATCGGATCTACTTGCACCTCTTCAGAGCTTGGCGCAACCTCAAGACTCTCATCGATAGTGACTGCAATATTTATTCGCTGTCCTAGTTTTTCCGAGAGGGTTTCATTTAATACCGCCCGCATCTTGCTCTCTAAAACATCTTTTGCAAAAGAGTTTGGCGCGGCTAGTAAAAGGTTAGAACCACCTTCACCTTGGAGTAGCCCCAACGGCTTAGTGAGGGCTAAGAAAGCCCGGTGATGCGGGGTCTCGAGAGAGACGGTCTCGATAACTGACGCCCAGAGCGCGGTCAGGTCAATATCTTCTAGTAGTGCCACTTAAACTCCCCCAACTGCGCAAAACCAAATAATCCACAAAGTTATCCACAGCCTGTGGTCTAAACCCTTACTTGAGCCTTTTTCGACCTAGATTGGGGTTATCACCTGTGGATAGAGTGCGAACTTAGAGGTCATTTGAAGGAAAATCAAGTGGTTATCCACAAAATCTCGACACGCTGAGTTTGACCCTTATCAACGGCTACCTCTACCGTTACCCCCTCACCTGCTGTGGCTTGCGAGCGGTCCTTAATCGGATCGAACGCTAAGAGAAACTGTCAATTTTGATAGTGGGATATAAAGGAGTTTTCGATGACTAAGCGCACCTTCCAACCTAATAACCGACGCCGCGCAAAGAAGCATGGCTTCCGCGCACGCATGGCAACCCGCGGTGGACGCGCTGTTCTCGCCGCGCGCCGCGCAAAAGGTCGCGTTCGTATCTCTGCCTAG
Source organism: uncultured Actinomycetes bacterium (assembly GCA_903873185.1). Classification (GTDB taxonomy): domain Bacteria; phylum Actinomycetota; class Actinomycetes; order Nanopelagicales; family Nanopelagicaceae; genus CAIMZW01. The sequence continues at coordinate 56,078 of CAIQNN010000010.1, forward strand.
CTCGTGCTTCCTGCAGCGAACCGCCTCCGCACCGGAAGGGATTTCGCTCGCACCACTAAAACTGGTGTCAGAGCAACCTCTCCATCTTTAGTGCTCTACGTGTTGGCGCGTGCAGATTTACCAACCGGACCCAAGTTTGGCCTAATCGTAAATAAATCTGTCGGTGGTTCAGTTACCCGTCATCGGATCTCTAGACAACTTCGACACTTAATTTCACCAGAGCTGGCCAGCTTCCCTACATCTTCTCAAATTGTTATCCGAGTTCTTAAGAACCGCTCACAATATTCCGAAGAGTTAAGTTCGCTCGTAAATCAAGTTCAGAAAAAACTTCAGGTCAGTTCATGAAAAAACTTTTAATAGCACCAATTAAGTTCTACCAAAAATGGATTTCACCAGGGCTAGCGCCCAGGTGCAAGTACTACCCATCTTGTTCGCAATATGCGGCGGATGCGATTCAAAGTTATGGTCTAAAAGGTTTACTAATGGCCGGCTGGCGGTTACTTAGGTGTAACCCATGGTCACATGGTGGCGTTGATTATGTACCTCAAAAAAGCGTTATTAAAGGAGCTATTTAAATGGGAACTATCCTAAACCCCTTATATTTCGCGGTTTCTTGGGTCATGGTGGCCTTCCACACCATCCTCGGCCTCGTCCTAGGTAAGCACTCCCACGAGAGTGTTAAATGGAGCTTGTCAATCATCGGTCTAGTTGTGCTAATCCGAATTATTTTAATTCCACTCTTTGTAAAGCAGATCAAGAGTCAACGCTCACTTACCGCCTTGCAGCCACACATGAAAGAGATTCAGAAGAAATATAAGGATGATCGTCAAAAGCAATCTGAAGAGATGATGAAGCTTTACAAAGAGCACAAGACAAATCCACTTGCCTCTTGTTTGCCAATTTTGGCCCAAGCCCCAATCTTCTTCTCACTCTTCACTGTGTTAAATGGAATCGCAAAGAATCACCCTCACGGAGTTCTAAGAGGTGACCTATTGCTTTCAGCCAATGAAGCCCGATTCTTCGGCGCAAAACTTTCCAGCACATTTTTAACTTCAACTAACTTAACTACGAAGCTAGTAACAGTTGGCTTGATTCTCTTTATGTCTGCCACCACCTTCACTACCCAACGTCAACTAATGGTGAAGGGCATGCCAAAAATGGATGCCTCTAACAATATGATGTTGCAACAACAAAAAATTATGCTCTATGTCTTCCCAGTTATTTTTGCCGTCTCTGGTGTGAACTTCCCAGTTGGAGTTTTAATTTATTGGTCGACAACAAACCTTTGGACTTTCGGACAGCAGTTTTACGTTATTAAACGAAATCCAACCCCCGGCTCCCCGGCTTACGAAGAACTGCAAGCCAAGCGAGCTAAGAAGGAAGGGATCGAACTTCCTGCTCCAGAAGTTGGCGATACTCAAGTGATCGATCCAATTGGGCAACGTCAACAACCTAAGAAGACCGCCGGAAAAAAGAAGAAGCGCCGCTAACCTAACTTTAAAAACGCATAAAAGGTATAAAAACTACTAAATGCTATTAAAACCGACAGATCGGTAGATGGAGGAGTGATGAGCGAGAACGAAACAACCACGACAGCAGTTGAGGAGCTTGAGCCGGCAAAGGGCGAGGGTGGCAAGAAGAGCCTTATCTCTCGGTTGGAAGAAGAGGGCGATGTTGCCGCTGATTACCTCGAAGCGCTATTAGATATCGTGGATTTAGATGGCGATATTGATATCGATGTCGAGAATGATCGCGCCTCACTGGCAATCGCCGGCGGAAAACTAAGCCACCTAGTTGGCGAACGTGGCGAGGTCCTTGATGCGCTACAAGAATTGACCCGCCTAGCTGTCCAGACCTCACTGGGTGAGCGCTCTCGACTAATGCTCGATATTGATAATTTCCGCAGCGCTAAAAAAGAGGAGCTGGCTAAATTGGCTCACGAGGTAGCCGATGAGGTTAAATCCACTGGCCAATCGGTCAAACTCCGCCCAATGAATGCCTTTGAACGCAAAGTTGTCCACGACACCATTCAGGAGATCGGGCTCACCAGTGAATCTGAAGGGGAAGACCCCAACCGCTGCGTGGTAGTACTTCCTGCCTAACCTCCAATGAGTGAAGTTTCACGTGAAACCTTAATCTCTAACTTCTTTCCGGAGCGCGCCGATGAAATCAGCCGCTATGCCGAATTACTTGCGACGGTTGGTATCGAACGAGGCTTAATTGGTCCAAAAGAGGGTGATCGCATTTGGGATCGCCATATCGCCAACTCAATTCCAGTAGCTACCTTGATCCCAGAAGGCGCTTCTGTGATTGATATTGGCTCTGGCGCTGGACTTCCAGGGATAGTTTTAGCTCTTCATCGCCCCGATATCAAAGTAACCCTCCTGGAACCCCTGCAACGACGGGTTGATTTTCTGCAAGAGGTGGTTGCTGAACTAGATCTTCCAATTTCTATAATTCGAGGTCGCGCCGAGAGCGTAAAAGGTAACTTCGATATTGTTACCGCCCGAGCTGTAGCTCCGCTGGCAAAGCTTTTACCGTGGGCTTGGCATTTAGTCTCACTAGAAGGTGCCCTTTTGGCGATAAAGGGCGAATCTGCCGCTGTTGAGCTCGCGGAAACTAAATTGAAGAAAGGGCGGGTTGGGGTAGTTCGTGAAATCCAACTCAACCCATTGCCCCTCGCTCGGGTAATTGAGGTCCGCCGGAGTGGTTAACTTAGCCCGTGGCTGATTCACGTGAAACATTTAACCCCGCTATTGCGGCAGAGCGACCGGTAATCGGGATCCGCAGGTTAAAAGAGGGAATGCCAACCCCGATTAAAACTCGAATTTTCACGATCGCAAATCAAAAAGGCGGGGTCGGAAAGACAACTTCAGCGGTAAATATCGCTGCCGCGCTGGCAATGGGTGGGCTGCGGGTCTTAGTTATTGATTTAGATCCACAAGGAAATGCGTGCACCGCCTTAGGAATTGATCGAAATAACGATGCCGGCATGTGTGACGTTTTAGTCCAAGAACGAGATATTGCCGATGTTGTTAAACGAGTCGCTGGCTTCCCGCATTTAGAGTGCGCTCCAGCAGATCGAGCCCTGGCAGAAGCTGAAATAAACATGGTCGGACTAGTGGCGAGAGAATCTCGACTCAAACTGGCACTCACAAAATTTCTAGCGCTGCGCGAAAGTGAAAATGAGCGAATCGATTATGTGCTTATCGATTGCCCGCCAAGTTTGGGACTCTTAACGGTAAATGCGCTAACTGTTGCCGAAGAGGTCTTAGTTCCAATTCAGTGCGAGTACTACTCCTTAGAAGGTCTCTCGCAATTGATGGCGACAGTTTCTCAAATTCAACAAATATTAAACCCCACCTTAAAAATAACAACGGTGATTTTAACGATGTTCGATTCCAGAACTCGGTTAGCAAATGATGTTGCCAATACGGTGCGTCAATATTTCCCAACCGAATTAATTGATACCCCAATCCCACGCGCAGTTCGAGTCTCTGAGGCGCCATCATTTAATCAAACCGTTATGACTTATGACGCCTCTTCTGTTGGCGCTATCGCATACATGACGGTTGCCAGAGAGATAGCTCGGCGTGGAAATCCAACATTAACGAGTGAGGTAAATAGCGCATGAACTCCCGCAAAGGTGGCCTCGGCCGCGGTTTAGATTCACTAATCCCAACAGCTATTACTTCGAACACTGGCGAAACTATCGCTAATCGAAATGAAGTAGATATCAATGCCATCATCCCGAATCAAAAACAACCACGTTATGTTTTTGATAGCGAAGAATTGAACGATCTAGCAGCCTCTATAAAAGAGGTTGGAATTCTGCAGCCGCCAGTTGTAAGAGATATTGGTAATGGCAAGTATGAATTAATTATGGGAGAGCGCAGATTACGTGCTTCGAAAATTGCTGGACTTACAACAATCCCGGTAATCATTCGACAAACTGCTGACAATGAATTGTTGCGCGAGGCGCTATTAGAAAATATTCACCGCAGCCAACTAAACCCACTTGAAGAGGGCGCAGCTTATAAAAATCTATTGGAAGATTTTGGCTACACCCATGATGAGCTTGCAAATAAAGTTGGAAAATCGCGTTCAGCAATAACTAACACCTTACGGCTGTTAAATCTACCTGCCGCGGTTCAACGCCGAGTGGCTGCTGGTGTTCTCTCGGCTGGCCATGCTCGGGCGCTTCTAACTCTCACCGATGAGACCGAGATTGAAAAGTTAGCCAACCGAATCGTGGCAGAAGGACTTAGCGTTCGAGCTGTTGAAGAGATAGTTTCAAATTTTAAACCCGAGACTAAAAGCGCAAAATTTCGACCAGGAAAAATCATTAGCCCACGCCTTAAAGAGATCGGCGGTCTGCTATCTGATCAACTGGATACTCGAGTTCAAATCGAGTTAGGACAGAAAAAAGGCAAGATTGTTATTGAATTTGCCACACTTGAAGATTTAGAGCGGATTACTAAGTTAATTAATTAATCCCCCGTCGGGACATTTCTTGTTTCACTACGCCACCTAGCGCCTTAATTCCTTCTCTAATGCGCTCTGGTGTGGGGTAGCAATATGAAAGTCGCATCGACCAGCTGCCAAAACCATCAGCAAAGAATGCAGTACCAGGAACGTAGGCAACTTTTGCCACAATAGCTTTAGGCATCATCGCCTTGGTATCGATTTCTGGCGGCAACGTTACCCAGACATAAAACCCACCCTCAGGTTTTGTCCAAGTGGCGTTGGAAGGAAAGTGTTCGGTAAGCGATTCCAACATTGCATCGCGGCGAACTCGGTATAAATCACAGAACGAGGCGATCTGATCGCGCCATGGTTGGTCTGAAAGGTAAGAGGAAATCGAGAGCTGTGCAAAATTTGATGGGCAGAGGATTGAAGATTCGCTTGCGATAACTAACTTCTCTTTAAGCGCCTGTGGAACTAACGCCCAACCAACTCGAAATCCCGGTGCGATCGTTTTTGAAAACGAGCCTAAATAAACAACATTTTCGGAATCTTCCGCCCGCATCGCATTTGGTGATGGTTTTTCAAATCCCAAAAGGCCGTAAGGATTATCTTCAATTACAAAAATCTTTTCAGTTCGGCAAATTTCCAAAATTTCGGTTCGGCGATCAGCGGGAAGTAGGACGCCAGCTGGATTTTGATAGTTAGGAATTAAATAGAGAAACTTAATTTTTCGACCAGCGGCACGTGTGGTCTTGATCGCTTGGCGCAGCGCTTCAGGAATCAAACCATCGTTATCCATACCAACATGAACTACTTGAGCTTCATACTGATGGAAAGTTCCAAGTGCCCCGACATAGGAGGGAGCTTCTGCCAAGACCACATCGCCTGGATCAAGAAAGATTCGAGAGATTAGATCCAAGGCTTGTTGTGAACCGGTTGTAACAATTACATCATCTGGGTGAGCCTTAATTCCTTCGAGCGCCATTACATCGCAAATCTGCTCTCGAAGTTTTGGATGTCCTTGACCGCTCCCATATTGCAGGGCTTCTTGGCCATTCTCTCTAATAAGTTTCTCCACAACAGAGGCCATCATCTCCATCGGCAACGCCGAAAGATTTGGCATGCCACCAGCTAACGAGACAATCTCAGGGCGAGAGGCAACGGCAAAAAGTGAGCGAATTTCGCTGGGTTGCATGTGGGCAGCACGGCTGGCAAAACGCTCCGTTAAATTTTCCGGATCGCCAGTATGTAATCGAGTTATTTCGCTGCTCATCAGGGGATTCTTCCATAACTTAGATCGTGCTTGAAACGGATTATTGACGCAGGCCCGCTTTGCGAAGATCTGATAGGCGCAATGTTCCAGTTTTTGCATCGTTTTCCGCCGAAAGATAGAGGCGCTGAACTGCAACTACCAAGGATTCAACGATCGTTTCGCGAAATATTGGATCTGACAGGCGTGAAACATCCCCTGGATTGCTGATGTATCCCAAATCAATCCGCACCGTAGGCGCCATTGTTAAACGAAGTAAGTCCCAAGTTTTTGCATGCGTCCGACAGTTGAGTAAATCTGTTCTGGAACAGATCTCACGCTGGGCTAAAGTGGCAAAACGCTCGCCCACAACAGAATGGACCCCATGTAGGTCGCTGCCGTAGTAATAACCGGTGACCCCATGAGCTTTTTCGTTCTTATAGGTGTCTAACCGGAGAGAGATCATAAGATCGGCGCCAGTCGAATTTGCCAACGCAATTCGCTCGCCTTCAGTCGGGGTGGCGTCAACGCTGTGGGTTAGAAAGACGGTGACTCCAAGGGCAATTAATCGACCTTCTAGTCGTTGTGCAACATCAAAAATCATTTCGGAATTGAAAGTGTCTGAACCTGGATCTAAAACAATTATCTTATTTGCCAACGCTGGGCCTCGAGCTGAGCGTTGAGCTAAATCACGGAGTTGGCTAGGCGCTCCCCCAGTTACAGTTTTAATTAAACGCATGAGCGCGATAACGGTCGCGGGGCCACAACTACCATCACTCTTTACCCCGACAGAGGTTTGGAATTCTTTTACTGCCCCTTCGGTCAAACTCCCAAAGATTCCATCAACTCGACCGGCATTAAAACCCATCTCCACCAGCCTGGCTTGCAGCGTGGCAACATCGTCGCCTCGCATCAAATTACCTGGCGTGAAAGAAAGTACTCGGTCACCTAATTTCCAACGAGCTTCTTCTAGTGCTCGCTGAGTAACTTGGTTGACGATCCCATTGACGATTAAGCCACGATCTTGCTGAAAGGCCTTGACCGCCCTCTCCACCACTTCAGTAAATTCCTCAGAAGTAGTGGAAAGTAAACCAATTCGAACTAGCGTGCCAGTTATCGAAAGAACAAGGTCACCGTGATCACCACGTGCAAGATCAACGGCTGACATTTATTTAGAGGTACGCGGCTAGTTCTTTAAGCAGTGCTGGCTTTGGCTTTGCGCCAACAATGCTCTTTACAACTTCACCATTTACATAAACATTCAAGGTTGGGATCGAAGTGATTCCATACTTAATAGCGATGGCGGACTCTTCGTCGGTATTTAATTTTACGATCGTGATCTTCTCGCTATTTTCGGCGGCAATCTCATCGAGGATTGGACCTACGGCGCGGCATGGGCCACACCACTCTGCCCAAAAATCAACCAAGACTGGCTTTGAACTCTTGAGAACTACCTCATTAAAAGTAGCTGCTGTTACTGGCTGTGCTGCACTCATTTTCTCTCCATCGTTTCTCGATCAGGGGTAAATCTTAGTTTTAATACTGCTCAATGACCTGCTAGAAAACGCTCTGCATCTAGGGCGGCGGCGCAACCAGAGCCTGCTGCGGTGATTGCTTGGCGGTAACTGTGATCAACTAGATCACCACAAGCGAAAACGCCAGTAATTGAGGTGTTGGTAGTTCGGCCTTCAACTTCAACATAGCCGTCTGAATTTAGGTCAAGCTGACCAACTACAAGCTCACTTCGGGGAACATGGCCAATTGCGACAAATAGGCCAGTGAAATCGCGCACGGATTCTTCGCCAGTGACGGTGTTCTTCAATTTCAAGCCGGAAACTTTGCTCTCACCTAACACGTCGATGACTTCGGTATTCCAAAGCAGTTCGATCTTAGGATTTGATGCTGCGCGCTCAGCCATAATCTTTGAGGCGCGAAGTGAATCGCGGCGATGGATTAGTACAACCTTGCTGGCAAATCTAGTCAAGAAGTTGGCCTCTTCAACGGCAGAGTCACCGCCACCAACTACGGCAATTACTTGATCACGGAAGAAGAAACCATCGCAAGTCGCACACCAAGAAACTCCATGGCCTGAAAGGCGCTTCTCATTCTCAAGCCCAATCTCTTTATAGGCCGAGCCAGTAGCCAAAATAACGGCGCGAGCTTTTAAAGTGTTGCCAGAGCCATCAGTTAAAGTTTTTATCTCACCGGCTAGTGACATTTCAACAATGTCGTCGGTGATTAGTTTGGCGCCAAATTTAGCGGCTTGGGCACGAAGGGAATCCATTAGGTCAGGACCCATAACGCCTTCGGGAAATCCGGGGAAATTTTCAACCTCTGTGGTGTTCATTAGCGCACCACCAGCGGTGACCGACCCTTCATAGAGGATGGGTGAGAGTTGCGCTCTGGCGGCATAAATAGCTGCGGTGTAGCCAGCTGGGCCGGAGCCAACGATCACTAGCTCGTGAATCTCACTCATTTTTCTTCCCTGCCTCTTCTTAGCAATTGGAGCGTTCGGGCAACTTCCTCAATCTTAAATAGGTGCGCCAAGAGGATATAACCAAAGGCGCTTACCCCTAGAACGAACAATAAGTGAATGGTATTCCCGCCAGGCAGGTGAGTCAGTGCCAGACGCAATGGGATTGCAATAACTAGCGCCAACGCGATCAATTTCAGATATAGCCCGACAATCTCACGCAAGCCGATAGAGATTTGGTAGCGGCGTAGCAGGCGAATTGTGATCCAGGCACCGAAGAAGTAGCTGAAAGAGAGTGATGCAGCTAGCCCAACGGTTACCCACTTTGGCGGTAAGTAAATTGCGACCACAACAGAGGCTAGGACGCCAACAATATTCATTAAAGCATTGCTGACAACTTGTAACTTCACATTTTCAAAGGCATTCAAACCGCGAAGTGCAATTAAGTTAATACTTAGCGGCAATAAACCAAAGGCAAAACCGGCCAAGGTGTAACCCAGATATTGGGAATCGCTCTTTGAAATACCAAAAAATAGGGTGCTAGTGATAAGTGGACCAAATAATAGGAAGGCAACAGCACTGGGGACTGTGATGATTCCAACCAAACGGATGGTTTTAACTAAACGATCATGAATTTCGCTAATTTTGTTTTCAATCACTAAAGAAGATAATTGCGGCAAAAGTGCAGTAACGATTGAAATCGTAAAAATCGAGTGCGGAAGCATCAAAATTAAGAAGGCATTGCTATAAGGGGTGAATCCAACCCCAGTCACTACGCCGGCTTTGAGCGCTCGCACCGCCGCACCAGTAGATAAATTCACCGTCACTAGGTAACTCACTTGTGAAATCGCGGCGAATAAAAGTGTCCAGGTTGCCAAATGCCAAGATTTGCGAAGTTCAGGATCGCGCCAGTCAAAGCGAAAGCGCAATTTAATTTTAGTCTTGCGAATTACCGGGATCAAAGCCAGAGTTTGAATTACATATCCAGCTGTTGTACCTAACCCCAACCAGGTTGTTTGCGTAAAAGAGATTGATGTGACGGTTAGGTGATGAGCTGAGTGAAGAAACCAGCCAAATATTGAAATAGTCAAAACATTGTTTAACACCGGCGCCCACATCATTGGTCCAAAATGGCCCTTGGCGTTAGCTATCTGCCCAAGCAAAGCAAAGATTCCCATGAAAAAAATTTGGGGAAGGCAGTAGCGCATAAATAACACAGTTAGGTGAAATTCTGGTCGTCCCACGTAGCCGGTCGCGAAAATTCGCACCAATAGCGGTGCGATCACAATTGAAAGAATTACTAGAGCGCCAAGCAGAAGCGTTGTTGCTGTTAGCAACTTAGATATGAAGGCTGAACCACCATCCTTCCCTCTGGTTGCTCTCACAAGTTGCGGCACAAAGACCGCAGTAAGTGCGCCTCCCAATAGCAAGTTATACAAAATATTGGGCATGGTGTTTGCCACGTTGTAGGTGTCACCTAGAAGCGTGGTTCCAAGAACGGCTACGAGGAGCAAATTTCTGACTAACCCAGTTATTCGGGAAAAAATTGTTCCGATTGCCATAACGGCACTGGATCTCAAAATTGAGGGCTCGAGTGAACTCATTTGTTTCTTCTTCGAATTCGTCGAATGCTTTGGACTAGTGCAGCCACAAATAGCGTGATTGCCGCTCCCGTTGTAATCCAAGTGGCAACTGGGCTAATAACAGAAAGCGTCAACGGGAAGAGGACGGAATCGCCCAATAAATCGCCCTTCGGCGTTAATACATCAACTGCTAGTGCGCTTGTGCCCGAAGTCAAAACTTCAATTGGAACTAAAAATTGAGTTTTAGATTTTGGGGCCAAAGTAAGCATTGGCAACTTCTTTACAACAACCTTGCCATTCAGCGCTGAAACTCGAAGTGCCACTTTCGCTGAATTAGAGAAATCATTTATAACCGTAATTGGCAGCTGTTGTTTTGCGGCGGTAACAGTAAAACGCCCCGGAACTACTCGTATTTGATGAACTAAGCCGTATGTTGTTGCGGTCAAATTTCTTGATAGGAATTCTCTGCGGGATTTATCCATCGTTGGTGAGAAAATAAGTGCGCTCTGGAGCTTCAAATCATCGAGCTCGCTGGAGGAGAGAAAAGGGGCGACGATTTGAATATCCTTCAAGGAACTTTCATAACTTTGAACTATTGCGCTACTCAGTGAGAAATAGCGATTTGAAGAGAAGTTAGCTGCCTGGGTCACTCCGCGTTTTAGCAGCGACTGCAATCGAATCTCACCGGCACTTAAGAAATAATTAGCATCATGAGGTGCCAACCTATGAATCCAATAACCTGAAGGGTTTCCATAAGGCAGAGCGGATATCGGATCACCATCAGAAACCAACAAAAGCCGGGCGAGCCAAAGCGTTGCAATTTCCTGGCCGCTGCCATGATCGGCGTTAATCAATGAGTAACCACTAGCCATCGAAGTAACTTCTTCAATTAATTCGGCATCAATCTGCCAACTTCGTTTTGTTGGCATGGCTCCAAAAACCAAGTTACCTAATCGGCCAGTTGGCATTAGTGAGGCTGCCAAATCGTCATCCACAAATTTTCCGTCGAGTTGTCGATGTGTGGGTTCCGACAGAACAATTGTTGAAATCGCCGCGGATGCGATTGGCATTGCAGGAAGAATAAAAAGGGAGATAGTTAATAACGCGAGGAGCGCGCTCGAACGCTTCATAATTGTAATTCCCCGGATTTGGCAATTAACTTCTTCTCATCGGGGTAGGCCAACATTTCAACTATTTCGGTTAATGGAAACCAAGCAACATCGTCGACTTCAGTAACTTGTGGGGCAAGGTGGCCACCGACCTCTCGAAAAAGATAATGATGAACGGTTTTATGAATGCGTTTACCGCCAGCCATAAACCAAAAATCGATTACTCCTAAAGCGCGGGAGATTTCACTCTCAATGCCGGTCTCTTCCGCTACTTCTCGAATTGCCGCTTGCTCTGGGGTTTCGCCAGCTTCAATATGGCCTTTTGGTAGTGACCACAGCAGCCGTTCGCGAGTTTGATCCTTGAGATCTCGCCGCCCGATAAGTAAGCCTTTTGTTCCAGTGGTGTCGATTACTAAACCGCCAGCGCTAACCTCATCGACTCTTTTAGCGTAAACCCGCTTCGGGGTTGCTTTTTTTGGGGCAGAGTTAGCCACTGGTGCGCTACTTGTTGTCGCAGCAGTTGAATTCTGAGGAGGAGGTGGGCCCGCAGGACGTCGTCGCCGACGTTTTTTCCGTTTAGCTTCGCCACCCGCACTCGGTGCCGGGGTCATGGATGAAGGGTACTGCTCTAGCCTTGCTCACTGTGAGAGGAAAACCGTGAAAACTCCGAAAGATATCGCCGCCGACTTGGCGGTCGCTTCGCTGACCTCCCACACCCCAATCGCCCTCTCGCTGGCCAAACTTTTTAAGGCAGCAGGCTTCACTTTGGCTTTAGTTGGCGGCCCAGTTCGCGATGCCATCTTGGGGCGGTTAGGAAATGATCTAGATTTCACCACTAACGCGCGGCCCAACGAGAGTAAAAAAATTCTGCTCTCTTGGAGTCAGGCAGTCTGGGAAGTAGGGGCCGAATTTGGCACGATCGCTGCCAAACATGGCGAGACCACTGTTGAAGTTACAACTTATCGAAGTGAAGTTTACGAGTCCGATAGTCGTAAACCAGAAGTAAATTTCGGCGAGACCATTGAAGGCGATTTGTTCCGACGCGATTTCACGGTCAATGCAATGGCGCTAGAACTTACTACCGATACGCCAACCTTTATTGATTTATTCGATGGCGTTACAGATCTAGCCAAAAAAATAATTCGCACTCCAGGCAAACCCGAAGACTCTTTCTCAGATGACCCACTTCGAATGATGCGGGCAGCCAGATTCATGAGTCAATTGGAATTTACCGTCGACCCAAGTGTTGTCGCCGCTATTAAATCCATGTCGGATCGAATTAGCATCATCTCGGCTGAAAGAGTTCGGGACGAATTAATAAAGACACTTATGTCGGCTAACCCACGTCTCGGTCTAACTCTTCTGGTTGAAACCGGGCTTGCAGAGAAAATTCTTCCTGAAATTCCAAAGTTGCGCTTAGAGATCGATGAACACCATCATCACAAGGATGTTTACGAACATACTCTTACCGTTCTCGAGCAAGCGATGGCTCTTGAGGATCGGCTTGGTGGACCAAACCTTGTTATTAGATTAGCTGCCTTGTTGCATGACATCGGCAAGCCCAAAACTCGAGAACTTATTCCAGGTGGTGGAGTTTCATTTCATCATCACGAAGTGGTCGGTTCTAGAATGACAAAGGAGCGCCTTCGAGCTTTGCGCTTTGATAATCACACCATTAGTGATGTCTCACAATTAGTATTTCTGCACTTGAGGTTCCATGGTTACGGCAGTGGTGAATGGACCGATTCCGCAGTTCGCAGATATATCCGCGATGCGGAACATTTACTTGACCACCTTCATGTACTAACGCGTGCCGATTGCACCACACGAAATCAGCGCAAAGCCGAGCTTTTGGCGAAGACTTACGATTCCCTTGAAGAGCGAATTGAAGTTTTAAAAACTCAGGAGGAGTTAGAAAAGATTCGGCCAGATTTAGATGGAATAGAAATTATGGCAATTTTGCAACTCAAGCCTTCACCTATAGTAGGCAAGGCATACCAATATCTCCTTGATTTACGTATGGAAGAGGGACCGCTAGGAGCGGAGCGAGCAACTGCCGAATTACTTAAGTGGTGGGAATTGAATCAGCCGAAAATTTAGTTTTAGGCAGAAGCGCGATTAAAGCTAATAAGTAAGTTCCGGCAATCAGAAGCGGGAGAAAGAAAGATTGCCCACTCTTTGGCAAAATTAGGGCTGCTACTACTGCCCCTAAGACAATCGCACCATTTACTGCGACATCATAAAAAGCGAATACTCGACCACGGAACTCATCGGCAATTTTGGATTGAACCAAAGCGTCATTTGTCACTTTTACCGCCTGGCCACAAAGCCCAACAAAAAAAGCAGTTGTTATAAGGAGATTCTCTTTTGGAAAAAGTGCAAAGAGAATAAGGAAAGGTGTGCAGGCGACCATCATCAACTTAATCCAACGGTGGCGACCCATTCGTCTCACGCCATAAGGACTAATTACCGAACCGATTCCTATGCCAACTCCAGCGATAGCCAACGCAAAAGCAAAACCACGAAGGCCCGCATCAGGATTATTTGAAGCGTTGAAGTAATTACGCTCGAGCAACAAACCCATCAACGTTAACGAAGTTAGCCCACCGCGCTGAAGCGCCGTTGCAATAATTCCGCGCAACGCATCCGAGTGGACTCGGAGCAAATGAAAACCAGCCAACATCTCTTTGAAACCCTCAGAAGCAATCTCGTGATCAAGCGGTCCAATCTCTTTCCGACCTAACCGCGCAGTTAAAGCCGCACTTATTAAATAGCCAATAACGGCAACACCAACCAATAGCGAATCAGAGAGATCACTCTTGTAACTATGATCGAGAAGGCTCTTGATTCCAATACCAATACCGCCACCAATTACAACGCCGATAGTTCCACCAGTCACGGCCAGCGCGTTAGCAACAATGAGTTCACTTCGACTAACTAATAACGGTAGTCCAGCAGATAACCCCGCTAAAATTAATCGGTTTACGCCAAATGCAATTAATACAAATAAAGTGAGAAGCAAACCAGTAGAACTGCTCTTAACTAAGATTGCAATTACAACCAAGTCAAAAGCTCGCACCAAGTTAGCGATCTGTACAATTCGTTGTCTGGAAAAACGATCTAGAAAGACCCCGGCGTAAGGACCCACTAACGAATACGGCAGAAGTACAACGGCAAAAGCTAGAGCGGCAGCGACGGCATTTGATTGACGCTCCGGGGAGAATAAAACAAAGGAAGCCAACGCCGATTGAAAGATGCCATCAGTCAACTGGCCCAACCAGCGAATTTGAAGCAGACGCGGTAACCGACTGGCCCTGCTCAACATTTGCGGCAACTTCACGGTCGTAGCCTAGTTATTATAAAAACTGCCCCACCCATGAAAAGGGTTTATTCTTGGCGACTATGTGGTCTCAGCGCGATTCAATTGATTATTCGTTGGATCGGCGTGCCACGCTAATTGCCCTTTTCCAAGGAAAGGCTTCGGCGATGGAGGCTTGCGATGCCGATCCATACCTGCGACGAGCGGCCAAGTACCACGGCGAAGCTACCAAGCGCCCCTGCCCGGTCTGTAAGAAGAGCAAAATGGTCGAACTTCGATATGCCTTTGGAGATCAACTCGGCCAATACTCAGGTCGGATTAAGTCTTTGGTCGAACTGGAAGAGATGCAGAGTGAATTCGGAGAATTTCGAGTTTATACCGTTGAGGTTTGCGGGGAATGCGGCTGGAACCATTTGATTTACTCCTATCTATTAGGCGATGGTCAAACTCGAAAGGCCCCACGCAAGGTTCGGACCCTTGAAGATGATGATTGGGCGAAGCGGTAGCCTTTCGGCGTGGCAACCTTCAGGCGCAGACTCTTCCGGACCGCGGTCTTTGTGGCTGGTATCGGATTTATCGCCCTGGCTTTGGGATTTGCCTACGCTTATTTCACGGTAAAGATTCCCGACCCCAACGCCTTTGTAAATAGTCAATCCACCATCATCCAATACGCCGATGGCTCTGAGCTAGGTCGAATCGGGTCCGAGAATCGGATCATCGTTAAATTGGCCAACATTCCACTAAATGTTCGGCATGCAGTTATGGCCGCTGAAGATCGCAATTTTTACACCGAGAGCGCTGTCAGTCCTACTGGAATTGCGCGCGCACTTTATAACGATCTAAGAGGCTCATCACTACAAAGTGGTTCCACCATCACTCAGCAATATGCCAAGACCGCCTTCTTGACCCCTACCGTGAGCATCTCGCGAAAGATAAAAGAGATCGTCATTGCTATGAAGCTCGAGGGTCAGATGTCCAAAGATCAAATTCTAGAAAACTATTTGAACACTATTTACTTCGGTCGCGGCTCTTACGGTATTGAGACTGCTTCGGAAGTTTACTTCGGTCGCAGCGTTGATCAGTTGAATGTCTCTCAAGCCGCTGTTCTTGCCAGCATTTTGAATGGTCCAGGTTATTACGATCCATCGTACGGGCCAGCTAATCTCAAACGATTACAAAACCGTTGGCAGTATGTAATTAATGGCATGGTTAAAGCGCATTGGCTAACAACAAAGTCGGCTGCGGCGGCTAAATTTCCAACGATCAAACCAAGAGTTACTTCAGGAGCGCTCGCAGGTTCAAAGGGTTATGTAATTTCTTGGGTGGAACATGAATTAAATAGTTTGGGATTTACCGAACAACAGCTACAAATCGGTGGCTATGTCATTAAAACTACCCTCGAGAAAAAAGCCCAACAAGCTGCAGTAGATGCCGTTGATCGACGCACTCCAGCTAAGGTGCCTGCGAATCTACATATTGGATTAGTTTCAATCAGACCCGGCACCGGAGAGATTGTTGCGCTCTATGGCGGTAAAGATTATTTGGTTTACCAATATAACAACGCTACCCAAGCAACAACCCAGGCTGGATCTACCTTTAAACCCTTTGCTCTGGTTGCCGCATTAGAAGCTGGCATTCCATTGACTTCGACATGGGATGGCAGCTCGCCGCAAGTATTCGATGATGCTGGAAAACCTTACCCAGTTTTCAATTATGGTAACGAGCAATACGGAAGTCTCAATTTGCTTGAAGCTACGGCCGAATCGGTAAATACCATTTTCGTTCCTCTGGGAATTAAAGCTGGTCCAGACAAGGTAGTAGATGTTGCTCGTCGAGCTGGCATTCCTACAACCGTTGGCATGATTGGAACACCTTCAGTTGTTTTAGGTGTGGCCAGCCCTCACGTTGTCGATGTCGCTTCTGCATTTGCTACCTTTGCGGCACAAGGCATCTATGCCAAACCATTTATTATCAAGGAAGTTTTAGGCTCTAACTCCGGAATCCTTTATGAATCTCGCGTCCAAGCCCAGCAAGTTTTTGCAACCGATGTAATGGCAGATTTAACAACTGCACTTCAAGAAGTAACTACCGTCGGAACCGCGGCTGGTGCGCTGGCTGATTTCGGGCGGCCAAGCGCAGGAAAGACTGGAACTACAACTGATAACGCTTCCGCATGGTTTAGCGGTTACACGCCACAACTTGCTACTTCGGTAGCGATGTTCCGAGACAACGCTTCGCAATCCTTAAACGGTATCGGCGGCCTCAATGCCGTTACTGGCGGTTCCTTTCCAGCAAAGATATGGGACCTTTATATGAAGAATGTCTTGAAAGGCCTTCCAATTGTAGATTTCCCCGCGGCAGCGAATATCGGCGGCTCTGATCCAGTTCCATTTGAAACTGCAGTCCCAACTTTAGATCCTGCCCTCGCTGTTACTCCGACGCCAAAACCTGCGGCAAAAAAAGCTGTTGTGAAAAAGAAAAAGTAAGCAATGGTCAAATACGCCACCAAATCGATTCTGGTTCTTGCGCTAATTTCGGCGCTCTTTTCGTTTGCAAAATTTGATCACTGTCGCAACACCGGCTGGGGTGCGCCTGATGTTTACGTGCATGCTTGTTATTCAGATCTTTCCGCGTTGTACGGTGATCGCGGGTTAGATACCCACCGGTGGCCATACTCCAGCGATGTTAAAGCGGTGGAGTACCCACCAGGAACCGCAATGGTTATGTATGCAACCTCTTGGCTGGTTCCGCATTCACCTCATGGTTATAAATATTTCTTTGACATCAACGCCCTGCTTATAGCTATTCTATTTATGGGGTCAGCGTTACTAATTTCGCGAATGAAACCGCAATTCTGGTATTTATTACCCATCAGTCCAGCAGTTGTCGCATCACTTTACGTCAATTGGGATATGTGGGCGGTTATAACTGCTATTGCTGCTATTTATTTATTTGATAAACGTAAATATGACATCAGCGCCTTATTGCTTGGAATTTCAGTAGCTACTAAATTTTTTCCAATTGTAATTCTCATTCCAATTGCACTAATTCTCTTTCGGAAGGGCCAGCTATTACGGCTCTTAAGGTATGGAGTTTTTACCTTCGCGGTTTGGAGCGCTTTAAATTTGCCGTTCATGGTGACCACCCCCACGGGTTGGTGGCGCTTTTTTAAACTCAATATCGATCGTGGTTCAGACTTTGGCTCGCTCTGGTATGGCCTGCAGTTATTTGGGATTCAACTCAAATCAATTAATAACATCTCGACCTTAACCTTTTTAATTGGGGCCGCGGCCTTCTCCTATTACTTTTTTAAGCTGCGCCGCACCCCTTCCTTGGCGGCAATCTCCTTTTTAATCGTTGCGGTCTTCACCTCCGCCAGCAAGGTCTACTCACCGCAATATGTGCTCTGGTTGACACCATTGGCGATCTTGGCCATGAGCCATCTCAGGCTTCGACGCGATTTCTGGATCTGGCAGGCTGGCGAGGCGATTTACCACATCGCCATTTGGGAGTACCTAGCCAGCTACACCGGATCGCACTTTGGACTACCGGCAAAGGCCTATGCCCTCTCGATCTTCTTGCGCCTGGCGACAACAGCCTGGTTTGCCGCCCGCTTGATCGCCACCTCATCCACACGGGAAATTGACCCCCAAGAGCTCGAATTTCTCTCCATAGCGACTGACGGCTACGCTTAACCTTCCTCTCCCAGGGCAACCACTCCGTGGTTTCCGCCAAGAGAGCGCATAACCCTCCTGCCGCGGAAATACCGTGGCCGCTTTAGTCCAGAGGAGGTGGGGTTAACGCATGCGTCATTATGAAATCATGGTCATTCTCGATCCTGAATTAGAAGAGCGCACAGTCGCGCCAAGTCTTGAGACCTATCTCAAGATCATCAAAGACAGTGGCGGTACCGTCGACAAGCTCGACATTTGGGGCCGTCGTCGTATGTCCTTCGAAATCAACAAGAAGCCCGAAGGTATTTACGCTGTTGTAGATATGCACTGTGGTCCAGATGCAATCAAAGAGTTGGATCGCCAACTCAATCTAAATGAATCAGTTCTGCGAACTAAGGTTGTTCGTCCAGAATAGTTTCAAATCTTTTTATCAAATTGAGTTTTTAATCAACGATTAAGAATAAGGAGAGAAAATGGCAGCAGGAGATACCAACATCACCATGATCGGTAACCTCGTCAACGATCCCGAGCTTCGCTTCACCCCTTCCGGTGCAGCTGTTGCAAAGTTCACCGTTGCCTCCACTCCTCGTTACCTTGATAAAAATACCAATGAATGGAAGGACGGCGACAGCCTCTTCCTTCAATGCCAAATTTGGCGTCAAGCAGCCGAGAATGTTGCCGAATCTTTAACTCGCGGAATGCGCGTTATTCTTTCTGGCCGTTTGAAGCAACGCTCATACGAGACCAAAGAGGGCGAAAAACGCACTGTTTTTGAGGTGGAGGTTGATGAAGTAGGTCCATCACTTCGCAACGCCACTGCAAAGGTCACCAAGACAACTCGTCAAGGTGGCGCAGCTTCAGGTGGGTTCTCCTCACCAATCGAAACTGCATCTTCGGATGATCCTTGGTCGGCAGCACCAGTTGGTGGCGGATGGGCCACAACCGGTTCGGACGATCAACCTCCGTTCTAATTTAATTAACCATTCCTGTCATTCACATGACGGGGCATCCAATTTTCAAACTCTTCGGGGTTTGATGTAACTAAGGAGCACCACAGTGGGAGCAAGAAGCAATAAAACGCTGAAGCCAAAACCAAAGCAGACAAAAATGTCCGCTGCTGCAATGAAGAAGTTCAAAAAGAAGCCATGTTCGTTCTGTCGTGAGAAGTCGACCTATATCGACTACAAGGACATTGCAACGCTTCGTAAATTTATCTCCGATCGCGGCAAGATCCGCGCTCGCCGAGTTACCGGTGCCTGCACCCAACATCAACGTCAGATTGCCTCCGCGGTTAAGAACAGCCGTGAAATGGCGCTTCTGCCTTACACCTCTACCGCCCGATAAGGAGAGCGACTTATGAAACTCATTCTTACTCGCGAAGTAGCAGGACTAGGTCACCCGGGTGATGTTGTAACTGTTAAAGATGGCTACGCCCGTAACTTCCTCGTGCCTCGCGGAAACGCGATCGCTTGGAGCAAGGGCGGGGAGACCCAGATCGAAGGCATCCGACGTGCTCGTTCAGTTCGTGAAATTCGCGACCTAGACCACGCCAAGGAGATCAAAGCTAGCCTCGAGGCTGCCGAAGTAACCGTAAAGGCAAAGGTCGGTTCCACCGGCTCCCTATTCGGTTCGGTTACCGACAAGGACATTGCCGCTGCGCTCAAGAGCGTTGCTGGCATGGATATTGATCGTCATCGCATCAAAATTGATGGCCATATCAAGAAGTTGGGCAAGTACACCGTGAAGGTCAGCCTTCACAGCCAAGTCTCCGCCAACGTCTCAGTATTGGTTGTCGCCGCCTAATTTATTAAGCTGCAAAATGGGTCCACTCGTTATGAGATGGGCCCATTTCGCATTGTGAGACGGCTAAATATTTCTTCCTCCACAAGCACTTATGGGGAAATTGAGCGTGGATTCCGGATTAGTTGAAAGTTATCCACCTCTTATGCACACCCTTCTCCACCGCTTTCGGTGAGATATCCACGGCTCTTCCACAGCAATCCTCACAGGCGTGACCCTGGGTAATAACAGTAATTCGCTCTGCCTCATTAAGTTGAGCCATTGAGCGTCTAGCTTGTCAGTGCCAGCAGGGAGGATTACGGATATGAGCATCACCGAACTCCCAAATCGAGGCGAGCGTTCCAACTCCAGATCGCCATCCGCGCCAGAGTTTGAACGTACCCCACCCCAAGATCTAGTCGCTGAACAAGGCGTTCTTGGCGGCATGCTCCTTAGCAAAGATGCCATCTCTGATGTTCTAGAAACTTTGAAAGAGCGCGATTTCTATCGCCCAGCTCATGAACTTATCTACGATGCAATTCTCGATCTCTACGGTCGTGGCGAACCTGCCGATCCAGTTACCGTCGCGGCCGAACTAACAAAGCGTGGTGATATCGCGCGTGCTGGTGGCGCGCCATATCTCCACACTCTGATTTCATCGGTACCAACTTCGGCTAACGCTGGTTACTACGCCCGGATTGTTCGCGATCGCGCGGTGCTTCGTCGCTTAGTGGAAGCTGGTACCCGCATCGTTCAACTCGGTTACTCCGAAGAGGGTGAGGTCGATGATGTTGTTGACCAAGCGCAAGCCGAGATCTACCAAGTCACAGAACATCGATCCAGTGAAGATTATGTTCAACTCTCAGAGCTATTGCCAGCAGCGCTCGATGAGATCGAAGCGATCTCTCAAGGTGTTGGTGGCGAAGGCGTTAAAACTGGTTTCAAAGATTTAGATCAATTAACCAATGGCCTTCACCCCGGAAATATGATCGTTCTTGCCGCCCGTCCGGCAGTTGGTAAATCAACACTTGGCCTTGATATTGCTCGCCACGCCTCGATTCACAACGGCGAAACTTCAGTAATTTTCTCGCTTGAAATGAGCCGCTCCGAAATCACCATGAGAATGCTCTCCGCTGAAGCACGGGTTGGCTTAAATAACATTCGCTCTGGTTCGCTATCAGATGAGGAGTGGGGGCGGTTGGCAAAGCGCATGGGCGAAATTTCCCAAGCACCGCTATTTATTGATGATTCGCCAAACCTTTCGCTTATGGAAATCCGCGCTAAGGCACGTCGCTTAAAGCAGCGTCACAACCTAAAACTTATTGTTATCGATTACCTACAACTCATGACTTCTGGCAAGCGCGTGGAAAACCGCCAACAAGAGGTTTCGGAGTTCTCTCGTAATCTAAAATTATTAGCCAAGGAACTCGAAGTTCCGATCATCGCCATCTCACAGCTCAACCGTTCGCCAGAACAGCGCGCTGATAAGAAGCCGATGCTCTCCGACCTTCGCGAATCTGGTTCCATCGAGCAGGATGCCGACGTGGTAATTCTCTTGCACCGCGATGATCTATATGACACTCAGAATCGTTCCGGCGAAGCAGATTTAATTATCGCTAAGCACCGTAACGGACCGACACGCACCATCACCGTTAGCGCTCAACTTCACTTCGCGCGCTTTAGCGATATGGCTCCAAGCTACTCATCACAAGAGAGTTATCCAAAGGATAATTAAAGAATCGGCTCCAACAAGCCTGATTGCACGCTATACACCGCTCCCATAACTTTAATTCCGGGCGCCAACAATGGATAAGTTTCGATTCGAGTTACATCCATCTTTAGCGCCGCAATTGGATCTTTTACGGTGCGAATCTCGATGCTTCGCGTATCCATCCCAGATTTCGCTTTAATGAGCGCATGGATCTCGTGCTCTTCACCGGAGGCCATTCGGCAATCGGTATGTGGCATAACCAAAATTCGGTTTACCCCGAGCAAATGCGTTGCTAAAACCAAGGTTCGCAACACATCCTCGGTAACTCGAGCACCGGCATTTCGCAGGATCTTGGCATCTCCAGCCTGCATACCAACAATCTTTAAGGGATCAATTCGCGAATCCATACAGGTAACAATTGCTAACCCTTGACGGGCTTCACCAGTCAGCGCTTCGGATTTAAATCGGTTAGCAAACTCGTGGTTGGCGACAATCAAATCTGCGAAAAGATCCATGCGCGTAATTTACCTTAAGTAGTTGATTTAGCGCGGTCGGCAAAGTAGATACCGGTAAGTACTACTACTGCACCAATCAATTGAATGCCATTAAAAGCCTCATTGAGCCACCACCAAGCAAACCCTCCAGCCAAAATCGGCTCTAACATACCGATCATGCTGCTGGTCGAAGCGCTTAAACCCTTCAACCCAGTTATTACACAGTAATAAGGCAACACCGTTCCCATAAGAACGATCCAAAGAATTAGTACCCAACCAGGAAGTGTTTGATGGGCATAACGACCTTGTAAATTTATCTGTTTCGTTAAGAACGAGAAGGGAAAACTCCACCAAGGTTGGACCAGCGCGAAGAGCAGACTTCCGATGCCCAAGCCCCAAACCATCATTACATCACTGGCCTTTGTCTTGCCTAACTTTTCGCCAATTAAGAAATATCCTGCTAACGCAAATGCATCGAGGAAAGCAGCGATAACACCAATTCCATTTAACGTCATGCCCTTCCAGATTTGCGCCACCAACATCAAGCCGGTGAAACCCAGTGAGAGCCCCCACCACATCAATGGTGAAACTTGCTTCTTTTTTACAAAGCGCAACCAAAGCACGATCCAGATTGGGGCTGTAAATTCAATTAAGAGCGAGACGCTTACATTTAGCCGTGCGATTCCAATGAAATAGAAAGCTTGCACGGCGGCAATCCCGATTATTCCAAAGGCGAGCAGGCTAGGAAGTTCTCTTTTGGTAGTTATGAGTGATTTAGGTTTTCGAGCAACTACAAATGCTGCCATCACTAAAAACGCACCGGATGTCCGGATTTCAGTTAACCGCCAAGCTGAAAGCCCCGCCTCGAGCGCTAATTTTGAAATTACGCCATTGAAAGCGAAGGCGATTGCTCCAACAAAGAGGAACAACTCCGAGCGGTGAGATTTGAACACCGCGCAACCCTATCGGGTTAGAAGGCGCCCTCAGCGACATCCATAAGTGCTCCATCTTCGCTCTCGATGATTGCTCGATCGGCGGCCAGATGTGGCAAGACGGTGCGAACGAAGAACTTTGCAGCTTCGATCTTTCCAGCGTAGAAGTCGGCATCACGATCTACGGTTGCGCTCTTAAGTAAGGCGATATCAGCCTGACGAAGCAGAAGCCAAGCGACTAAAACGTCACCGACTGACATAAGTAGACGCGAGGTATTGAAACCAGTCTTGTAGATCTCGGCTGGGTTCTCCTCGCTCGCCATCGCAAATTCAATCAATTTCGCGACCATGGCATTTACCTCTTCTAAAGCCTTTAGTAGCGCTGTTTTTTCGGCGGCCAAAGGACCACCGGTTGCGGCAAATTTAGTGATCTCCTTTGCCAGCAGGCCAATTGCTCGGCCTCGATCTTTTACAATCTTTCGAAAGAAGAAATCCAAACCCTGAATGGCGGTCGTTCCTTCATACAAGGTATCGATTTTTGCATCTCGAACATATTGTTCTAGTGGCCAATCTTGGGTAAAGCCCGAACCACCAAAAGTTTGTAATGATTCAGTTCCCAGCAGCGTCCAAGATTTTTCACTGCCATAGCCTTTTACGATCGGCAGCAGAAAATCATTTAGCGCTTCTAAGTCTTTTAACTTATCCGATGTTGGAAGCGCACGTTCGATTGCAATCTCATCTTGTGCCGAAGCGGTGTAAAGAACTAGAGCGCGCATTCCTTCCGAATATGACTTCTGGACCATAAGTGATCGGCGAACATCGGGATGATTGATAATCGTCACACGTGGGCTGGCCTTGTCGGCTGAAGTCGTTAGGTCGGCGCCTTGAACGCGAACCTTCGCATAAGAGAGCGCTTGTTGGTAGCCGGCACTTAGCGTTGCAATTGCCTTGGTACCAACCATCATTCGAGCGAATTCGATCACCTTAAACATTTGGGCAATTCCGTTGTGAACTTCACCTAGCAAGTAACCAACAGCGGGTTCATTCTCACCCAAATTCATTTCACAAGTTGAAGAGACATTTAGCCCCATCTTGTGCTCGACATTGGTGACATAGACGCCATTGCGCTTACCAAGTGCCCCAGTTTCGAGATCAAACATAAATTTAGGAATTAAAAATAAACTTAAACCCTTAGTTCCAGGGCCAGCGCCTTCTGGGCGAGCAAGAACAAAATGAATAATGTTCTCATTCAGATCAGAGTCCCCCGAAGTAATAAACCGCTTGGTGCCAGTGATATGCCAAGTTCCATCCGGTTGCTTAACTGCTTTGCTGCGACCAGCACCAACATCACTTCCAGCTTCTGGCTCAGTCAACATCATGCTTGCGCCCCAGTCGCGATCCACAATTAACTTGGCGATCTTCTTCTGGTCGTCAGTGCCTGAGTAATAGGCAACTTGGGCGAAGGAAGTTCCCGAGGCATAGATATGAATTGCTGGGTTTGAACCCAAAACCATTTCGGCAATTGCCCAGCGAACCGAACGAGGAATCTCGGTGCCGCCCAATTCAGTTGGGGCATCAATCCGCCACCATTCGCCATCCATGTAGGCGCGATAGGACTTTTTAAAACTTGCTGGCACCTTCACATCACCGGTGGCCTTATCGAAGGTGGTGCCGGCGCGATCGCCCTCGACGAAGGAGGCGGCCAGGTCAACTTCAGCTAAGCGTTTGACCTCTTCGAGCATCCCCATGACCGTTTCGCGATCGAGGTCGGCATAAATTGAGGTTCCAAGTACCTTTTCACGCCCCAGCAGGTCAAAGAGGCAGAATTCAATATCGCGCAGATTGGCGGTGTAATGGCTCATCTGGCAATTGTGCTACTGGCCAGTAACTTAATCAAGTAAGGCACGGGAATTGAATTTGGAGCGGGCGACGGGAATCGAACCCGCGCTGTCAGCTTGGGAAGCTGACGTGATGCCATTTCACTACGCCCGCATGTGGGGTAAGCCTACGGTTGATCGGGTAGGGTCATCAACCGTGCTACTAAGTGATCGCGATATCCGTTCCGAAGTTCAGTCTGGCCGAGTCAAGGTCGAGCCCTTCGAAGAGGCAATGATTCAACCCTCCAGCGTTGATGTCCGCCTAGACCGCTTCTTCCGCGTCTTCGAAAACCATAAATATTCAGTGATCGACCCTTCGGTTGAACAATCTGAGCTCACCCGCGAGGTCGCGGTTGCACCCGATGAGCATTTTATTTTGCACCCAGGTGAATTCGTTTTAGCCAGTACTTATGAAGTTATTACCTTGCCCGACGATATTGCCGGCCGCTTGGAAGGTAAGTCTTCTTTAGGCCGCTTGGGTCTACTAACTCATTCAACTGCCGGTTTTATCGATCCGGGTTTCTCTGGTCACATCACGCTAGAACTATCCAATGTTGCCAACCTCCCAGTGAAGTTATTTCCTGGAATGAAAATCGGTCAGCTCTGTCTCATCAAACTCACATCCCCCGCCGAACATCCATATGGCTCGGCGTTATATGGTTCTAGGTACCAAGGACAGCGCGGACCCACCCCGAGCAAATCGTGGCTAAATTTTCATCAGTCTAAAATTCAATAACCAAGAAGTGTTAACTAACATTAAGAAAGGTTAGAGATGACAACTACCTGGATCGTTCTGGGTGTAATCGTTCTTCTAGTTCTCTTCGCAATATCTTCGTACAACCGATTGATTCGGTTAAACGTCACAGTTGATGAGGCATTCTCACAAATTGAAGTTCAATTAAAGCGACGCTCGGACTTGATTCCCAATTTGGTTGAGACCGTCAAAGGCTACGCCGCCCATGAAAAGACTGCGCTCGAGAACGTTGTTGCAGCCCGCGCGAAGGCAACCACAGCATCTGGAGTTGCAGATGTTGCTGCCGCTGATGGCGCTATGACCCAAGCACTTCGTGGCTTGTTGGCGGTATCTGAGGCTTATCCAGATCTAAAGGCTTCGACTAACTTTTTAGCCCTTCAAGAAGAACTCTCAACCACCGAAAATAAAGTTTCTTTCGCACGTCAGTTCTATAACGACACGGTCCGCAGTCTGAATCAAACCGTAAAGACCTTTCCTTCCAGCCTCTTTGCTGGAGCGGCAAAGGTTGGCGCTCGCGAATTTTATGTAGTTGATGATCCTGCCAACCGTCAGGCACCAAACGTTAAGTTCTAATAGTGGTTAATTTTCGCGCACTTCAGCTGGCTAATCGTCGCAAGACGATTGGCTTACTGGCTGGCATGGGAATCTTAGTTTTAGTTGTTATCTACGCTGCCTTAACTTATTTTGGCAAGACTGGGGTTGGCGTACTTCCAATTGCCGTTGGTATTGCTTTAGCTTCAGTCTGGGGCTCATATTACACCTCGGATACTTTGGTAATGACCATGACCGGCGCCAAAGTGATTCAAGAATCTGATAACCCAAAGTTATTCAATTTGATTCAGGAAGTTTGCTTAGCCAGTGGTTTGAAAATGCCAAAAGTTGCGATCGTTCAAGATAGTGCGCCAAATGCTTTTGCCACCGGACGCAACGAAGCACATGCTGTCATCGCATTTACGACTGGCATCTTAGAAGCTATGGATCGCAATGAGCTCCAAGGTGTGATCGCCCACGAGATGGCGCACGTTGCAAACCGCGATACTTTGGTGTCGGCAATCGCGGCAACTACTGCTGGTGCAATTGCACTACTTAGCGATTTTTTAACCCGAATGATGTGGTTCGGTGGCGGACGTAGTCGCGATGATAATAACAACCAACAAAACCCAATTGCACTTGTCGTCTCCTTAGTCGTTCTAATCTTGGCGCCAATCGCTGCTTTATTGTTGCGCTCGGCAATTTCTCGCCGCCGTGAAGCATTGGCAGATGCAACGGCAGTTTCATTTACCAGAAACCCAGGTGGCTTAAGACAAGCGCTGGAAGTTTTGCAGGCTGATAGCACCGTCGTACATCAACGATCTACCGCTGTGGCGCATATCTGGATTGAATCACCACTAGATAGCTCATCGGTTTCTAAATTATTCTCAACGCATCCACCACTGGCAGAGCGAATCGCAACGCTACGTGCGATGGAAGCGAATCCGCTGGCCTAATTAATCTTTGATGGGGAAGTGCAAAGTGAACCGGGCTCCGGTTCCTGGTGCGGAATCCACCGTTACTGAACCTTCATGAGCTTGCATCACCGCCGAGACAATTGCTAATCCAAGTCCACTGCCTTCACCACTGCTTCGAACTCGCGATGGATCGGCGCGATAGAAGCGCTCAAAGATTCGTTCCTGATCTTGCGAAGTGAGCCCAGGACCGGCATCACCAACTGTGACTAGGGTTTCGGTCTCGTTCTGGATAACCGAAACGGTAATTGGAGTACCTACCGGAGTATGAGTCCTGGCGTTAGCCAACAAATTGGCCACCGCTTGATGAATTCGGATGTTGTCGCCCAAAACATAAATCTCATCTTCGATAGGTAGCACCGAGATGGGGTGATTGGGACCAGCAGCTTCGGCCGAGGCCACGACTTCGGAAATTAACTGCGCCATGTCGACTGGTTCGGTGGCGAGAGTTCGCGACTGATCTAAGCGAGCCAGAAGCAAGAGATCCTCAACCAGCGAGCTCATACGAACCGACTCTTTCTCAATTCTTTGAACTAACTCTTTGGTCTTCTCTTCGCCTTGGACTGCGCCCTGACGATGAAGTTCCGCGAAACCGCGGATCGCAGTAAGCGGGGTTCGAAGTTCATGGCTGGCATCGGCGACAAAGCGACGTAGCTTAGATTCAGATTCAATTCGGATGGCGAAGGATTCTTCGATCCGGTTAAGCATTCGGTTTAACGATGTTGTTAAGCGACCAACCTCGGTGTCGGGATTTACATCTGGCAACCGAGCTGAAAGATCGCCACCCGCAATTGCTTCAGCGGTGGCCTCGACTCGATTTAGCGGTTTCAGGCTTAGGTCGATAATCCAACGCGAAACTATTCCAATTAAGATCAAGACTAAAAGGCTGATAAAGAAGAAAAGGATTGTTAGTTCCCGAAGGGTGCGATCCACACTATCTAGCGAGACTGAAATGATTGCAACGCCTAATTCCGAGGGAAGAAGTTTTGCGATCGCTCTAATTTCCGGCTGATCCTTCTTGCTGACATATGTAAAAGGCAGACCTTTATATTTAATAACTTGCGCCGCAGTGAAACCGTCAAACGGGTTATCCGCCGAAATTGTGGCTAGATCGCCGCCTAGTTGTCCTAAAATTTTTCCGCTGGTATCCAACAGAGTCACCGTGGTTGCGGTTGGTACTCCCCTTAAGGGGCGAAGCACGGTATAGGGACTGGAAGTATCGGAATCCGCTGCTTGTTGTTGAGTGAAAGAATCAATTCCAGCTCGATCAAGGCGAAGCAGTGATCCGCCAGCAATACTGTTTAGTTGGGTGTCGACTTGGTTTACCAGGAAAGAGCGAAGCGCCGTTGTTGCAGCAAAGTCAGAGGCAAGAATTGCCACCGTTGCAAGTGAGAGCGTCGCGAGAATCAAGCGATTTCGCAGACTCCACTTTGAGAGTGGATGCTTCAAATGCAACGGGGAACTCATTTACGAATATTACTTCTTTGCAGGCAGACGCATCCGATATCCGACGCCGCGAACGGTATGGATCAGAGCAGGCTCGTAGATATCAATCTTCTTACGCAGGTAAGAGATATAGGTCTCCACGATGCCAGCATCGCCGCGGAAATCGTATTGCCAGACATGATCCAAAATTTGGGACTTACTGACTACACGATCTGCATTGATCATCAGATATCGCAGCAGAAGGAATTCAGTTGGGGAAAGTTCCACCAGATTGCCGGCGCGACGAACTTCGTGAGTTGCCTCGTCGAGTTCGAGGTCAGCAAAGCGAACTTTCTCATCATCGACTTCAACTTGAATAACGCCAATTCGGCGTAGCAATGCGCGAAGTCGGGCAACAAGCTCTTCAAGGCTGAAAGGCTTGGTTACATAGTCATCGCCACCGATCGTTAAACCGGTGATCTTGTCTTCGACTGTGTCTTTGGCAGTTAGGAAGAGAACGCCGACGCTATGGCCATCTTGGCGAAGTTGGCGACAGACCTCAAAACCATTTTGATCTGGAAGCATCACATCAAGAATCAGGGCATGTGGCTTGAATTCTTCGGCGATGCGAAGCGCCTCGGCACCACTAGCTGCGGTGCGGACTTCAAATCCGACAAAGCGCAGACTGGTGGAGATTAATTCGCTGATGCTGCTTTCATCATCAACTACGAGAATACGTTGGGTAGTTACCTCCGAGTTGTCGGAAGCCTTTGGTCGTTCTTTTAGAGTGGTCATCTCTCATCACCTCATCCCAGAGAATTCTCCCATTAACTGGGGGTTTCCTGAGAACCAGCCGAGTTTCAACCTGATCTTTTCCTGCGACTAAACCGAGGTTTCGACCATTTGAGCGTAAGGATTACGTAAGGAAAACCGGTCTGAGGCGACTCTGAGCGTGGAAACGATCTAGCGTTGGCGATCTAATGAAACTTGAACTGGGATTGGCCGGCGCAAAAGCGCGCGAGTGGCAAAAAGCCATCCTGGTGCTGGTCGTTGCGCTGCCGGCGCTCATCCTCCTCTTGGTGCAATTGCGTCAGTATTTCAATTTAACAACTAATACTTTGTTATTACTAGTTGCCACGGTTGCGATCGCAGTGACTAGCAATCTCTGGCTCGCTATTCTCAGTGCGATTGAGAGTTTTCTCCTACTCAATTATTACTTCACGCCACCATTTCATACTTTAAGAATTAGCGACAAAAATGATTTAGTTTCATTAGTTGTCTTTATGATTTCAAGTGTCGCCGCGTCTTTGATCCTAGATCAACTAAAAAATAGAACTATGCGACTCAAACGAATGTCCGAAGAAGGACTATTTCTATCGGGACTTGCCCGAGAAATTATTAAAGGCAACCAAGGGATCGAAGCAATCCTGGAAAATTTCAAATCAAGCTTTGGGATTGAAGATCTTGCAATAATTAAAAAGCTTGCAGCCATTCCAAGTATCGAAGTTGAAATCATTTATGGAACAATTCCCGAAATCAGTGCTGGGATTATGGACTCGGAAATCAAACTTAGTTCCGAATACTCCTTGCTTGCCAATCCACCAATTACAAATGGTGAACTTCGAAACTTGGTTACGACCTTCGGTTCGCAAATCCTAATTTTGATCGAACGTGAAATCTTCGAATTAAACGAAAAAGCGCTGTCAGATATTCGTCAAACCGACCAAATGCGAGTTGCACTCCTAAATGCCGTGAGTCATGATCTTCGCGGGCCACTAGCTTCATCCAAAGCCGCAATCTCAAGTTTAATGAATACCGAAATTGAATGGAGCAATGATGACCGCCGAGAATTACTCGAAAGTGCCAACCATTCTTTGGATCTACTCAATAATCTAATTGAGAATTTGCTCGACATGAGCCGATTGGAAGCAGATGCGATTTCGCTTCACACTCGAGCCGTAGATGTCGAAGATGCGATTTCCGGTGCCGTAAAAGCGCTTAAAACTTCCGAAAAACGGATCGAAATCTTCATTGATGGCGACCTGCCATTAGTAAAAGGAGATCCAATATTGCTCGAGCGCGTGCTTGTAAATTTAATGGAGAACGCACTGCGTTTTACTCCCAAAGAACATTTAGTTCGAGTTCAAGCAAGTGATCACATGCGGAATATTGAAATAAGAGTGATAGACCATGGCCCAGGAATTAATCCAAAGGATTACGCCAAAGTCTTTTTGCCCTTTCAACGGTTGGGCGACCGGGACAATACAACTGGGGTCGGTTTGGGATTGGCAATCGTAAAGGGCTTTACCGAGTTAATGGAAGGCAAAGTAAGTATTGAACAAACCGCCGGTGGTGGCTTAACGGTTCTTGTTTCATTGCCGATTGCCTTTGGAATCGTTCATGGTTGAACCATTCGAGCGTAAAAGCATCTTGATTGTCGATGACAGCGTGGAGATTGTCCGAACGCTGGTAATGAATTTCCGGGCGCGCGGTTATCGAACGTTGGCTGCCGCGGATGCAAAGACCGCAACTTCTTTCGTAGCCGAGATGAGCCCCGATGCGATAATTCTTGATTTAGGTTTGCCCGATCTAGATGGGGCCGACCTCATAGTTCAGCTGAGAAAATGGAGCAATATCCCAATTCTCGTCCTGTCCAGCCGCACGGAATTGGAAAAGAAACTGGGCGCACTTAAAGCTGGCGCGGATGACTACATCTCAAAGCCATTTGAAATTGAAGAGCTTGTGGCTCGAGTGGAAGCGGTTTTTCGACGAATCCAAGTTCCGCACACGACTCCAATTTTTGGCCTGGGGGATTGGAAAATAGATTTAGCAAGCCATCGCATTTCTGGTGGCGAGGATCAATCAACCGAGATCCATTTAACTCCGATCGAGTGGCGGGTTCTCGAAATTTTACTTACAAAGGCGGGCGGGTTGGTTTCGCAAAAGGAGCTCCTTCAAGCAGTTTGGGGTGAGGCCTATGAGAAAGAAACTAATTACCTCCGACTTTATATTGGCCAACTTCGAAAGAAATTGGAGTCAGATCCACATTTACCAGCTTTCATTCTGACCGAACCTGGAATTGGTTACCGATTACTAGCTCACGAGCTCCCCGCACAACTGGAGAAAGAACGAAATGACTAACACCTGGATTGATGACGCGCCTAAACCTATGGTGATGCAGGAGCACGCCCACCTTCGAGATCCTCTGATCTATAAGGCTAAGCGCGCCATATTGGGGAATCCGCTAAATCGACACACGCTCTCACATCAACGGTTAACAAAATTGTATGCCTTGGGAATTCTCTCTTCCGATTGCATCTCTTCATCGGCTTATGGAAGCGAACAGATTCTAATTGCGCTTTTGCCGGCATTTGGGCTGGCTGGATTTACGATCCTCATGCCAATGACTTTTGTAATTCTTGCGATCTTGGTTCTGGTTACTCTTTCTTATCGCCAGGTAGTTATGGTCTACACCAAGACCGGCGGCTCTTACATAGTGGCCCGCGAAAATTTTGGTCCGGGAATTGCACAAGTTGCCGCGGTAGCCCTGATGTTGGATTACATCGTTACCGTCGCGGTACAAACAGCAGCAGGCACCGCAGCTTTGGTTTCAGCTTTCGGCGGACTGGCACCGTTCACTTTAGAGATTACTTTAGGAGTAATCGGAATTCTTTTCTACGGAAACCTTCGCGGCGTCAAGGAAGCTGGACGGGTATTTGCCGCCCCAACTTACCTTTTCGTTACCTCGGTGGGTCTCGTAATAATCCTTGGTGTTATCAAAGAAATTCAAGGAACCCTTCATCATGTTATTTCGCAACCAGGGACTATCTCTCTTGGGCATTCACAAGGACTGATCACCGCCGCCTCTGCTTTCGTATTGTTGCGCGCCTTTGCAAATGGTGGCTCTTCATTAACGGGTCTTGAGGCCATTTCTAATGGCGTCTCGATATTTAAGGCGCCTGAAGGAAATAATGCTCGTCGAACTACGGTCATCATGGCAACAATGCTTGGCACGTTGGTGCTTGGAGTTTCGTGGTTAGCGAAGGCAACGCATGCGATTCCATACATAAGTGGCGCACCAACAGTGATTTCACAAATCGCTGATGTAGAACTGGGCCGTGGCACCTTTGGTCACATCCTTTATCTATTCGTTCAGTTCTCAACAATGCTCATTCTTTATACTGGTGCAAACACACCATTTAGCGGCTTTCCATTCTTAGCGAATTTCATTGCAGAAGATGGGTTTTTGCCGCGGCAATTATCTAAGCGTGGTCACCGGTTAGTTTTCTCTAACGGCATCTTCCTGTTGGCTGGTTCGGCATCACTCCTATTGTTAGTAGTTGGTGCTCACGTGGACAAACTTGTTGCCTTCTATGCCATCGGCGTTTTTACTGGGTTTACCTTGGCCGGCTTCGGAATGGCAAAACGGGCAATAACGCTGAAAATGCCGAACTGGCGCCTTAATTTCACGATCAACTTCTTGTCAGGAGCCACTTCGCTGTCGATCGTGATTATTTTTGCTGTGGTCAAATTTACTGAAGGCGCATGGCTGATAGTTTTAATCTTCCCAATCGCGGTCGCAATCCTTCTCCGGCTGCATCGTCAATATCTTCGCGAAGAAGAAGTATTGGGGATCGATGACGTTGATACCAGGGCCACATCAATTGCTCGACACGATGTTACCGTTTTGATCGATAGCGTTGATATCGCAACCATTGGAACAGTTCGATATGCCCGAAGCCTAAAACCGAGAAATCTTTCAGCTGTTCACTTTGTTCTGGATGATCGTCGCGCGGAAGCTATCAAATTTAAATGGGAGGCGAATCGGGCCCTAGATGACGTTGCGCTTGAACTAATTGATTGCCCAGATCGTCGAATCCCAAATGCCGCAGTTGATTACGCAATTCGACATACAACTTCACCGGATGTGGAGCTGACACTGTTGCTGCCACGTCGTACTTATTCCTTCTTTTTGGGCCGCCTACTTCACGACCAAACGGCGGAAGAAATCTCCCGCCCCATTTCACAAATTCCAAGAGTGGTAGCGACGATTGTTCCATTCGACGTCAACCAAATGTTGACCAAGCGTTCCGTAATCATTCATCCGAAGCATCGCGGCCAGGAAGTTGCAACGGAAACGGAAATTGAAGCAATTCCAGTTCCGAAATCACCACAAGAAGTTCTGGAAGATTTTGAACCGATCAGCCATTACGCCGAAAATGTCACCACCATTGGAGCGATTCAGTGGCGAAAACGTGCTCAAGTAGAAGGTCGCGTCACTTCGATAAAGAGTTCCTCCACGAATTCCGCCCCTTTGCTTGCTGTAGAACTTTGGGATGAAACTGGTGGGATAACGCTGCAATTCTTTGGCAGACGCGAAATTGCTGGGTTGACGGTTGGCTCGCAATTGCGAGCTGAAGGAATGGTGGGTGAGAAGGATGGCGAACTTACGATTCTGAACCCACTCTATGAACTCTTTGCTTAGCCTTTAACGGATCGCAGCACCATCTGAGCCACATCCAGAACTTCAACATCAGATTCTCGAGCGGTTATGCCATCGCCAACCATAACCCGGCAAAACGGGCAAGCTACGGCAACTTCTTCAACGCCAGTAGCAATTGCTTCGTCAACGCGATTTAGGTTGATGCGCGTGCCAATCTTCTCCTCCATCCACATGCGGCCACCACCAGCGCCGCAACAGAAGGAGCGATCTTGGTTTCGCGGCATCTCGGTTATCTGAGCACCTGTGGCCTCGAGCAGTTCACGCGGCGGCATATAGATTTGATTGTGTCGACCCAAGTAACAAGGGTCGTGATAGGTAATCGCCTTAGCTGAATGAGCTACGGGCTTTAACTTTCCATCTTTAATCAATTGATTGAGAAGTTGCGTGTGGTGAACCATCTCTAATTCAAAACCTTGTTGGCGATAATCGCGCCCGATTGTTGTGAAGCAATGTGGGCAAGTGACTACAACTTTCTTAACTCCCCGCGATCCAAAAGCGTGTTCCAACGTTTCGATATTTTCTTTTGCCAGAATTTGAAAGAGGAATTCATTACCAGCTCGTCGCGCTGGGTCGCCCGTACAAGTTTCTTTCTTGCCCAGCACAGCGAAGGTAGTTCCGCTCATCCAAAGTAGTTCTGCCACCGCTTTTGTGGTCTTCTTTGCTCGATCTTCATAAGCACCGGCGCAACCCACCCAAAATAGATATTCGACATCATCAGGAATTACATCTTCAATCACACGAACCGGGAAATCCACTTCTGCAATCCAACCGTCTCGATCAGTTCGATTAGCTCCCCACGGGTTGCCTGCTTTTTCTAGGTTTCGGAAGGTGCCACCAAGTTCAGAGGGAAATTCGGATTCAACGAGAACTTGATAGCGGCGCATATTTACGATGTGGTCCACATGTTCGATATCAACGGGACATTCATTAACACAGGCACCACAAGTCGTACATGACCAAAGAATCTCGCTGGTAATTGCATTCTCGATCGCGCCACCAACCATTGGCGCAGCGCTTGGAACTTTAGAAAGTGCGTGATCGCGCATTGCCATGATCAATAATTTTGGTGAGAGCGGTTTTTCAGTATGCCACGCTGGACATTGCGATTGGCAGCGACCGCATTCAGTGCAGCTAGCCATATCCAACAGACCCTTCCAGGATATGTCAGCTGCCTTGCCAATTCCAAAGATGTCGTCTTCGGATGGATCTTCGAAATCTATTGGCTTACCGTGTGAAAGCATTTCTGGTAGCGCGCCGAGTGAAGGCTGCTTATTTGGATTGCGTTGGTAGAAAATATTGAAAGGCGCCAAGAATCGGTGCCAGGCGACTCCCATAGTTAAGTTCAGCGCAATAACGATGAACCAAGCCATCGAAACCAAAATCTTCAAAGTAGCAACAATTTGAATCGCAACTTTTAGATGTGTGATTGAAGCACCTTTGAAAACCAAAATTGCTAAATAGGAAACTGGGTAATGCAAATTCCAACCAGTAACTTCAGCCAGTGCGCCTTCTAGACCGCGCAACGCGATGACGCAGAAGACGACCGCCAAGATTGTTGCTTCAACATAGTAAGCGCGGCCAGAACGAGAGCCAAAGAAGCGCGAACGCTTGTCGGGTCGCAAGATTCGCGTGAATTGACGGATGCCAATCAAGGTAACAATTCCGATTCCAGTGAGCGCCGCGATTACTTCAACGAAGAAGTTGTAAGCCACGGAATTGCCAATAAGTGGCAGCGCAAAAGTTGGCGAAATTACCTGACCGAATGCCGTGATCAAAGTTCCAAGTAGCGCCACAAAGCCAACCATCACTACCCAGTGCGCGAGCGCCGACCCAGTGAAGCGCAACATTTTGGTGTGCGAGAGGATTTCATGTATCGCCCAGGCAGCCCGGCGCTTGTAGTTATTAGATCGAGTCGGATCAGGCTGGCCGGCGGCGAAGATCTGATAGAGCTGGCGGCCGCGATAGCCCACCAAAACTAGAGCGACTGCGGTGATGGCATAGGAGGTTCCGACAAGGAGCGCGGTGAGCATGAGTGAAGGGTATGAGGCGCAGCCACAGATTGGTTCGATTTCTTGGCAATCTGTCAGGAATAAAGATAGGTATGAGTGGTGTTACCTAGATTACTTAAACTTGAGCCAACCTGACTCAATCTTTTGACATGGTTGCACTCAAGGGCGAGAATAAGACCGTAGCCCGGCATTAAACAGGCTTAATTCCCCGATAGAGGTTATCGGCGGGATAACTAATAAGGAGTATTAAATGTCCAGAGCAGTTGGTATTGACCTAGGAACCACCAATAGTTGCGTCTCCGTTCTCGAAGGTGGCGAACCCACCGTTATCGCGAATGCCGAAGGCGCCCGAACCACTCCATCGATTGTGGCCTTTGCCAAAAATGGGGAGGTACTCGTAGGTGAGGTTGCCAAACGACAATCCGTAACCAATGTGGAACGGACGATTCGTTCGGTAAAGCGCCATATGGGTACAACTTGGACCGAAGATATTGATGGCAAGAAGTACACCCCACAGGAGATCAGCGCTCGCATCTTGATGAAGTTAAAGCGCGATGCCGAGGCCTACTTGGGCGAGACCGTCACCGATGCCGTCATCACCGTTCCGGCCTACTTCAACGACGCCCAGCGTCAGGCTACCAAAGAATCTGGCGAGATCGCCGGCCTCAAAGTCCTTCGAATTGTTAACGAGCCAACCGCAGCAGCGCTGGCTTACGGCCTTGATAAGGGCGATAAAGAGCAGACCATTCTCGTCTTCGACTTAGGTGGCGGAACCTTTGACGTCTCATTGCTAGAAATTGGCGATGGCGTTGTTGAAGTTAAAGCAACCAACGGCGATAACCACTTGGGTGGCGATGACTGGGATCAATCTCTCGTGGATTTCTTGGTTAAGACTTTCGCGGCCAAGAATGGCATCGATTTAACAAAAGACAAGATGGCGATGCAACGAGTTCGTGAAGCTGCTGAAAAGGCGAAGATCGAACTTTCATCTTCGGCACAAACTTCAATCAACCTGCCATACATCACGGTTGATGCCGAGAAGAATCCATTGTTTTTAGATGAGACAGTTTCTCGAGCTCAATTCCAAGGACTAACTGCAGATTTGCTTGAGCGTTGCAAGAAGCCATTCCAAGCTGTTTTGAAAGATGCTGGAATTCCAATTGCAAATATCGATCACGTTGTTCTAGTTGGCGGTTCAACTCGTATGCCAGCTGTCGTTGATCTAGTTCGCGAACTTACTGGTGGCAAGGAACCTAACAAGGGCGTTAACCCTGATGAGGTTGTTGCTGTCGGCGCTTCGCTTCAAGCTGGTGTACTTCGAGGTGAAGTTAAGGATGTTCTACTTCTTGATGTCACACCACTTTCACTTGGTATCGAAACCAAGGGCGGCGTTATGACTAAGTTGATCGAACGTAACACCACAATTCCTACTAAGCGTTCGGAAATCTTCACAACTGCCGATGACAATCAGCCCGCAGTTCAGATTCAGGCCTACCAAGGTGAGCGCGAAATGGCCGCTTACAACAAGAAGTTGGGCATGTTCGAGTTAACTGGACTTCCACCTGCTCCTCGTGGCGTTCCACAGATCGAAGTAACTTTCGATATCGATGCTGACGGAATTGTTCACGTTTCTGCGAAGGATTTAGGAACCGGAAAAGTTCAATCAATGACTATCACTGGTGGCTCCGCGCTATCCAAGGATGAGATTGATCGAATGATGAAGGATGCTGAAGCTCACGCCGACGAGGATAAGTCTCGAAAAGAAGAGGCTGAAACTCGTAATACCGGTGAAGCATTGGTCTACCAAACCGAGAAATTCATCAAGGAGAACGCCGAAAAATTCGCCGAAGGAGAAGCTGCCGAAAAGCGCGCCGAAGTTGAAACCGCTCTCGTTGACCTGAAGAAGTTGCTCGAAGGTGCCGATTACGCTGGCATCAAGAGCGCAACCGAGAAGGTCTCTGAACTCAGCCAAGCTCTGGGTGCCGCGCTCTACGCTGCTAATGCAGCTGCCGGCGATTCAGCACCAAAGGCTGAAGATGGCGTCGAAGATGCTGAGATCGTCGAAGAATAAAGATGAGCGATGACCTAACCAATGGGGCAGAGGGCTCGGATGCCGAACTCTCTGCCGCTGTTGATGAGGCTCTTGCTGAAGTCGGAGCAGTAGTTGATGAAGTGGCAGTACTAACTTCTGACTTGCAGCGGCTTCAAGCGGAGTATGCAAATTACCGTAAGCGCGTTGAACGTGATCGCGCTGCGGCCCACGAACTTTCAGTTGCGCTAGTTATTACTGAACTTCTTCCAATCCTTGATGACTTGGAAAGAGCTGAGCAACACGGCGAACTAACTGGTGGTTTTAAAGCAGTGGCCGATCGACTCACTGCCGTAACTACAAAACTTGGGCTTACCAAGTTTGACGATGCCAATGTGCCTTTTGATCCCATGATCCATGAAGCGCTGATGCATTCCACCTCTCCTGACGTCACCGAAACTCTCGCTACTCAAATTCTGCAACCCGGATATCGATTCAGAGAACGTGTGATTCGCCCAGCGCGCGTCGCCGTCACAGATCCGGAGAATTAATAGTGGCCGCCAAAGATCTATATGAGAAGGATCTTTATTCGATCCTTGGCGTTAAAAAGAGCGATGATGCAACTGCAGTTAAAAAACAGTATCGAAAGTTGGCGCGCGAACTTCACCCCGATAAGACAAAGGGTGATAAAAAGTTAGAGGATCGCTTCAAAGAGGTCTCCGAGGCTTATGAAGTTCTCTCTGACGATAAAAAGCGCGCCGACTACGACGAGATGC
The DNA here is from genome assembly GCA_903873185.1 of uncultured Actinomycetes bacterium. Taxonomy (GTDB): domain Bacteria; phylum Actinomycetota; class Actinomycetes; order Nanopelagicales; family Nanopelagicaceae; genus CAIMZW01. The sequence continues at coordinate 94,746 of CAIQNN010000010.1, forward strand.
GATCGGCATTTACCTCCGGTCGAATCCCGCGAGGTGGCCCACAAAACGCTGGCCCAGGTGGGTTTCAAGGCGGAGATTTTGCCGACATGTTTGGCAGCGGCAATCCCCAAGATATTTTTAGTACCCTTTTTGGTGGCGGTCGCGCCCCGCGCAAAGGTGGCGACATCTCGACCCAAACCTCGATCTCTTTTAGAGACTCCGTCTTTGGTACCGAACTAAACCTTAAATTGGCCCCCCAAGGTTCAGCTCCCTCAACAATTACGACCCGCGTACCGGCGGGCATTAATGATGGCGCCAAAATTAAATTAAAGGGACGTGGCTCCCCAGGTCAAGCTGGTCCAGGCGATCTCTATGTTCAAATAAATGTAATTCCCCACCCAATTTTCTCTCGCAAGGGGGAGAATTTACATATGGTCCTTCCGGTCACCTTTACCGAAGCGGCGCTTGGCGCCGATATCGCGGTTCCTACTTTAGATGGCGAAGAAGTAACTGTTCGTCTTGCACCCGGCACTCCAAACGGTCGAACTCTTCGAGTTAAAGGTCGCGGAGTTAAAAAAGGGCATGCAACTGGCGATCTGATGATTAGCGTTGAAGTTCAAGTTCCACAGCGCCTTGAAGCTAAAGCCAAGAAAGCGCTAGAAGATTTTGCCGAGGCGACCTCGGAATACAACCCTCGCGAAGAATTAGCACAGCGGGCCCAGGCATGAGCGAAGAAGAGCTACGCGGAAACTCTGAACACTCCGATATCGATCCAGTTTATGTAATTTCAATTGCAGCACAACTATCTGGAATGCACCCGCAAACTCTTCGACAATACGATCGAATGGGCTTAGTCTCCCCAGATCGAGCCACCGGGCGTGGCCGCCGATACTCGCTGCGCGATATCGCCTCACTTAGAAATATTCAACGTCTAGTTGGTGACGGTATAAATCTTGCGGGAATCAAACGAATCATTGAACTAGAAAGTGCCGTAGCCAATATGGCAGTTGAAGTTGCTCAACTTCGAATCGAAGTAACTGCCTTACTAGATGCCAATCCACCAAAGTCTTTAGTTAGGCGCGACTCCAGCCATGTGGTTATCTATCGCGATGAGCGCTAAAACCCTTTAATTAAAGGCAATTTTGAACTCCAGCCCGAAATCACTTGACCAACTGGAGTAGATAACACATCCTCGATTACCGAACCGTAAATGTTTCGGAAATCGGTGGTTACCGCGAGATCGCCGGAAATTTGTGCCGTTAGTGCTGGTTGATCGCCATAGAAGCCACCATTAATTCGGTTACCTGCCAAGAAAACTGGTCCTGAAGTTCCGTGGTCGGTTCCATGTGAAGCGTTAGCTTTTACTCGTCGGCCAAATTCGCTGTAGACCATTACAACCACATCGTTTGCTCGGTTAGTGGCATGAATCTGGCTGAGGAATCTGGTGATTGAATTAGAAACGGTTCCAAGCAGCGCGCTCTGCGCTTTAACTTCATCGGCATGGGTGTCGAACCCTCCCAATGAAACGGCCCACACTTTTGTGGGTGAACCGGCTGCGACCAATTTCGCTACGACATCCAATTGCTGCGAGAGTGAACTGTCGGAACCAAAATTGCCGCCAACATTTGAGGGCAAATTATCTGGAATCGGTGCCGGGCGTTTAAGAATTGGCGTAACGGTGCTAGAAATTGAAAACAGATCCTTCATCGAAACCGCAGCTGCTGCTTGTAATCGCGAATCAGAGTTAGAAGGAAGCGATAACCGTTTGCAATCTGTTGCCAGTGAACCAGTCGGGATTACTAACCCACCGAGCGGCAACACCGAACCAACTTGCTTTACGCCGGCTAATAGTGGCGGCAATACCGAACCCAAACCGATTGCTTGAAACGGATCGTGTTGCTGCGAATCCAACCAACGACCAATCCATCCAGAGCTAACGTGCGCCTTTGGTGAGGCGCTCTGCCAAATTGCCATGGAGGAAAAATGCGAGCGATCGGGTGAGGGGTAACCAACACCTCTGACAATCGCCAGTTTCTTTTGATCCCATAGCGATTTAAACCCGGTCATAGTTGCGTTTAATCCTAAATCTTCACCGATTGGTAATACCTGAGTATCTTTTAGAAGAATGTCGGGTCGTGATGATTTATAAATCGGATCATTAAAAGGAACCACGGTATTCAAACCATCATTGCCCCCGTAGAGAGTTACAACTACGACGATCGGAGTGCCCAGTGGAAGTGGGCGAGTAACCGCAGCTTTAGCGATATCTGAGATCGAGAGTTGGGTGGCTGTGGCTCCAATTGCTGAAGCCCCGGTAAGTTGCAGAAATTTCCGTCTGGATATTGTGTCCATGGTTATCCATTCACTACATATTCGGGGGAACAGATGGCAATTAACGTCGTTCTTGCAGGGTCACCACTGACAGTTCGCAGTACTTGCTTTGTTCGTGAGCTCCATTCTGCGATTCCTAACCAATCGGCTAATTGTTGAAAAGGATCGCCAGTCCCATTAATTATTGGTGAAAGATCGCCTTGTTTAATTAGGAAATCTGCAAAAGCCAAGCGATATTGCGCGCTTGCGGCATTGAGCCACGCCTCGTCATATGGCCAGCCGCCAACATTTGGCGGGGCGAACGGTACTTGAGCTAACTTGTCCAAATAATTCGTAACTTGCGCCCGATTTTGTAGCTTGGATGGCGTGATTTTTAGGGCTTTAGCAACAGATACAAACCATTCGACCGGTGACTTAACTTGAGAGTTGAGGGGATCTTTCATAGCCGAATGCGTAGCAACCACTTTAACTGTTGCTGCCAAATCTCGATTTGAAAAGGCCGTTGATATCGATGAATCTGGGGCGGTAGTTGAAGTTGAAATAAATCGGAACCAGAGACGGTTGGCGATGAAATTGCTGCAGGCATCTTGTGAGGCTAATAAATTAACCGCGCTCTGCGGATCAAAGATCGAACTCTTCCCCAGTATTGTCAGTATCGAAGAATCATGTTTGGCAGGGTTGAATGTCGTTACCGCACTGGACCGGTTTACGGAGAATCCAGTAAGTGCACGAGCTAGCGCCTTAACATCATCCTCCGAATAATTGCCGACTCCCAAAGTGAAGAGCTCCATTAACTCCCGCGCCAGATTTTCGTTAGGCGCCCCTTTTTGATTTTGATTTCCATCTAGCCAATATTGCAAAGCGGCATCTTGCAACATCGTGCTTGCCATTTGGTTGAAATTGCCCAACGCATATTTCCTTAAAGTTTCATTTTGAATTTTCATTGCTAGGGCATATTCAACTTTTCCAACCGCAGTTGCCCAATGCCCATGCCAAAACCAGGTCATCCGTTCCGTTAAGCCATTGTTAGCCAAGACCATTCGGTCTAGCCACCATGCAACTAGATCCGCATTTTGTGCCCGCATATTTTGAGCGAAGGTAACTGCGGCTGGGGTATTTGGAGTTGGAAACGGACCGAGATCAGTTGGTGCCGGATCTACTACGGACTGGAGTCCGAGATCAACGGCCGGGGGATTCAGGATGGTATTTCTGGCTGCGGTTAATCCCGATGCTACCAACGCGGCGTATTCACCTGGCTTTGGGCCAAAGCCAAAACGGTGAACAAGCCGAGATATCTCTAGCCGATCGGGGGAAATTGCCATGACTTAAGTAAAGGGGGATTGCAAGCGTTAGGTAAGGTAAAGCCATGAATTCACATGAAACTCTAAAAGCGCAGATACTTTCGAAGGCGGTTGTTCACGGGAAGGTCATTTTATCCTCAGGGAAAGAGGCGGAGTATTACGTTGACCTTCGCAGAGTTACTTTGGATGCCGAAGCAGCGCCACTAGTTGGCGAGGTCATGTTGGAACTTACAAAAGATTGGGATTACGAAGCGGTCGGCGGACTCACATTAGGAGCCGATCCAGTTGCTACTGCAATGCTTCATGCCGCGGCAAAGAGTGGCCGAAAGCTAGATGCCTTTGTGGTTCGCAAAGCAGAAAAGGCGCATGGATTGCAAAAGAGAATTGAAGGACCAGATGTTGCAGGTCGTCGAGTACTAGCCGTTGAAGATACTTCGACAACTGGCGGTTCGGTATTAACCGCAGTCGAAGCGCTGCAAGAAGCTGGAGCAATTGTGGTTGGAGTTGCCGTAATCGTAGAACGCGGCGCTGAACCAAAAGTTACCGCAGCGGGATTTGAATATCGCGCTGCCTATTCCTTAACTGATTTGGGGTTATAAAACTTTAACTAGCTAAGGTGCTTCTTCGATCGCCACTCTTTGAAAATTTCCCATGCCAATGGCGCGATGGAAAGAATTACGATGACTGCCACGATCGGAAGAATATATTTATCTACTGAGCCCTTTAATTTTTCGCCAATTAAATATCCGGTCCAAATAAAACCTTGTGTCCAAACTAGCGCGCTTATTACATTCCAAAATAAAAATTTTTGATAAGGCATCTTTAGAATTCCAGCGACCGGATTAACCAGATGGCGAACAACCGGAATGAAGCGGCCCAAGAAAATCATCTTTCCGTAGCCGTACTTGTCCATCCATTTCTCGGCTGACTTGAGACGATCCGGATTGAAGTACTTGGAATTTGGTTTATTAAAGAGATTTGCGCCATATCGGTGACCGAGGTGATGTCCGAATTGTGACCCCAAAATGGCAAAGAGTGGGGCGCCAATTGCCAAAGCCAAAATGGAGATGTGGACGTGTAGCGCAGCGCCAGTCCCCGAGGCAGTTACGCCTGCGATGAAGAGCAATGAGTCGCCTGGAAGCCCAATCACGACTGGCAGGCCAGTCTCGACGAAGAGGATGCTGAAGATCCCAGCTAAGCCGAAGGAGTTGATCGCGCTGTTGGCATTGAATATATTCATAGAGGAGGAAGGATACCTATTAATTAGGGCTTATTGGAAACAGAGGGCAGGTTATGTGTAACCTTTCGCCCGTTATGTGCCGCTAGCCAAAAGGGCAGCGCATGCTTGCAAAGAGGCAAGAATGGAGTTTTAAGTGACAAATTTGGTTCAAGTAACAGGGTCAAACCTGGTCTACGTCTATGTAGTTCTGGGAATTTCCTTAGTGGCGCTCGCAATTGCGTACGCACTTCGCGCCCAAGTATTGGCCGCCGATGAAGGTACCGAAAAGATGAAAGAGATCGCCGGTGCCGTTCAAGAAGGTGCCGCCGCATATCTCAATCGACAATTTAAAACTCTCTCCTATTTTGTAGCGATTGTCTTCGTAATTCTCTTTGCGCTCCCAGGTTCTGGTGAGATTCGCATCGGTCGCTCGATCTTCTTCTTACTAGGAGCGCTCTTCTCTGCCGGCGTCGGTTACAACGGTATGTGGTTGGCAGTTCGGGCAAACGTTCGCGTTGCTGAAGCCGCCCGACAGAACTCAGCCGAGAAGGCAGTCCGAATCGCGTTTCGCACCGGTGGCGTCGTTGGTATGACCACTGTTGGTCTTGGTTTGCTTGGCGCCTCACTCGTAGTTGCTATTTATCATGAGAATGCCCCAGCAGTATTAGAAGGTTTTGGTTTTGGCGCTGCAATGCTCGCGATGTTCATGCGTGTTGGTGGCGGTATCTTCACAAAGGCGGCCGATGTTGGTGCCGACCTAGTCGGTAAAGTTGAACAAGGTATTCCAGAAGATGACCCACGAAATGCTGCGACTATCGCTGACAACGTTGGTGACAACGTCGGTGACTGCGCTGGTATGGCCGCGGATCTCTTTGAATCTTATGCCGTTACATTGGTAGCAGCTCTAATTTTAGGTAAGGCTGGATTCGGCGACGCCGGTCTAATTTATCCACTCATTGTTCCAGCAATC